>JBEKUD010000027.1:0-47511 GCA_049515395.1 Candidatus Sulfotelmatobacter sp. | reverse complement strand
ATCCTGCTGATACGCGTTTCGATCGGGCTGTTCTTCGCCATCTCCGGGGCAAACAAATTGATTGTCGCCGGCGGCACGAAACCTGTTTACGACACGCTGGTGAAGGCCAAAGCCCCGTTTCCCCGGCAACTGGCCTATTTCGTGGCGGCTATCGAGTTCGTTGGCGGGTCCTTGCTGACCGTGGGGCTTCTTTCGAGCGCAGCCTGCGTCGCTTTATTGATCGATATGACAGTCGCCACCCTGACCAGCGCGGTCTCCACCCTGCCTAAAGGACTTTCGCCACTTAACTGGCTCGACGATTTCCTTTACCTTCCGGAAGTCCTGTACGTGCTCTTCTTTATCTGGCTGATCTGCTCCGGTCCGGGAAGGTTCAGTGTCGATTACTGGCTCGCCGGAAAGTTGCTGGGGTGATCGATCTCTGACTTCGGCGAGGTATGCATGCCCCGATTGCTTTCAGTAAATGTCGGTCTTCCGCGCGACGTGACATGGAACGGTAAGACTGTCCGAACGTCAGTCTGGGAATCTCCAGTTGATGGACGCCGAATGGTGCGCAAGCTCGATATCGATGGCGATGCGCAAGCCGATCTCGCCGGCCACGGTGGGGAGAACCGCGCCGTGTTTTGTCTACCAGATGGATTCTTACCATTACTGGGAGAGCTTTTTGGGCCGCGACGATTTTACTTTCGGCCAGTTCGGAGAAAACTTCACCGTCGAGGGCCAGACCTCGTTGTCAGGTTAGCCGCTGCCGTCCGCAACGCTGAACCGTCGCGTCGGATACGCTTAACAGTTTCGCCAGTTCCGCGAAAACGCATCCGTCCTCTCTCTTAATACTTTGATGATTGACATGCTTCGCACCTTTTCTAAGTTGTTTGTGGCCTTTTGCCCTCTACAGACGAGGTGAGTAGTTCAAAAGATTTGCGGATTTGCGTCGCTTCACCGGAAATGACAAAGGCGCAACCAACGGTCGCTGGTTGCGCCTTCAACTTTGTTTTTCCGATTGACTACTCGCTACTTGATGCTACGGCATCCAAGTCCGCCGCCTTGATTAGTTGGGAAGGGGACGAATGGGATATTTCCACCGTACGCCGAAAAGTAGGGCCGCGGCCATATACTCCCTCGGCCTCATATTCGTCTTAGGCTAACAACCATGGAGGTAATCGATGATCTCCGCACACAGGAAGGGCAACCGGGAGCGAGTCGAGCAAAGTTGACAAGTGGAACCATGGCATGGGAAGTCCCGCAATCCGCTTTGCAAGTTGATTTCTCTCACGCGCTTGCCTTCACTGCTAGTCATATGATGATCTCTGGCTTCTAAACCCGCAACCTGTGTCCTTCAATCTGATTCTCCCTTGCTGGAACAAAAGGTTCGCCCTTCCAACGCAGCGAGGATCCCCAGCGCCAAATCTTCGTACAGGCAGAGCTTGAAGATGAAGCCTTTGGCACCAAGATCCAATGCTGCGGCAATGTATTCAGGGTCTTCGATCCCTGTCAGGAAAACAATCTCCGCTTGCGAGCCCAGTTGGTGCAGGCGGCGAGCAGCCTCGATTCCGTTCACCACCGGCAATATGACGTCCAGCACGATGACATCCGGTCGCAAGCGCAGCGTTGCTTTGCGGGCGTCGGCCTGACAGGCCGTGCTGCAATAACGCTGTCCCCGATCGCAGCGGCGACAGATCCAGAACACGCCGTGGCATTGGCTGCCGTGGCAAACCCGCTGACGGAGAACAACCTCGCCATGACACGCCATCCGCGTCGCCAGGTGGGACTGGACAACGGCGACCGATCATGGCAGGGTAGGTCCATTCCGATGGATGGCTACCTGATGAAGGTTGCCAACCGGGGGCCTCGTCGTTACAAGCGGCGAGGTCCCGTTCTAGCTCCCACCTTCGACGATGATTAAACCTCAGCTGACTTCAAGGATGATTGACGGATCAGGTGCGCCTGCGGCGCCGATGATGTTGAGGTGTTCACTCCGGCAGATGTTCAGAAAACTACGTTTTCAGATGATCGATGACACCAGTTGGGTGATCGGCTTGAACTTCACCGTTTACGATGCGGAGATCCGCGAAAAGGGCCAATTTTCGCAAGCAGCCTGGGGACCCGCATCTCAACAAACAATCTGCTCAATCGTCACATGCTGCCGGCGTTGAATCGCTGCCAACATTGCGGTCTGAACAACGACAAGAAGCACCTGAAGCAAAACCACAAATATGAACGCGACCAAGGGCTGCCGACGTGGCACGGGTGGCATGCGGCACGCCGTGGCTTGGGAACTAATCTCTCTCGGCCTGGGGTTCCCGATAAGGTGATCCAGGCCATCCTTACCCACTCGAACGTAAACGTCACGCTTGGTTATTACATCAAGCCACAAACCCCAGACGTTATTGCAGCCATGGGCAAGTTCGAAGCGGAAATAGCTGCTCACAATTTTCGGGACAGTAATGGGACAGTAAATCCGACCTCGGATGCAATGCCCAAATCTGTAAACTAGGTCTCTCTAAGAGGTTAGGATGGAGCCGACGAGCGGACTTGAACCGCTGACCTGCCGATTACGAATCGGCTGCTCTACCAACTGAGCTACGTCGGCTTCTGATGAACTGTTTCAGTTTACCAAATCGCCGGGGAAAGCAACTCGCGGCCCAATCAGGCTGTCATTCGCATAATGGGGCCAAACTACGCGGCACGGGAGGCGGCGAGCGCATCGTATTCCTGTTGCGATTGGGCAGGAAGCAAAACCCACAAGGTATAAACGCCGACCGCCGTACCGAACGGGATATGGAACAAGGCGATGAATCCCAGAACTAGCGCAACGACGCGAGCCCAAGGTTCGCGATGCAACAAACCCCATCCGGCTAGGAATCCGCCCGCAGCTTTAGTCCACAAAGTTAGCGCGATCACGCTCAACAATGGACGCACGAAGCTGGTCGGCGCTTCCGGTGCGCCCATCTCATGCAAATGCGCGAACAGCGTGTTCGCGAGGACATAGAGAATCACGCCGGCAATCGTATTGAACGCCGAAATAGCCAGCCAGAGGATGCCCAACAAATGCACGTGCCCCTGCACGCGCCCCGCGCGCGGTTCCCATGCGGCGACGGGACCCAAGACTTGCTTTCCACAGCGACTGCAAAATGCCTGGCCCGGTTGCACTGCTGCGCCGCATCCATCGCAGAACATAATTCCTCCCGCGCCGATTGTATCCCGGCGCACTGCGTACAACTGCTCAACCGATGATACGGAACTGTCGACGAACAGTTCCTCTGAAGTGAAGTTCTGACTTAGATCGAGATCGGTGGCTACGAGAAACGCGACCCAGAAAAGTGGCGATCTTGCAAACGAAAAGGCCGCCCGGCAACAGGGCGACCTCTTCTCTTCAAGGGAGAATAGTTCCAACGGAGGCTTAAATACCGTCAAAACTTTCTGGAGAAAATCTTATGAGCCGAAAAAGGGAGGTGTCAAGCAATTTCTAGGAAATAAATGTCTTTAGATTCAATGACTTGCGTAATAAGGCAATACTTCGAACCACTGTTCCAATTTGAGACAAACCACCAACCACCCACGTCTAAGTGGATATTTCTAAGCCACTTAAGTGCCGTTTGCGCGCTCCGTCGGGGAGCCGGGCCCTCCTTCAGAGCCCTGCGGAGTTGGCTCTGACAGGTCGAGAGAGATAAACTCGGTTTGGTCGGCGCGGCCAAAGACTCGACCCGGAAAATGGCGCCGGAGCAGCACGCGCGCTCCGCCGAAAGCGACTCCCGCCGCCAACGATATGGCCCCGACGATGATGCACAAGAGAATTATGTTCACCAGCAAGTTGGCAACGTTGTTCTTCCTATCGAAGTAGGTGTTCTCATTCCAGGTGACGCTGGCTTCGTAGTTCACCGCACCCAAAAGCGTCTGCGCATCACTCTGCGAAAGCGGTCCGGCCGCGATCGCAACGATCGGTCCGGTGCGCTTATCGAAGAATGGTCCGATGTTTTCGACCGCTTCTATCCCCGCCTGTGGTTGTGTGGCGTGATTCGCAGCATCGATGCGCCGCAAATGCTCGGCGGCCAATGCCGGCGTAGGATACTCAATCAACATCAACGTCGCTTCTCCGCTGGCAGTGGAATACTGGCCCAAAACCACTTCAGGGCCCGCCCCGAAATCCACCAGCGTTGCCGGCAGTGGAGAAGAGATCGCGCTCAGGCCGATTGGCCCCTCCGCGTATTTCTCGGTGTTCGCCTGATAACCGTGATGAGGCATGTAGGCGAGAATGGGAGGCAAGTTGCCGGCGTTTCCGCCGGGGCGCGGCAGTACGCCAGCTAACTCGCGCAGCCCAGCCGCTGACATCACTGACATTTGACTGAACACTGCATCCACAAGCATGTGGCCGCGATAAAACAGAACGCGCTGATCGGCCGATGCTCCCTGATCGCCAACCTCTTCCCTCGCCATTCCAGGCTGCAAGTACAGCGTGTATGCCCCGAACGCACCGCTTGCATCGGCGAACCTGGCAGCGCGGATCTTCAGCGTGCGGCCATCGTCGCTCCTATAAGTCGCCGCCTCGAAGTCTGTGAACCCATATTCCTTGAGCAACCCGGCATTCGTGGGGTCCGCGGAATTCGCATCTTTGCTGGACTGGGGCGCACCCTGCAGCTGCCATCCGGCAAATTGTTTGGGGAGAATCGGAGGCGCATTCGCGTCCGCAGCCGGCGCCGATGCAAGGGCCACGCCCGCCAGCAGAATGAAAAGAGAGAATATCAGAAAACGTTTAGGAAAATGCATGAATACACCGCTGGCCACAGACCCCTTTTGTGATTAGACCACAGAGGATGGGAAAAAGTTTCAGCTGTGGGCTTCCAGCGAATTGCGGGGCAGGCGAGTGAATCGGGTGTCAGGCTTTGTAAACCCTACCGGCTGGCGGATTTCTCCATCTTGCTTGCGACCTTTACCCCGCTCAAGCCGTTCACATATTTGGCGATGCCGCGGTAAAGCGATTCGGCAATGCGCCCGCGGTATTCGCTGGTGGCAAGGCGATGCTCGTCAGTCGGGTTGCTGACAAAAGAAATTTCCGCAAGAATCGACGGCATGTTCGCGCCGATTAGCACCACAAAGGGAGCCTTTTTCACGCCTCGGTCACGAATCGCCGGGCTTTTTACCGCGAGTCCGCTGTGCAATGACGCCTGCACGTCTCCTGCGAATTCCCGTGATTCCTCGATTTTTTCCTTGAGCGCGATCTTCTTCACCAGATCCTGCAGCTCGTAAATGGATTTTTCCGAAACCGCATTTTCCCGCGCAGCAACTTCCAGCGCTTCCGGTGACGAAGTGAAATTCAAGTAATAGGTCTCGACTCCGCGCGCATCAGGATCGCCGCTTGAGTTGGCATGGATGGAAACGAAGAGATCCGCGCGCGCCTGGTTGGCGATTGCAGTTCGCGTTTCGAGTGGGATGAACCTATCGTTCTTGCGCGTGTACACGACTTCCGCTCCCAGTCGCGTCTGCAGCAACTTCCCCAGGCGGCGCCCCACCTCTAGCACCAGATCTTTTTCTTCCAGACCGTTGGGACCGATCGTGCCGGTGTCGTGACCGCCGTGACCGGGATCGATCACAATCTTGCCGATTTTCAAACCGAGCGCGCGAGTCAGAGAACGATCGCCCGCGGACGTGGGCCTGGCTTCGCGGATATCAAGATCTGAGGCCACGCCCGATCTGCCGTACGACATCTGGCGCGAAGTAGATCTGCTCCGCGGTGGTGCTAATTTTCTCGGGCCCGTGCCGGAGTCTGGATTTTCCGGCTCGCCCTCACGATCATTGTCCACAATTTTCTTGACGATGGTACGCGATGCCACTTCTTTCGGAGCACTCCGCTTTGAAACTGCGGCACCCGGGACTGTGCCATTCTCCGTGCCATCATCGTCGGCCTCCACAATCTTTTTCACTACGCCAGTCTGCGGCTTCTTCACTACCGCAGGAGCTTCGGATGTGGAGGCGATCGCCGAATCGCTCCCCGCATCGTTCGGCGACGACGCTTCCGTGGGCTCTGCCAAATCGGCGTGCGCGACCGGGGACGTCGTGTCCGATGAAACGGGCTCAGACTTAAGATCGGCCTGCGGCGCGAGCGCAGCATCCGCAGCCGAAGAAGATTCGACAGGTTTCTTGCGCTGCTTCGCCTGCCCACTTCGGCCATGAATGTCGATGATCAGGCGATAGGGATTCGGCAGCATAAAGGCGTCGTAAGCAGATAGACTGTCGACTTCGAGCACGACTCGTGTTCGTCCCCGAGCAAATTGGGCGACGCGAACCTTCTTCAGAAATCCATCGTCCACGTCAAAGCTCTTGCCAACCAGGGTTGAAGCCACCTTGGTATCCGGCAAATCGAAGAAGATGCGCGATGGGTGGGCAATCCGACGCGACGAAAACTTAACGTCACCTTCCAGGTCGATAGCCACGCGCGAGTAGTCGGGAGTGGACCAGTGGCGGACGCCGGTCACGCGCGGCGATCGCCCGGGACTGGGTTCGGGAGATCCGTCTTCCGCAGATGATGGGTCCGCAGCATGTTTGTCGCCTTGAGGCAGCTCTTTCCCAGCGGCCTTTTGCGCTTTTTCCGCCTTATCTGCTTCAGTCTGCTCGTTCAGTTGCAGGATGGCTTGACGCGCATCATTGGCTAACCGATTGCGGGGATAACGACGTAGAAAATCCTGAAAGGTGGCGCGCGCTGCCTCCGGATCGTTGAGATCGTCTTTATAGATCTCGCCGATCGTGAACAATCCGTCGAAGCGATACTTGCTTCCGGGATACTCCCGGCGCAAAAACTTGAACTGTTCAACGGCACCGTTCAGGATCTTGTCGTCGTCGAAGAGTCGGCCCATCTCGACCATCGTCTCGGCCACCGCAACCACGCTGGGATCAGCCTTGGTTGAAGCGGGTGCGCCTGCACATACCGAGCGATAAGCATTCAGCACGCGCTGGTAATCGTTTCGGGTCCGGTCTCTCGAAGGACGTCCATTCAGAGCTTCGCGCATTCTCTCGGCGGTAGCGAAGTGTTCCCGCGCCCAGGCTTCAGAATGGTGTACCCGTGCGTAGGCGGGTTGCGCGGCCAAGGTGGCCAGCAGCAGCAAGCCTCCCCACATACCGCGATGCCGCGATGAGGTCTTCACAATAACCAGCCGTGCCTTCGTTCCTGCCTGTTTGAACGATTCGTGTACTCGAAGCCCTGGGTGCCCAGGAGAAAGAGATCCGTTATCAGTAACAGATGCCACAAAACTAATCGGTATTGCTGATGTAAAGAACGCCGCGTGCATCTCGCTGCATTTTAACGGGATCGTGAGCCACTCCTCCGGTGTCAAAGGGGGCTCCCCCATAATAAATATTGGTAATCCGCCGCACGTAGTTCTGGGTTTCGGCATACCGCGGCACTCCTGAACTGCGGGCCACGGCGCCCGCACCCGCGTTGTAGGCGGCCAGGGTGAGTTTGATGTCGCCGCCGTAACTTTCCAGAAGCTGCTTCAGATGGCGGACCCCGGCATCCACATTTTGTTCCGGATCAAACGGATTTTGTACGTTCAACTGCCGCGCAGTCGAGGGCATCAATTGCATCAGCCCCATCGCGCCCTTGCGGGAAACGGCGTTCGGATTGAAATTCGATTCCACTTTCACCACTGCGCGCACCAGGTTTGGGTCCACATTATGCCGAGCTGCGGCCTGTTCAATTGCGCTTTCGATATCCGCGGGCGTCGCCGTGATTCCGCGGAAATTGGCGGCTACCATTCTGGCGGCCGCCGATTGGCTGGACTCTCGTCCGATGTATTGGCTCACCTCAGCCGCAGCCGAACGCGCGGCCCGCATGGACGCAGCGGTCGCCGGAGGCACCGGCTTCCAGCATTTTTCCTTCGAACTCCAATACATCAACCTTCGGCGCGGCGATGCGGAAGCTTCCGCACGGCGTTCGGGACTCGCCGCAACAAAATCGTTCACGTAAATTTTCCGGCCATGCTCGTCGGTCGCAGTAATTTTTTCGGAGGGTCCGTCGCCATCGGCGGCACGAACCAGTGGTGTGAGAGAAAGAGAGGTCGCGGCGATCGTGCTGGCCATCAGGGCGAGTTGCAGGCGCTTTCGCATTACCGGGTTTTATGCCTCATTGGCGAAGACAAACTTCACCCTCGCTTCTCTCTACCCGGAACCTGACGGAGAATCTTCAACCAGAGTACGTCGATTATAGGCGTGCCTGAAGGGACCGGCAATGACCCTGAAGGGAGTAGAACCACTGAAGTAATCTTGGTAATCGAATGAAAACAATGGAAGATTTGTTTCTCAGTCGAGTACTCAGGAACTCCGTTCCAAGGCCAGTTCAAAGGCGTCGAGCGACAAGGACCGCAGCAGGTTACGGCGCATTCCGCGCTCCACATCCGCCAAGCGTTCGGAGGCCGTGGCGATCCAGTCGAAATCCGCAGCCTCCCCCAGTCGCTTGAGTTCGGCCAGTATGTCGGGATTCTGAACCAGTTCGGGCGCCCCTGATCCCAGAAACATCAGGTCCCGCAATAGCGAGTAGAGTGTGCGCAGAAGTTGTTCCGTTTTCTCCCGCCCATCGGCGCCGGAACGATATGTTTCAGTAATCTTGAAAAGCGGAGTGTGTTCGCCTCCCAATAGCGCGGATCTGAGAATGACCAACGCACAGCTCCGAGCCTCCACATACGCATCCACGTCAAACGTGCGCGCCCGGCCCAGCGCTCCTTCGCTCAATCTCGCAACCAGTGCCCGCTGCGGCGCCTTCCACTCCGGCCGATGCTGGGCCAGATATCGCTCCACCTCTTCCACCGGAATCGCGCAAAGGTGAAACACCATGGATCGCGACCGAATCGTCGGAAGCAATTCCCCCACATTTTCCGAAAGCAGAAAAATCGTAGCGAACTCCGGAGGCTCCTCCAAAACTTTGAGCAGCGAATTCGCCGCCTCCTTCATGAAAGCCGAGTCGGTGAAGAGATAGACGCGCTCCCGAGCTTCCGACGGACGGTAATAGATGGTTTCGATCACCCGGCGGACTTGATCGACTTTAATCATCATCTGCGGAGGATCGGGCGGGATCACGAGCACATCCGGATGAGTCTGGATGAAGAGCCGCGTCTCTTTCTTGTCAGCTTCGCGCAGGCCTTCGCGTGTCTCCACCGCTTCAGCAAACTGCGCATCCAGATCGGCAGCCTGGGCGATGCGGTGGCAATTCGAGCACTGGCCGCAAAAATCAGGCAGCCCATCCGTCCGGGTCGGCTCCAGGCAATTCAGCGCCTGCGCCAGCATAAGGGCGAGCGTGTACTTACCCGACCCGCGCGCTCCCGAAAGAACCACTGCGTGCGGAAAGCGGTCCCGCGCCAGCATCTGGCGCAAGCGACGAACGGTTTCGGCGTTGCCGTGAAAATCGGAGAAACTCATCGGTGTCGATCAGACTCCCGCCGCGCATCCTCGCGGCGCTCGGCAATTCGTTCGTCAACCAGAGAAACGGTTGGCGCAACGTGCTCCCCTACCGATTTCTGCGCTCTGACCAGACGATGCCGCACAGTGTCTATTCGCAATTCATCATTTTCGGGACGCAGGACCACTACCTCGCTGGACTTGACGCCGAGTGCACGGCGAAACGAAGCAGGGATAACACCCCGCCCCTTCTTGTCCATGCGCGTATGACGTTCCTTCCTATCGATGACATTGCAGGATGCGCCCCTGCGGGCAGCACCAATACCGAGGCTGCCCCACCCTTGCTTTTTTTTGCAAGGGTGGGCACTCCTGAAGTCTGGACCAAGTTCTTCCGATGGCAAATCGACATCCAGCATCCCTTCATAGAGTCAAAAGGTTCCCGCGCCCAGCTTTAACTTGCGCCCGACAACCCCCATAATCCTGCGATGCGTCTCGCCCGGCCTTCCGCTCGCATCCACCGCCACGACCCGTTGCTGCTCTCGAGCGGCAATTGCCAAATAACCCTCGCGCACACGGCTGAAGAAATTTCGGCCTTGCTGTTCGAAACGATTCTCGTCGGTCTGTTTGCCCATACTTTTTGTCGCCCTATCGTTTGCAGAAGCACGCCGGTTGCGTCTTCTCGCTCGCCCGATACTCTTGGCCAAGTCAGAGTCGAGCAGGATCGTCAAGTCGGGCTGCAAGTTTCCACAAAGAACGCGGTGCAACTTCAGTACCAGCTCGCTGCCTAGCCGGCGCCCGCTACCCTGGTAGGCCTCCGTGGAATCGGTAAAGCGATCGCAAAGCACAATCTGACCCAGATCCAGCGCCGGCTGGATTACCTCGGCAATGTGTTGCGCCCGCGACGCGAACATCAAAGCCATTTCCGCCAATGGCGATAGACCCTCAGTCGCCGAATCGAGCAGCACGCGCCGAATCTTTTCGCCAGTCGCCGTTCCCCCTGGCTCGCGGGTTTCAATGACTTTGTGCCCCGCCGCGCGCAGAGACGCCGCAAGTCTTCGCAGCTGCGTGCTCTTGCCGGTTCCGTCGAGTCCTTCGAAGGTAATGAATTTTCCGCGACGCGACATCGTCGAAATGATAGCAGCGCTGGTGCCTCTGTGTACTGGCGCTCACGCGGACTGCTATAGTCTAAAATTCCGCAAGCGCTGTTGGGATTCGAGTGATCGACAACATGGGGGCGCCAAAATGAAACTCTCAAGAATTTTGGGAGTCGTTTGTCTGCTTTTTTCCTCACTTTGCAGTCGGGCGGCTACGCCGCCAACAGTAACCATCTTCGTGGATGCCACCTCGGCTCCGCGCAAGATTTTTCACGCCCAGCTCAAAATCCCCGCCAGCGCCGGTGATTTAACCCTCTACTATCCGAAGTGGATTCCCGGCGAACACGCGCCCGACGGCCCCGTAGTCGACTTGGCCGGACTTAAGTTCAGCGCCGGCGGCAAGACCCTGAAATGGCGCCGCGATCTGCTCGACGGATTCACCATCCACGTCGACGTGCCCGCCGGTGAGAATGAAGTCAACGCCGAACTTGATTTCCTTTCTCCCGCCACTTTCGAGGGTGGCTTCTCCGCCGGTTCGTCAGCCACCGACAAGATGGCGGTGATCAGTTGGAATCAAGTCCTGCTGTACCCCAAAGGCTGGAAGGCCGACGATTTCACTTACGTAGCCAGTCTGAAACTTCCCGCCAACTGGAAATATGGAACGCCTTTGCCGATCGCTTCGACCAGTGGCGAGAGCGGTGAAACGCAGATCACATTCAAGCCCGCTTCGCTGACCACGCTGGTCGATTCGCCCGTGATCACCGGCGAATATCTGAAGGTCGTCAAGCTTGCTGACGACCCGCCGACCGAGATGGACATTGCCGCTGACAGCGCCGCTGCTCTTGCCGCTCCCCCGGAAGTCTGGGACCACTACAAGAATTTGGTCGAACAGGCGAACCAGCTTTTCGGCGCCCATCACTATCGCGATTACCACTTTCTTCTCAGCTTAAGCGATCACGTCGCGCACTTCGGACTGGAGCATCATGAGTCCGACGACAGCCGCGTGGACGAGCGTGGCCTGGTCGACGAGACGGCCCGCAAAACGGAAGCCGGCCTGCTCCCTCACGAATACGTTCACTCATGGAACGGAAAATATCGCCGTCCGGCCGACTTGGCCACTCCTGATTATCAACAGCCCATGCAAGACGATCTGCTCTGGGTGTACGAAGGTCTCACGAACTATCTCGGCACGGTGCTCACCGCCCGGAGTGGATTGCTCACTTTCGAACAATCGCGGGATGACCTGGCCATAACCGCCGCCATGATGGATCATATCCCGGGCCGCACCTGGCGCAGTTTGCAAGACACCGCCGACGCTGCTCCTCAGCTATATTTCGCTCCGCAGGCCTGGTACTCCTGGCGCCGCGGCGTCGATTTCTATGATGAAGACACTCTGAACTGGCTTTGGGTCGACGTCATCATCCGCCAGCAGAGCAAGGGCCAGAAGACAATCGACAACTTCTGCCACCTCTTCCACGGCCCTCCGAGCACCGGTCCCATCTTGAAGACTTACACTTTCGACGATGTGGTTAACGCGCTGAACCAAATCGTGCCCTACGACTGGCGCGGATTTTGGACCGAGCGTCTGACAAATCACGGTCCCGGCGCTCCACTCGGAGGAATCGAAGGCAGCGGGTGGAAGCTGGTTTACGACGACAATCCGTCTGAAATGGAGAGAGCCGCCGCAGGTAACTTTCACGTCGTGGACGGAGCCTACTCCATCGGCCTTGAACTCCGTGAAGATGGCACCATCACTGACACCATTGAGGGCATGCCGGCGGCTGTTGCCGGTATCGGTCCCGGCATGAAGCTGATCGCAGTGAACGGCCGTCAATACTCGCCCGAAGTCCTGCACGACGCCCTTAAAGCCGGCAAGGACGGGAACACTCCTCTTGAACTTCTGGTCGAGAACACCGATTACTACAAGACGTACAAGCTCGATTACCACGGCGGAGAGCGCTATCCGCACCTTGTGCGCGACGAATCGAAGCCAGACTTGCTGACGGAGATCTATAAAGCAAAATAAAATTTCTACCGAGGAGAGCAATGCATTCTAAATGTAGCTCTGTGCCTCAGCGTCCTCTGCGGAAGTTCTCTGCGCACGCCGCGATTCAAGTTTTTTCTCGCGGGCATCTTACTAAAGCGCTTGTCATCGCGGCGCTCGGAGCCTCATCTCTGCTCTGTTGCCCGATTCTCTACTGTCAGACTCCGATCCTGGGATTCACTCCCGCATCCGCCGCCCATCAAGCGGAACTCGAGAACAAATTCAAAGCCATCCCCTCTCCCGACGAGGAGCGCCGCCAGCATCACCTCTTCACCGCCGAGCCACATGTTGCGGGTTCCGTGCGCAACAACGAACTTGCTCGCTACATCGCCGATCAGTGGCGCCAGGAAGGCCTTGAAGATGTCGTCATCCGCCGCTACGACGTCTACGGCAGCAATCCGAAATCCACCTTTCTGGAGATGACGGCACCTGTGCATTACCGCGCCCTTCTGCGCGAGTTGCCGGTTCCCGGCGATCCCGATATGAAGAACAAAAGTATAAGTTCCGCGTGGAGCGGCATGTCTGCCTCCGGAGAAGTGACTGCCCCGCTCGTCTACGCTCACAGCGGCAATCCCGAAGACTACGAACTTCTCCGCAAGCAAGGCATCGACGTCAATGGGAAAGTCGTCCTCGTTCGCTACTCGAATCCCTACAGCTACCGCGGATTCAAAGCGCTCACCGCCGAGCACCAAGGCGCGGCCGCCATTCTCATCTACAGCGATCCCGCAGAAGACGGATTCAAGAAAGGCAAGGTGGTTCCCAGCGGCCCCTGGGGCCCGGAGTATCACATCCAGCGGGGCGCGATCACCTACGACTTTATGGTCCCCGGCGATCCGCTCACTCCTGGGTGGGCATCGATTCCTGGCGCCCGGCGCATACCCGTCGATGAAGCCGTTTCGATCCCGAAGATCATGGCGCTGCCGCTCTCCTGGCACGATGCCAAGCCACTGCTCGCCAACCTGGACGGACCGGCCGCTCCCGATGATTGGCAGGGCGGACTTCCCCTCAAATATCATCTGGGCGGCAAGCGTGTACGAGTCCACGTCAAAATTGAAATGGATAATTCGACGCAGCCCTACTACGTGGTGGAAGGCCGCATTCGCGGTGCTCAGTTGCCCGAGGAATGGATCGTCCTCGGCAATCACCGCGACGCCTGGGTCTTCGGCGGCGTCGACCCCAGCAGTGGCACCGCGTCGATGATGGAATTGAGCCGCGCCCTGGGAAAGCTGGCGAAGACGGGAATGCGTCCGCGGCGCACCATCGTCATGTGCAGTTGGGATGGAGAAGAAGTCGGCCTCACCGGTTCCACCGAATGGGGAGAACAGTTTGCCGATCAACTGCGCACAAAAGCTGTCGCCTACATCAACGTCGATTCCTCCACCTCCGGGCCAAATTTTCATGGTCAGGCGGTCGCGTCACTTGCGCCAATGCTGGTCGAAACCAGCCGGACGCTGCAGGATCCCTCGGGCAAGACTTTGTACGAAGCGTGGAAGGAATCGTCCACACGCGAGCGGGCTGAAGCCAAGAAATCTGAAGAAGTCGCAGATTCCAATCTGGCCGATACCCGCATCGGCAGCGGCTCCGACCATACTGTGTTCCTCAACTTCGTGGGCATGCCCGTTCTCGGCCTGCAGTTCGACGGTCCCTATGGGGTTTACCACTCGGCCTACGACGACTTCTTCTGGATGAACCACTTCGGCGATCCCGGCTACCGCTATCACACGCTGATGTCGCAGTTGTGGGGTGTGCTGGCGCTGCGCCTGGCCAACGCCGACCTGCTGCCCTTCGATTTCGCAAGTTACGCCGGCAACATTCGCCAGTTCGTGAATGACTTAGCCAAAGGCAACGACATGGGGGAACAGCCACCCTGGGCTGTCCGGCCCGGCCAAGCCCGGCAGCAGCCACCACTGGATCTAAAGCCGGTGCTCGACGCCATCGACGACTTCGAAGCCGCCGGCAAGCGCCTGGACGACTCCGCAACCCGCGCCCTGGCCTGTGGTGCGATCGATCCCAAACTCGCCGCAACCATCAATCACGGCACCATGCAGGTCGAGCGCAACTGGCTCAACCCTGACGGCATTCCCGGCCGTCCCTGGTTCAAACACATTCTCTACGGCGCCCGCTTCACCTATGCTCATTTGGAATTGCCCGGCTTAACCGAAGCCGTCGAGAAACAAGATTGGACCACCGCCAAACAGCAAGCCGAGATCCTGCGCCAAGCGCTGGTCAACAACACGAAACTGGTCGAGGACCTCAACACCACCCTGACCGGCGAGAAATCCGCAGCAGCCAAGTAATCTTCGAAAAACAGATTCTTGCGAGACGCCGGGTTCAGTCCAGGATTAGGTTCATCACGCGGGGAGACAGCCGCTGAGATAAAGTTGAGTCAGAAACTGCGACCATTCACGGCGCCGGATGCACAACCTTTAGCCCAAGCACTTTCTCGAAACCGTCCAAATCCCGATCCCGGTGCAGCAGTTCGTGCCTACCGTGCAAACAGAAAGCAGCAATCAGGGAATGCACGCAGTCTCGCTCGTTACGAATCCCCTGCAACACTTCGCCGAGGATGAAATCGGTCAGCCCCAGCCGCCGGCGTTCAAGCTGGCGATCCCGCCAAGGCGTCTGCGGGTTTTCGACACCGCGCAGATAATCGATCCACGCTGTCGGGTCGACGATCACCATCGCGCGTCCTAGGTCCGAACCCGTCCAAGTCGCAACTGTTCGAGATCACCCTCCCAGCGCACCTTCCCACGCAGCCGCCGGATGAAGGCTTGGGCATGCGTCTCTGCCAATAGTCGCAGCCCCGCTTCCACCGCTGCCTTCTTCGTAGGAGCGCCAATGCTGCGCATCGCCTGGCGCATCAAACGGTCGTCAATCTCAATATTGGTTCGCATGCACACCTCAATACCCGTGTGTAAGAAGAGCATATTTATGGGTATCGCCACAGACCACGTGGCCTTGTCTTTTATCCGATCCATGTCAGTCGAACTCCAGGACTTCCTGCTCCGCCGGATTGCTCCACACCGGCGCGAACGACTGCCGGTGCAGCGGGGTTGGGCCGTACTCCAGCAACGCAGCCAGATGCTGCGGAGTGCTGTAACCTTTGTGCGACGCCAGGCCATACTCGGGAAAAACCGCATCCCACTCGCACATCATGCGGTCGCGCTCCACCTTGGCTAGAATCGAAGCCGCCGCTATCGACGCGGAAAGCGCGTCTCCATGGATGATGGCTTCTTGGGGGAGTTCGCAATCCAGGCGCAGGGCGTCGATCAGCAGGTGATCGGCCGAGGGTTGCAGCCGCATCACGGCTTCCCGCATGGCAAGACGCGACGCGTGATAGATATTGATCTGGTCGATGCGAGCCGCATCCACCGCCGCCACCGCCCAAGCCACGGCGTGTTCCCGAATTCGGCGCGCCAAAAGTTCGCGACGCTCCGGCAATAACAGCTTGGAATCGCGTAACCCGCGAAGCCGGTAGCCACGATCGAGAATCACTGCCGCCGAAACGACTGAGCCGAACAAGGATCCGCGCCCAACTTCATCGACACCGGCCACCATGACGGCACCCGCCGCCCAGGCTTTTTTTTCGTAACGCAATGTGCAATGCAGCTTTTTCAACAGACGCAATTTCGCAGCGGAGGGAGAAAGAGAAAACTCAGGGGCGGCTTTCGCTGCGGTCGGCATGAGGAAGACTTTCCACCATCTTCCCTTGCCGAGGAGATTCCTGCAAGCGGGAAATCCCAAGAAATTCCAAACCGTCGGTGTGTCCCGAAGGGCTGGGAAGACCACTTCCTGTTGATGCTCTGCCAGAAGGTAACGCCGCTCAGTAACCATTACTTTTGATTACGAACGTACTTTGTTGGCTCGCGCGTGTGCTGCTATCTTCGCGAAAGATAGAATTTTACGCGAGGATTTGTTGTGAGCGACGTAGCAATCCAATCAGGACAAGAGGCAGATCCTGGAGAAAAATTGGTCCACTTGGCGCTGCCAGTCCGCCTCATTCATATGGTGAACGGCGAGCGCAACACACCGGAGATGGCTTGCACCTATGACATTCATCCGCGCGGAGCGCGCTTGCTCAGCTTTCGCGAGGTAAAAGTTGGGGACCTGGTCACCATCGAGCGGGGCCGCAACCGGTCTGTTTGCCGTGTAGTCTGGACGGGCGATCCCACCTCGCCGCTGCGCGGGCAGTTTACCGTGGAATGCATCGAGGGCGGCAAAACTCCGTGGGAAGAAGAGTTGCGCCAGGCGGAAGAGCACTTTCTTCCCCTACTTGCGGACGCACCTTACAAACCGGTCACGAATCATTACCGGATCGGCGGACAGAACCGCAGGCGCAGCCCACGCTTTCAGGTTGCGGGCGGCGTCGAGCTATCTGAAATTGGAGGACGATCGAACGTCGAAGGACGGTTGGAGCAGATTTCAGCGCATGGCTGCATCATCAGCGCGAGCGGTCTGGTGGCGCCTGGAACCGGAATCAGAATGGTTCTGGACCTCTACGACGTCACCGTGGCATTGAAAGGCGACGTTAAATACACGGGACGAAACGGCGCGATGGGCGTGGAGCTGCGGGAAATTCGGCAAGGGGACCGTCCGCTACTCGAATACGTCTTCAGTGAATTGAAAAAACCACGCAAGGAAGATTTCGCCGACCTTGAAATCTTGACCGATTCTCTGGCTGCAGCCGCTCAATAGGTCAGCAGACGGCGCTCTGTTTTGCAGATGCACCGCCGTAAGCACTCTTCCCAAGTTATTCGACGTCTCGCAGGCGGGCTGCCTTACCTTTAAGACCACGCAGATAATAAAGTTTCGCGCGGCGAACCTTGGACGAGCGCAACAAATCAACTTTGTCGATCACCTTGGAGTGGACGGGGAAAATGCGCTCCACGCCCTGGCCGAAGCTGATCTTGCGCACGGTGAAACTGGCCTGTGGGCCGTTGTCGCGCTTGATCACTACGCCTTCGAAGGCCTGCAGGCGCTCTTTGTCACCTTCTTTGATTTTCACGTGAACCCGTACGGTGTCCCCCGGGCGAAATGCCGGAAGGTCGTTGCGTTGAGTTTTTGCCAGCAGCTTTTCAATAATTAGGTTCGACATAGTTATCAGTCCTTCTCAATTCTGAAATCTCTGAATCTGAAATCCAAAACATCACTCGCGTTCTATGGCGATGGCGTCTTTTTTGATCGTCGCCAAAAACTCGTAATCCTCTTCGCTCAGCCGCGCACCTTCGAGCAAGTCGGGCCGGTTACGCAAAGTTTTCTCCAAAGCCCGCCGGCGACGCCACCGCCGAATTTCTTCGTGATTGCCGGACATCAAGGCCTCCGGCACTGCCATCCCGCGAAACTGCGCAGGCCGGGTGTAATGCGGATAATCCAGTAATCCATTCGATCCGCAAGTTGAGTCCGCAACGCCCGAACTTTTCATCGTCACATCAACCGTAAACGATTCCTGTTGGGACGATGCCTCATTTCCAAGAGCTCCGGGAAGCAACCGCATCACGGCTTCCACGATCACTGCAGCGGCAATTTCCCCGCCGCTGAGAACATAATCACCGATGGAAAGTTCCCGGTCGGCGAGAAAATCGGTTACTCGTTCATCGACGCCTTCGTATCGTCCACAGACCAGAACGATGCGATCCAGCAGAGCCAACTCCGCCGCCACTTTTTGCGTGAAGCGCTGCCCCTGCGCCGAAAGCAGAACTACCGATTGTTTCACGCGTCCCGCGAGACGCCCTTCCCGCGGCGGGACCTCCATCGATTCCAAACATTCAAAGAGCGGTTCCGGCTTCAGAACCATGCCTTCGCCGCCGCCAAAAGGGCGGTCGTCTACGGTACGGTGACGATCACGGGTGAACTGCCGCAAATCGTGGACTTGAATTGTCGCCAGCCCCAACTCCTGAGCCCGGCGGGGGATGCCGTAATCCAACGGCCCGCGAAAGAAGTCCGGAAAAATCGTGACAATGTTGGCCCTCATCGCGATTCAAAACCTTCACTCGCGAACACACAGGCCTGTCGTTACCCTGTGATCCACTGTGTCCTCTGTGGCTAATGCCCTTTTCTTGCTCCAGCCTGCGCCTGCACCCGCTTTTCCTCAGCGGTGAGCGGCGCATTCACCTCGAGCAGGCCTTCGGGCAAGTTCATGCGCACTTCCTTGCCCTCCACATTCACGTCCGCGAGGTATGCCTCAGCGAACGGAATTTCCACCAGCCGTGCCGCATCACGCACAATCAACAGCGGCGCTTCGCCCGCCCCGAACTGAACATCTTCAATGCATCCTATCTTGCGGCCGCCGTCAAACAACCAACAACCTACGAGATCGCTGACATAATTCCAGCCAGCCTGCAATTTCGAACGCTGGCTCAAGGGGAGCTGCAATTCACATCCGACCAGCGTTTCGGCTTCGGAAATCGAATCCACCCCGGCAAACTTCAGAACCAGCAAACCTTTGTGCGGCCAGAGGCCATCGACTTTCAGTTCGCGTCGACTCTGGTTCGAATCCCGTGGAAGCGCCAGCAGCTTCATGCCCGCGGCGAATCGCTCCGGAACGTCGCTGTAAACCTCGCCCGCAACTTCGCCGTGGCGTCCCTGCGTTTTCACCACGCGGGCCAGCGTAATGAACTCACCAGTTGTTTCAGGATCGCGAATGGTCCGGTTCCCTGGTCGTTGGTAGTGACCTGCTAGTCAATCACTTCCAGCGTGTACCGCTTTCGTGCGCGAACGCCAGCAGCGTTCAAAAGCGTGCGTAGCGCGCGCACATTTCTTCCCTGGCGGCCGATGATCTTGCCTACGTCCGCTTCGGCGACTTCAAGTTCGATCACGTCGCCATCGAGGTGATCCACGTAGACCTCATCGGGAGCATCGACAATCCACTTCGCAATCTGCTCCACGAGAGCGCGAACATCTTCGGTCGCTTCCGTCATGGCGAGTGTTTAGGCCACGGAGGCTGCCGGAGCAGCCGCGGGCTTGGAGTAGAGTTTGCCGACGCGCTCTGACATTTGCGCACCCTTAGAAACCCAGTAGTCGACGCGATCCCGCTTAAAGTGAATGCTGGTGGGATTGGTTCGAGGATTGTACGTCCCCACCACCTCCACGGGCCGGCCATTGCGCGCACGCGCCTTCTCAATCACGACAATGCGGTAAAACGGTTGTTTTCGCGCACCCATGCGCGACAGTCGAATCATTAACACAGAGGAGTATCCTTGTTCCGGAAGAGTCCGGCGAGGTCCAAGCAAACTCTTATTATGCCGGAGGCTATAGGGAATGGCAAGGGCAGGAACGATGG
Organism: Candidatus Sulfotelmatobacter sp.; assembly: GCA_049515395.1. Taxonomy (GTDB): domain Bacteria; phylum Acidobacteriota; class Terriglobia; order Terriglobales; family Acidobacteriaceae; genus Sulfotelmatobacter. The sequence continues at coordinate 27,716 of JBEKUD010000027.1, read as the reverse complement.
TAACGATGGTGACGACGGTGCGGAACGACGGGTGACGATCCGCCGGAAAACAGAAAAAACCGAACCGTTCAGCTCGGGACCTAACCCGTCCAGTAACAAAGTGATGATCGGCGACTGGCTGTCCGGAATCAACGTCGCCGGAGGACCTATTTTCGTATGAAAAACATCCCGCTAAGCGCGGAGGAAAGCCCGATCGAGCAAGCGCGGCTGGTAGCGCGGGCACAGCACAAGACCCTGAACGCAGCCTTCCGCCAGTGGCTGGAGCAGTATGCGGCCCAGGCGGGTGGAGGCGCTGCTGTGGATGCGCTGATGCGGCGACTCCGGTCGCTCGTCCGGACCTTACACCCGAGACGAGATGAATGAGCGATGGATTTTTCCTGGATGCGAACCTCTTCGTCTGGCCGTGCACTCCTCGCCTGCCATTTATTTCGAAGCTCTACGGATCGTCGAGAAGCACCGATCCCGTGGTACGACTCCCTCATCGTCGCGGCGGCGCTAGAGGGTCGGTGCGGGAGGCTTTACAGCGAAGATTTCCGGCACGGACGGAAGATCGAAGGTGTCCGGATCGAGAATCCATTCGCCTAGCTAGACCGCCGCCCCGCAGCTTTCCCCTCCCTGTTAGACTCGAATGTCTTGGGGGTAACAATTTGCAGGCAGCGTACATTCTCTCCGCAGTGCGTACGCCGATTGGGAAGTTCGGTGGGTCACTGGCATCTCTCACCGCGGCTGACATGGGCGCAATCGCCGCCAAAGCCGCGGTCGAGCGCGCCGGAATCCGGCCGGAACAAGTGGAAGAAACCATCTTTGGGAATGCGCGCCAGGCCGGCGGCGGCCCGAATCCGGCACGGCAGATTTCCATCCGCAGCGGCGTCCCGCAAGAAGTGCCCGCATATACCGTCAACCAGGCTTGCGCCTCGGGACTGAAGGCGATCGCGCTCGCTTATCAGGCGATTCTGCTCGGCGATGCCAGTTGCATTCTGGCGGGCGGCATGGAGTCTATGTCGCGCCTTCCTTATTATCTCGAAGCGCGCTGGGGATTTCGGCTGGGTAATCAGGAACTGGTAGACGGCATGCACCGTGACGGATTCTTTTGTCCCATGGCAAAGATGGTCATGGGAGAAACCGCCGAAGTACTGGCTGAACACTACAAGATTTCCCGCGAAGAGCAGGATGAGTATGCTCTGATGTCGCAAACCCGGGCGGCGCGGGCGATGAAGGCCGGCAGATTCAACAACGAGATTGTTCCGGTCACGATCGAAGGCAAGAAAGGAACGACGACCTTCAGCAATGATGAGCATCCCTTCCCTGACGCGAGCATGGAAAAGCTAGGAAAGCTGACGCCGGTGTTTTCGAAAACGGGAACTGTTACCGCAGGAAATTCTTCTGGAATCACCGATGGCGCCGCGGCCGTGCTTGTGGCAAGTGAGCACTTCGTGAAGACCAATAACCTCCAACCGCTGGCTCGAATCTCGGCGGTGACCGCGGCAGGCGTGGACCCGCGCACGATGGGAATCGGGCCCGTCCCGGCTCTGCGGAAATTGGAAGACAAGCACAATCTCAGGCTTCACGAATTTGGATTGGTCGAAATGAATGAAGCCTTCGCCGCTCAGGTGCTTGCCTGTGACCGCGAACTGAATTTCAATCGGGACAAGCTTAACGTAAACGGCGGAGCGATTGCCCTCGGCCATCCCATCGGCTGCACCGGAACGCGCATCACGGTCACCTTACTGCACGAGATGCTGAAGCGAAATGCACGTCGCGGCGTGGCTACTCTGTGCGTGAGCGGCGGAATGGGAATGGCACTGGCGCTGGAAAATGCGGCTTGATGGGCACGACCTCCTAATCCAAAGCCGTCGTGCCGAGACAAATTCTGCTATGCTTCCACCGCTCTCCCGAATACGCTAAGCGCACCGATGTTAGGCCGGACTCTATCTCACGGAGACTCTCATGTTGCAATGCGTGGCTCGCATTTTCTGTTTCTTTGCTCTCATCCTTGCTGCTGGCTCGATGCTGGCGCAAACGGAATTCTCCGCGGAGATCGTCGACCTGCAAAAACCGGGCGCACCCACCACTGCAAAGGTTTACTTCGGCAAAGACAAACTTCGGATCGAGTCGCAAAATTCTGGGGCGCGAGCCGGAGGCGCTCTCATTATGAATCTCGCCACACAGACTTCGACCGTGCTCCTGCCGCAGCAACACATGTATATGGAGATGCCCGCGCAGTCGCAAGCACAGAGGCTGGGATACGCTTTTTTTCAGACCGGCGATGTGGAGAACGCTTGCAGCGATTGGCAAAAATTGGCGTCCAACAAGGGTGGAAGTTGCCACAAAGTCGGCGATGAATCTGTCAATCGACGCGAAACCGTAAAATACGAGTCCGCCAATGCCAGCGGCGAGACGAACCAGTTCTGGCTGGACCCGAAGTTGCGGTTTCCCATTAAATGGCAAGGCAAGAACAGCGGAGAATTAAGGAACATTCAAGAAGGTTCCCAGCCCTCCCGCTTGTTCGAGGTCCCCGCAGGCTTTACCAAGATGGAGATGCCCGCCAGTATGATGCAGCAAGCGCACTAGAAGCGGGCGCAACGAACGGAACGAACTGAGCTCTCGTTGACTGCAGCAAATCACGGTCGCTATACTTTTTTCATTGGAGTCTGCTCACTCGAGGAGACGGAATGACCCTTTCCGCACTGATCGTAGACGATGAGCAACTCGCCCGGGATGAACTTGCCTATCTGCTGAAGAGCTCAGGCGACGTTACGATTGTCGCCCAGGGGAAGAATGGGATTGAGGCGATTCAGCTCATCAAAGAACACAATCCTGACCTCGTTTTCCTCGACGTGCAGATGCCCGGCCTTGACGGCTTTGGCGTGATCAAGAAGCTTCTCGATAAAAAAATTCCTCTGCCCAAGATCGTCTTTGCCACTGCTTTTGACCAGTACGCGGTAAAGGCGTTTGAGGTCAACGCGGTCGATTATCTCCTGAAGCCCTTCGACAGGAAGCGAGTTGCGCAGTCTGTCCAAAAAGCGCGCTCGCAGCAGGAAGCGCAAGAACTGCCAGCCGGAAAGATCGACAATCTAGTGCGGATGCTGCAGGCGCCAAAAGTGCAAAGCTCCAAGATATTGCTGAAGGCGGTTGGGCGAATGTTCCTGGTGGACCAGAAAGAAATCTGCTTCGCCTCCATCGAAGACGGTGTGATCACGGTGGTAACGGCGGGCGCGTCCGGCATGGAGGGGCATTCCAACTGCCGAACTTTGGAAGAACTACTCGCCAGCCTGGATCAGAGTTTGTTCTGGCGGGCTCACCGCTCCTACCTGGTGAACATCAATCGAATTCGTGAAGTCATTCCCTGGTTCAAGAGTTCGTATCAATTGCGCATGGATGACAAAAAGCAGAGCGAGATTCCAGTCAGCCGAGCTCAAACCAAGCGGTTGCGGGAGCTTTTCGGCCTCTGAGTTTGCTCCGGCATTGTCGTTTTCGAAGATATTACCTTTGCCATTGTCTGCATCCGCATGAAAGCTGTAAGTCCAATTTTATGTTCGGTGCGTCGAAGGAACCGATTAAGAGGCAAAACTTCTGCGGCCCGGCTCCGCCGCACCATTCCGCAAAACGGGACGGATTACAAGCACGGGCAACTCCGGCTAATCGTTGGGCGATTGGAATTTCGCATTTCGTAACAGACTTTTCCCGAAGCGGGATCGGCGCGGCCGTTCCCGACTTCACACGTTGGCCCAAGCGCGTAAAGCCATATTCACGGCGGACTATAATGAAGCATGGCCAGAGGCTGGGAGAGCAAGTTTGTAGAAGCGCAACAGGAGGAGGCGACCCAGAAATCGACGCTGGGAAAGCCGCGTCTGACGCGCGCACAAGCGGCTCGGCTACGAGAGCAAGAGAGCCTTCGCCTCTCTCTCAAGAATGTGGTCGAGCAGCTTGGGCTCAACCCAAATCCGCGCCGTCGAGAGATGCTGGAGCGGGCCCAAGCCGAATTGAAGCGAAAGATCACTGAACTTTTATCGGTTCCGCCATAGACCAGTTAGTCCGCTAGACCAAAGATTTTTTTCTTAAGCTTCTTGCATCACATCAAAACTTCCGTAACCTCTTCACTCGCCTGGGGCCTGGGCAACCTTTCCGAACCGTGACGTATAATTAAGCCTCCATGAAAGCCTACGTCTACGTTTCGCTCAAGAAAAGTGTTCTGGATCCCCAAGGCAAGACCATTCATGGTGCGCTTAAAAAAATGGGCTACAAGAGTTTAGAAGAAGTCCGCCAGGGAAAGTATTTCGAACTTACTCTTGATGGCGGACTCAGCCGTGACGAGGCGCAATCCGAAGTGGAGCGCATTGCTCGCGAGGTGCTCACCAATCCCGTCATTGAAGAGTTTCGCTGCTCCCTCGCGGACTGAATTCCTGGAGTTTTCGCATGTGTGGCATTGTCGGCTATGTCGGTAAGAAAGAAGTTGTCCCCATCATCATTGAGGGCTTGAGACGCCTCGAGTATCGCGGCTATGACTCAGCCGGAATTGCCGTCGCTGGCAACGGGGATACGCTGCAACTCCGGCGAGCGGAAGGCAAACTGCGCAACCTGGAAGAAGCCATCCGCCTCAGACCACTCGACGGCACCTATGGCATTGGTCATACTCGCTGGGCCACGCACGGACGTCCCACCGAAGAAAACGCTCACCCTCATCGCGACTGTACCGGCAAGATCGTCGTCGTACACAATGGCATCGTAGAGAACTATCTCAGCCTGAAGAAAAAACTGATCGAAGAAGGCCATAGGTTCGTTACTGAAACCGACACGGAAGTCATCGCTCACCTGATCGAGAAACATCTTTTCAAAACCGGCAACGGCCACCATCCGACACTTGAGGACGCCGTTCGACACACCGTGAAAGAACTCACTGGAGTCTTCGCGCTGGCCGTCATTTCCGTCGACGACCCCAACAAGATTGTTGCCGCTCGCAACGGCCCTCCGCTAGTAATCGGCTTGGGCAATGATGAATACTTCGTTGCCTCCGATGTTCCTGCAATTCTCTACCACACGCGCGATATTTTCTTTCTGGCGGATGGCGACCTCGCCGTGGTCACACCCGCAGGCGTGCAACTCACGGATTTCGACGGGAAACCCATCCAGCGCCCAGTACAGCATGTGACCTGGGATCCCATTATGGCGGAGAAGGCCGGCTTCAAGCACTTCATGCTCAAGGAAATCTATGAGCAGCCGCGCGCCATCCGCGAAACTACGCTGGGACGCATCTCCCTCGATACCGGTCGCATTTTCCTCGACGAAATGCAGATCGGCGAGTCTGAATTCCGTGCCGTAAGAAAAATCAACATCGTAGCCTGCGGCACCAGTTGGCATGCCGGACAAGCCGGCAAGTTCATGATTGAAGATTTTGCACGTGTTCCGGTCGAAGTCGATTACGCCAGCGAATGGCGTTATCGCGATCCTATTGTGGCTGCCGATACGATCACGCTCGTCATTTCGCAATCCGGCGAAACCGCCGATACCATTGCCGCGCAGCGCGAGGCCAAAGCCAAAGGCTCGCACACTCTCGCCATCTGCAACGTCGTCGGCTCCATGATCACGCGCGAAGCCGCCGGAACCATCTACACCCACGCCGGCCCCGAGATCGGCGTGGCCTCTACCAAAGCCTTCACCTGCCAACTGACCGCCCTTTATCTCTTCGCTCTTTATCTCGCGCAAGTACGGGGAGCGATGACCCCGGAACAAACGCGCACCGCCGCCGAGGAATTAACTCTCATCCCCGTAAAGCTGGAAACCATCTTCACTCATGACGAAAAATGTGAGGAGTTGGCCAAGCGCTTCCAGCGCGCTCACGATTTCCTGTTCCTCGGTCGCGGCATTCACTATCCGATCGCCCTGGAGGGCGCCCTGAAATTGAAGGAAATCTCCTACATTCACGCCGAGGGTTATCCTGCCGGCGAGATGAAGCACGGGCCCAACGCACTGATCGACGAGAATCTGCCGGTGGTCATCATCGCTACCAGGGACGTCAACAATCCGGATTCGATGCTGCGCTACGAGAAGACGATGTCGAACTTGAAAGAAGTGAAAGCTCGCTCCGGCGTGGTGATTGCGCTTGCTACCGAAGGCGACGAAGAAATCAAAGAATCCGCAGACCATGTCCTCTACGTGCCGCCCGCACCGGAAGAACTCTCCCCAATTCTGGAGATCGTTCCCCTGCAGCTGCTCGCCTATCACATTGCGGTTCGTCGTGGCTGCGACGTCGACCAACCCCGCAACCTGGCGAAGTCGGTCACGGTTGAGTAGCCTTGAACCCGCAGCCATCGCCGCTTCTGCTACTTTGCTGGCGCCAATTCATCTAAGAAATGGAGTCTCCATTTCAAACCTTTACTGCGCGCCTCGTGCACTCTATTTCGTCATCTGAATTCACGAGACACCTCGAGTTTGAAATCGTGGAGAAAACTTGCTTAGCCTTCGTCGCCGGACAATGGCTCTCCTTCCGCCAATCAAAACCCGATGGGGAGAGAAGTGACTCGCGCCTATTCCATCTGCTCGCCGCCGGCGGATAACAATCGCTTCGCGCTCTGTCTCAACCGTGTGCAGGATGGTTTCATGTCGAACTTCGTCTGTGCCATGAAGACCGGTGGGGAGATTTCACTGCAGGGACCTTTTGCCGACTTCATCCTTCACCCAGCAGCAGCACGCTCCTGGGATAGCAGAAGGCCGGTCCGACATGCACGCCTACAGTTGCGGGTGGGAGAAGATGGTTAAAGCCAATCGCGAATTGCTCAAGTCACTCGGGTGGGATAGGACGTTCCATTCGGTATGAGAAATATGACTGAGCTGTACCGCGGCTCCCGAAGTATGCAACCAACTCTTCCGTCCAGCGCCACCGGCAAAAAAGAAAAAGAGGATTTCGCATCTCTCGAAAGCCACGCGCACCGCTCTCGGTAAGGGCGCCAAAGCGGCTCGCGGTAAAGGATAGCGCGGACAGACCTTACTGGTGAACATCGGTGTGGCGGCAACGATCGCCTGCCCCCCTCTCTGCTATCTTCCACAATCTCCCGCAGACCAGCAACAGTGCCGCAATCCCTGCTCCCCAAACGGCAACCGCTGTTTGCACCACCCACCTTGGCACCTCGCCCGCTGTGCGCAGCAAAAACGGGAGAAAATTCCAAGTCGTGATGTGAACGTAATCCCACGCATCCTGCGTCATGGATTCGTTGTTCAATCCCCACGCATCCATCTTGCCCAATGCGAAAGCCATGATGTTCTTGAAACGAAGCGCGATCACGAACGTCGGATGCCCCAGCGTTTCCATCTGATAAATCTCCAACGGCAGCCAGAACGCAAGTGACGCAAGCTGGATGGTCAGGCTGATTGCGATGAGCGTGATTCCAGCGCTCCGGATCGGCCAGCTCAAATTCTCCCGATGCCGCAGCAGCAACGGCACGGCCAGCAATGCGACCATTTCCACCGACGTCGAGACGTAACGGTCTCCCCATGCAAAATCCCCCGCCCAGAAGGTGTACCTCGCGTAAAAACTGATGTAGGCGAGCACCAGTAATATCGCGGTCACGGCGTATGCCCGGACTTCGGGCGAGAGCCGCTTCCAAAGCGTCAACAGAAGCACAATCGCCAGCACCAGCAGGGGATCGAAAAGAAAAATGGATTTCTCGGGCTTGAACAAAGGCCCCAGAAAACCATCGACGAAAGGAGTGGTCCAGGGGAAATTTGCTGGCAGCGTCGGATCCTGCAACCGCTGCTCCTTGGCGAACAGCGACACGTACGTATTGGTAAATGATCCGAAACGATAGAACTGATAAAGCCGATCAATCAGCACAAACAACGCATACACAGGAGCAGCGACTCTACAGTAGTCCAAAAGTCTCTGCCACAGTTCGCGTCCTCGACGAGGTTCAAACCAAAACACGAGCAGAACAAAAATCCCGGCCGCTGCTAGATCGAGAACCGTCGTTAGTCGCGTCAGCAAATTCAGCCCGAGAGCAGCCGAGCCAATCAACAGAGCTCTTCTGCTGCCCATACGCAACCATTCATATTGAAAGGAGAATCCCGTCAGGGTCAGAAGCATGATGTAGTTGTTCTCCATCATGTTCTGCGTGTAATGCAGATGAGTCGTGCAAAACAGCAGCGCCAGCGAACCGAGCACGCGCTCCCGCAAGCTGAATTGCAATTGTTGAAGGAAATGAAAACCGACCAGCGCCGTCAGCACATTCACCAGGATGCTGCTGCAGTAACTCACCACGATGCTGCGCACTGCCGGATCATCGGCGTAGCCCGAAAACATTTCCCGGTGTGCGATCCATGTGCCGACCAAGTCCGCCGGCAACATCAGCAACGATTGCCCGATTCCATACCAGCTATAAAGCTGCCCTCCGCGGCCATGCAAACCGAATTCGGGATATTCGTTGGGGAATACTTGCGGCTCGGGCGTCCAAAGCCAATGCGTGGTCTGCAGCCGGTGCATCGTGTCGGCCGTGCCCAACTCGCCAGACTGCACGACGAAGGCAAGCAGCCCTGCCGCAAGACAGAGCAGCACCAGAGGATCAGACAACCAATGGCGGACGCGGGAACTCATCGTCTGGATGGTAATACAGGCAAGCTCCAAGCTTCAGAGACTTGGGGTCACCGCGGCACGCGGATCCCGACGCCTCGTTGGGAATTTCCGGAGACCGTTTTCATTCCAACGCGGTAGACTGGATCGGGAAATTCATGCCCGCCTGCTCAGCCTGCGGCACCGACCTGCTCGCGAACAGCCGTTTCTGCTCGGCGTGCGGGACTGCGACCGGCAATACCGACGATCTCGCCACCCTCGACGTCGCCACGGGGACTTCGCCTGCGCCGCAACCCGCTTCCGCAACTCCATCGCGGCCTTCGAGTTCGGCGCAGTATATGAGTGAGAGTCGTTTCCTTCCCGGTCGACTGCTGGCTGGGCGTTACCGCATCATCGCACTGCTGGGAAAAGGCGGGATGGGGGAGGTGTACCGGGCCGACGATCTCACGCTCGGACAACCCGTCGCCCTTAAGTTCCTGCCCGACGAAGCCGCGCACGAGGAAGGGTTGCTGGAGCGCTTCAAGAATGAAGTGCGGATCGCCCGGCGTGTTTCTCATCCCAACGTTTGCCGCGTCTACGATGTTGGCGCCGTGGACGGTCACACGTTTTTCACCATGGAGTATGTGGATGGCGAAGACCTGGCTTCCCTTCTACGCCGTATCGGCCGTCTGCCCGAAGACAAAGCGCTCGACATCGCGCGCCATCTGTGCGCGGGATTAGCCGCCGCCCACGCCAAAGGCGTGCTGCACCGCGACCTCAAGCCCGCAAACATCATGCTGGACGGGCGCGGGCAGGTCGTGATCACCGATTTCGGATTAGCCGGTATCGCCGATCAGATTCAAGGGAAGGAAGTGGGCAGCGGAACCCCCGCCTACATGGCGCCGGAGCAATTGGCGGGAAAAGAAGTCAGCGCACGCAGTGACATTTATTCGTTGGGCTTGGTGCTCTACGAAGTGTTCACCGGCAAGCGCGTGTTTTCCGAGAAACCTGCTGAGAAGCTACGGACTGGCGGTGACAGAACTCGGAGCCGGCCTTCGTCCGTCGTCAAAGACCTTAACCCGGTGATCGAACGCGTCATTCTTCGCTGCCTTGAGAGCGAGCCATCGGCGCGACCGGCAACCGTGCTTAGCATAGCCGCGGCTCTTCCTGGTGGAGATCCGCTGGCAGCCGCGCTGGCGGCGGGCGAGACCCCTTCGCCGCAGATGGTGGCAGCGTCGGGTGAAACGGCCGGGCTGCGGCCGCGAGCCGCCGTCGCGTGCCTGGCAGCTGCGCTGGCCGCTTTGGCTCTCGTGAGCTTTCTCAGCATTCACTACAGTGGACTGGAAAAAATGCGGTTGGAGCTGATGCCGGAAGTTCTCACACAAAAGGCGCGCGAGATCATTGCGCACGTTGGATATACGGATCGAGCCGTGGATAGTGCGTCTGATCTTCGCCAGGATAACGACTTCCAGGAATATGTGGAGAAGAACGACAAACCACATCCGAACTGGGATGCTGTGCTTGCCGCACGACCGTCCGTACTTGAATTCTGGTATCGGCAAAGTCCCGATTCCATGGTGGCGGAGGGGTTTCGCGATCAATTGTTGAACCCCGGTATTGTCACGCGAGACGATCCTCCGACGGTTCTTTCTGGGATGATCAATGTCGAACTCGACCCCCAAGGGCGGCTCACTTATTTCCAGGCAATTCCGCCGCAGAAGGAAAGTTCAAGTTCCTCGGCAGGTGCATTCGACTGGAACGTACTTTTCGGCGCCGCGGGACTCGACCCTGCTCAGTTTCAGAAAGCAGAACCACGGTGGAACTCACTTGCCGATTCCGACGCGCGCATGGCGTGGACTGGAACATGGCCGGGAACGATGCGACCATTGCGCGTGGAATCAGCTTCGTGGCATGGCAAGCCGGTTTTCTTTGCGCTCATCGGTGACTGGACCAAACCCGAACGCATGAAAAGTCCGGAGGATTCGACGGGAAAGAAAGTACAGCACGTGCTGGAAATTGCGTTGCTCTTGTCGCTGTTCCTCGGGGCTGTTCATTTGGCACGGCAGAATTATCGTCAGGGGCGCGGAGATCGCGAAGGCGCGTATCGTTTGGCTTCGGTGATGTTTGGGTTGGAGATGCTGTTGTGGCTGTGCCGCGGTCATATCGTGGCCAGTATCAACACATTCGCGGTGTTCATCATTGCGCTTAGTACCGCGCTGTTTGTTTCCGGGACGACTTGGATGCTCTATCTTGCGCTCGAACCGTGGGTGCGGCGGCGCTGGCCGCAGACCATTATCTCGTGGAGCCGGTTGCTGTCGGGACAATTTCGCGATCCGCTCGCGGGACGCGACATTTTGTTCGGCCTGATGCTGGGCGTGCTGTGGATCCTCATTTTTCAGATTCGATACATCCTGATGATGCGCATGGGAGCAGCGCCGGGAATCGCGCAAACAGAGTATCTGGCAGGCGGGCGAGAGGCCCTGGGCGCGTGGCTGATGCAGATTCCGGAGTCGATTCTGGGCACGTTGCAGTTCTTCTTTCTGCTGCTCGGACTGAAAGTTGTGCTGCGAAAAGACTGGCTCGCCGCCATTGCCTTCGTCGCCATCTTTGCACTGCCTCGTGGGCTCACTTCTTCTTACATGGCGGTGGAGTTGCCGGCGTGGATTCTGATCTATGCCATCGCCGTGCTGATCGTATTCCGCTTCGGACTGGTGCCGCTGGCCTGCGCGATCTTCACGGTTAATATGCTGGCTAACGTCCCATTTACCGCCGACCTGTCTGCCTGGTATATGCCAACGTCCGTATTGGCGCTACTCAGCATCGTAGCTCTGGCTGCTTGGGGCTTTTATCAATCGCTGGGAGGAGAGTCCTGGTTACGGCCGGAAATTGAGTAGCAGGGGTCAGTTGGTCAGTGGTAGCCAAGCGAGTCGGTGATCCGCATTGAAAAAAATTCATATCTCCTAAGCGAACTAAGTTCTTTGCTTCTTTTGCTTCTTTGGTGTTGCGCGTTTCGATCTGGGCGTGTTGATATAAAACATTTTGAATCAGTTACTTGGCAGCAAATAGATAGAATACGAGCGAGTGACTTTCGTGGGGGGATGATGGCACGGTCTAGCCATTTACCGAAGTGCAGCTTGGGTTTAGTCTCCTAATTGAGCAGCACTTGGGGGAGGGCTGATCGACATACGCTCCTGACTCGAACGAGTCTGGGGCGTTTTGTTTTGCGCGGTAAAGTACCTCGGCGGCGAAGCCGTTCTCTCTCGCACAATTTATCGCAGCGCTGGAAAGCCTCCCCTGGGCGAAGTCGAAGAGCGCTACGCCACCCAAAGTCACCTCTGACCTATCAGAGCCTCGCAACTTCCTTCTTCCCAATAGCATCTAAACCTTGACAACATTCCACTCAGGTCTTAGCATGGGGTTGTTGGCAATCATAGAGTAATTGATTACAAAGCACTTATTTGTAACTAACAGGAGACGATTATGGCCAAGATTATTGGAATTGACCTTGGGACGACCAATTCTTGCGTGGCGGTGATGGAGGGCGGCGAGCCTAAAGTTATCCCCAACGAAGAAGGAGGGCGAACTACGCCGTCCGTGGTTGGGTTCACCAAGACTGGGGAGAGGTTGGTGGGTCAGGTAGCGAAGCGGCAGGCGATCACCAATCCGGAGAACACGGTTTATTCGATCAAGCGCTTCATGGGGCGGCGCTACAACGAGGTGACGGAAGAGATCAAGATGGTGCCCTATAAGGTTGTGCAGTCGGGCGACCACGTGGCTGTGCTGGCGCAGGGTAAGGAGTACACGCCTCCGCAGATTTCGGCGCTGATTCTGCAGAAGCTGAAGAAGGCGGCGGAAGACTACCTTGGCGAGAAGGTGAACGAGGCGGTGATCACCGTGCCTGCCTATTTTAATGACGCGCAGCGGCAGGCCACGAAAGATGCCGGGCAGATCGCCGGGCTCGAGGTGAAGCGAATTATCAACGAGCCCACGGCGGCGGCGCTGGCGTATGGGCTCGACAAGACGAAAGACGAGATGATCGCCGTATACGACTTCGGCGGCGGAACCTTTGACATCTCCGTGCTGGAAGTGGGGGAGGGCGTGATTGAAGTGAAGGCCACCAATGGCGACACGCACCTTGGCGGCGACAACCTGGATCAGCGGATCGTCGATTGGCTGATTGATGAGTTCAAGAAAGATGAAGGGCTCGACCTGCGCGGCAAGGGGAACGAGATGGCGCTGCAGAGGCTGCGCGACGCTGCGGAGCGGGCGAAGATTGAGCTTTCGACCACGATGGAGACGGAGATCAATCTGCCGTTCATCACCGCTGACGCGGGCGGTCCGAAGCATCTGGTGAAGAAGCTGACGCGGGCGAAGCTCGAAGGGATGGTGGAAGACATCATTCAGCGGTCGGTCGGTCCGTGCAAGCAGTGCATGAAGGACGCAGGCGTCGATGCCAGCAAGATCAATGAAGTGGTGCTGGTGGGCGGACAGACGCGCATGCCGCGAATTCAGGCGCTGGTGAAGGAGTTGTTTGGCAAGGAAGGTCACAAGGGAGTGAATCCCGATGAAGTGGTGGCGATCGGGGCGGCGATTCAGGGCGGCGTTCTGGGCGGCGAAGTGAAAGATCTGCTGCTGCTGGACGTGACCCCGCTGTCGCTCTCGATTGAGACGCTGGGCGGCGTGGCTACGCCGATGATTCCGCGCAATACGACCATTCCAACGAAGAAGACGGAAACGTTTTCGACTGCGGCGGATAATCAGACCTCGGTTGAGGTGCACGTGCTCCAGGGCGAGCGTCCGATGGCGGCGCAGAATCGGACTCTGGGCAAGTTCCATCTGACCGGGATCCCGACGGCTCCGCGAGGGGTTCCGCAGATTGAAGTGACGTTCGACATTGACGCCAACGGCATCCTGAACGTGACCGCGAAAGATACGGCCACACAGAAGGATCAGAAGATTACGATCACGTCGTCTTCTGGACTGTCGAAGGAAGAGGTCGAGCGCATGGCCAAGGAAGCCGACGCGCACGCGGCCGAGGACAAGGCGCAGCGCGATGCGATCGAGGCCAAGAACCAACTCGACAGCATGGTTTACAACGTCGAGAAGATGCTGCGCGAGTCGGGAGATAAGATCTCGGGCTCGGACCGAGGCGATGTCGAGAATGCTGTGGCTGACGCCAAGAAGGCGCTGGAATCGAACGACAAAGCGCAGATGGATAAGGCGCGCGAGGCCCTGACCAAGGCTTCGCACAAGCTGGCTGAGGAAATGTATAAGGCGGCGCAGCCGACGCCGGGAGCGGATGCTGGTCCGGGCGGGGCTCCGAGGGACGGCGCGGGCGCAGGCCCGAGCAGCAACGGCGGCGGTCAGAAGAAGAAGGATGAAGGTGTGATCGACGCCGAGTATGTGGATGTAGAGGACAAGAAGTGATACGCGCTTAGCGGGGCCCGTTCGGCAAACCTCGCCTTGGCTCAGTTGCTCAGGGCAGGCTAAGAGCGAAGCCCCGTTTGCGATCATCCCGAGCGGAGCGAGGGATCTCGTTCTCAGCGGTCAGCTTTCAGTGAGAACTTTCTGGCGCGGGCATTGCTCGCGCCATAACGTTTGCGGCGATGTGCGGAATTTCCGGGGGGAATGAAATGGATTTTCAGGTGAATGAGCAGACTTATTTTATAAGCCTTGCTGAGGATGAGCGGCGGTGGGAGGTTCTGGTCTCGACCCCGACAGGAGCGCGACCGATTCCGGTTTATGAGGATGCGGCGGAGTCGCGGCCGCTGGTCGTGCTCCAAGAGGAGAAGCACAGGATTCCGAACTAGGACTCGGGACTCCTTCGACTTCGTTTCCCGTCGCTAGGCGAATGGAAACTCCGCTCAGAATGACAGACTATAAATGGCTACGAATGCAAAGAAAGATTATTACGAGATTCTGGGGGTGAAGAAGTCTGCCTCGGCGGAGGAGATCCGGAAGGCGTTTCGGAAGCTGGCGCGGAAGTACCATCCTGACGTAAATCCCGGGGACAAGTCCGCGGAGGAGAAATTCAAGGCGCTCTCCGAGGCGAACGATGTGCTCAGCGATCCCAAGAAGCGGAAGATCTACGACCAGGTCGGATTTTATTCGGACAACATCGATCCCGCGACGGCCGAGGCGTATGCGCGGGGAGGAGGACAGGGTGGATTTGCCGGAGGTGCGCCGGGTGGATTTTCGAGTGGCGGAGCCGGCAGTCAGGGCGTTCCCTTTGATTTCGGCGGGTTCGACTTCTCGGATTTAGTGGACGGCGCCGGCCGAGGCAGGCGAAGCGGTGGCGGTGGAGGATTCCGCGATATCTTCTCGGGGATGTTCGGCGGCGCACGGAGCACCGCACCGGCTGAGACGGGACCTGCACCGGGAAGCGATCTTGAATATCAGGTGAATGTGCCGTTCTGGACCGCGATCCGCGGTGGCGTGATGCGGCTGAACATCACGCGGCAGGATGTTTGCGCGAATTGTCACGGGCAGGGCTATATCGAAGCGCCGGGAAAATGTCCTGAGTGCAACGGAACCGGACAGATCACGCAGACGGGGGGGCGGATGAAGTTCAACGTGGCGTGCCCGCGATGCCAGGGGACGGGAAAGAATATTTCTACTTGTCCCACCTGCCACGGCGAGGGCACGGTAAGCCGGACCGAACCACTGGAGGTAAGAATCAAGGCTGGGACCCGCGATGGGCAGCGGATTCGGCTGGCGGGCAAGGGTAACGCCGGAGCTCACGGCGGACCGGCTGGCGATCTCTACGTGATCATTCGGATTGGAGAGCATCCTTTATTCCGGCGCGATGGAGATGACATCTATCTGACCGTCCCAGTAAGCGCTACGGAGGCGGCCTTGGGGGCGAAGATTGAAGTGCCGACCATTGATGGGCGGGCATTGCTGAAGATTCCTCCGGGAACGCAGTCAGGACAGAAGCTGCGGCTGCGTGAGAAGGGCGTGCCTTCGGCCACGAAGGATGGAGTGCGCGGGGATGAGATTGTTGAGATTACCGTCACCGTGCCGATGCCGCGGGACGAGCGCACTAAAGAACTGCTGCGGGAGCTGGCCAAGTTGAACCCGGAAGATCCGCGGGAAGAACTATGGAAGAAGGTTTAACTGCCAAATCGGAACTAACCCCAAGATCTTTAACCCAGAGGCCACAGGGATCATAAGGTGAATCGGCTGGAGTGTGTTGCCGTTGGAATGGCAGCTCCAACTCCCCTTCGCAATCTTCGAGTCAACTCAGTCACCGGCACCATCGCTTCCTCTGCCCTGCACGTTCATTCTGTCCTCGGCCCGGACCGCTCGAAAGCGCCTACCAAAGCTGCCTCGCCGTCGTGACCGACGGCATCGAGCGCATGGTAGACGGCAACCACTGGGAAAAATAGCCCTACCCTGTGTTCCCCTGCGCCCCCGGCGTGAAACGTTTTGACGTTACCTCCGATGCTGACCAATTTTTCGAAAATTCTTCATGAATTTACAAGAATTTTCTTGCATCGTTGTAAATTTCCCGTAATCTCTACACTGCGAACTAACTTCAGCGCGATTTCTGGAATCTAAGAGAACCAGAAAGCTCGAGCAACGCTTTACAAGAACGACCAGCCCGCTGCGGAGTAGCTGAGAGTGAGTCGCTTGAGGAGGAACACATCGAAATTGGCAACAGCTAGCGCCCCGCGTCAACAATCCGAGACTCCTCAGCCTCTCGCCGTCGTACCCCACCGGAAAAAATTCGTTCGCCTCACGCTGTGGCCTTTGGTCGCCGCTACCTTCTTTATGGTGTCGGGCGGTACCTATGGCACCGAGGACATTGTGCACGGCGCCGGGTACGGACGCGCGATCCTGATTCTGCTGCTCACCCCTCTGCTCTGGAGCCTGCCAACGGCCTTCATGATCGGCGAGCTTTCGAGTGCGCTGCCTTACGAGGGCGGCTACTACGCCTGGGTACGCCGCGCCATGGGAAATTTCTGGGGATTTCAGGAAGCCTGGCTTTCCCTGGTGGCGTCGATTTTCGATATGGCGATTTATCCCACGCTGTTTGTGGCCTACCTGACTCGAATGTTCCCGTGGTTCCAGGTGGAGAATCGCGGCTGGTGGGTTGCGCTGGCGGTGGTTGTTGCGTGTGCGGCGTTGAATATTGCCGGCGTGAAGGTGGTTTCGCTCACCTCGCTGTGGTTGTTCTTCGCGCTGTCGGCGCCCTTTGTCGCGATCGTGATTTTGGCCCCGTTCAAGATGGGAGCACTCGCGAATGCCGTGACCAAGCCGACCACTTCTACCGTAGACATCCTAGGCGGCCTGCTGATTTGCATGTGGAACTACATGGGATGGGACAACGCCTCGACCATCGCAACGGAAGTGGAGCGGCCGCAGCGAACGTATCCGCGGGCGATGCTGGTGGCAGTGGTAATCGTGGCCTTGAGCTACGTGCTTCCCTTCGCCGCGATGTGGATGACCGGGCTGAAGGCCACTGCATGGGAAACTGGATCCTGGGCTGATATCGCCGGTCTGCTGGGTGGTCCGCTGCTGCGCATCGGAGTTGTGCTGGGCGGGATCATCAGCGCCTTTGGCATGTTCAACGCGTTGGTGATGAGTTATTCGCGCCTGCCGCTCGCCATGGCGCAGGACGGCATGCTGCCTGGCATCTTTGCCAAGCTGCATCCTAAGTCGCGGGCACCCTGGGTCGCGATTGTGGCATTGGCGATGGGGTGGGCGATGTGCCTGGGTCTGGGATTTGCCCGGCTGGTGACGCTCGACATCCTTCTTTATGGCTTCAGCCTGATGCTGGAATTTATGGCGCTGGCCGTATTGCGCTTCCGCGAGCCCCAACTGGCGCGGCCATTCCGCGTCCCCGGCGGGTTGTTTGGGGCGATCGCGATCGGCATTCCGCCCATGCTCCTGCTGGGATTTTCCATTATCCGCAGCGAGCATGAGCAGGTATGGAATATGAGCTCGTTCGAGTTCGGCATGATCTTGATCGCGGCCGGCTTCGTCGCTTACGCGGTCAATCATTTATTGAAGCCGCGGGGATGGGCAGCGACAGAGCAAAAAGCCGAACCCGCAGCTTAGTCGAAACTTTGGCCACGGATTTACGCAGGCGAACACGGATTTGCTTCATGATCCGTGCTGACCTGTGAGGATCCGTGGCTGATTTGTTGGTTGCAGGCCTTAGAACTTGTAGCCGAAGCCGACCGAAATTATCGGATAGACCTTGAATAAGGACATGTTGTTGGTGATTTTGGTCTGCTCCGCTCGAATCTGGGTTTGGACGACCGGGTCACTGGGAATCGGGCGACAGTTGACGCCAGGAGAATCACAGACATTGCCTGCCAAGTTGAGCGTTGCCCGGGGGGTTCCCTGGAATGCCACTCCTAGTTCAAGCGGAACGCTGAAATGTTTAGAGCTGCGGGGAATCAGGTTGCCCCAGCCTACCGTTGCCAGGGGAGCGGCCCGGTTGAAATCAATCTTCCCATGGCCGCTTACCGGTGTGGTTGTGTCGCTATCGTAGGTAACTCCACCGAGGCTGAAGCTTTGGCCTGCAGGCACTGAAGCGGTCGCAGTAATCGGATCGCCGATATAGACCAGCACGCCGGGACTCAGGTGGAAGTTTTTGGCCGAAGGGAAAAAATCGTAGTGCGCTTCGAAGGTCTTAAAACTCAGCTCGCCATTGTAGGCGAAGCCATCCTGGCTGAAGCCTCGGGAGTAGCTGAAAATGTTAAAACCGGCACGGACGTTCGCGCGAGGCGCCGTCCGCACTGCTAGTTCCACGCCCCCGCCGAGCAGGGAGGCTTTCACTCCGATACCGACGCGACCTGAATCTTCGCCGAAGTTTTCCGTCGGCTTGGCTGCCTGGGACTCTGGACTTGGCTGGTCGCCAGAGTTTGGAGATTGGCCAAAGGTGGGAGAACCGATCGCCAGCCATAAGACCCACGCAAGAACCCGGACGTGACGGACATATCTGTTGGCCATCTTTTTCCTCCCGCCCTCCTCTCGTCGTCATGCGGAGCTTAGTTTGTTGTTCTCCGTAACGAGGTTGCATTAAGCTAACATTGATGCTGCGGAAGTCAGCGGCACGAAAGTAGCGGGAACTTCATGACCAAACGCAAATCCAAGGGCGCATACATGATCTCGGCGGTGGCGGAGATGTATGGCATCCATCCTCAGACGCTGCGGCTTTATGAACGGGAGGGATTGTTGAAGCCGTCGCGGACCGAGGGAAATACTCGCCTCTACACGGACGAAGACTTGCAGCGACTGGAGTTCATTCTGTCGCTGGCGCGCGACTTGGGAGTGAACATCAGCGGCATGGCGATCATCCTGCAGATGCGCGAACGCATGGAAGAAATGCAACGGCAGATTCAGGAATTCGTGCAGTACATCCAGCAGGAAGTGATTACTCGGGCCAATGCCGCAGCCGATCCGGCGCGGGGCGCGATCGTACCGGTGCGCAGATCGATGCCGGCCCAGAGCATCCCGCCTCCGAAGAAGCGGTAGCGAGGGCGCTGCGAATTCCTCGCTTCCCGCGTATTATATGAAGTCCTTCAGCGCCCTGTCCTTTAGACCCTTGGACCGGGCGCTGATTGCCGAGCGCGGAATGCTTCCATTCAAATTGATTTACAGCGACGCTTACTATTTGCCCATCGGCGAACACGTTTTCCCTGCCGAAAAATACCGACGCATTCGTGAACGACTGCTGGCGTGCGGGGTGGCTGATGCAAATGATTTTCTGGAACCGCAGCCGGCCACGGACGAGGACATCCTGCTCGTGCATACGCCGGAGTATGTCGACAAACTGGAGACGGGCACGCTCAGCACGCGGGAAGAATTGGCGCTGGAGGTCCCTTACTCGCGCGAATTGGTGGATGCGTTCTGGCTGGCTGCCGGAGGTTCGATGCTGGCGGCGCGGCGAGCACTGCTTGATCGGGTAGGAGTTTCCATCGGGGGCGGATTCCATCATGCCTTCGCCGACCACGGCGAGGGATTCTGCATGATCCACGATGTAGCAGTGGCCATACGACGACTGCAGCGCGACGGCAAGATTCGTACCGCGATGACCGTGGATTGCGACGTTCATCAAGGGAACGGCACGGCGGCGATCTTTGCTGCAAAGCTTGGGCCGGGGGACGCGTTGCCGTCGGCTTCCGGGTCCCGGGTGGCGACACAGGGAATTCGGCGAAAGAATCCAAACGCGGGCGATGTCTTCACCATCTCTCTGCACCAGCACAATAACTATCCGATGTGGAAGCCGCCCTCCTCCATCGATGTGGATCTGCCCGACGGCATGGGCGATGAGGAATATCTGGCGTGGCTCGACAACGCGTTGAGTTCGGGGCTGCGGCAGTCTCAGCCGGAGTTGCTGTGCTATCTCGCCGGCGCCGACCCTTATAAAGAAGACCAGCTCGGGGGACTTTCTCTGACGATCGAAGGATTGAAAAGGCGCGACGAACTTGTGTTCCGGGTCGCGCAAGCCCGCAACATTCCTGTGATGGTGACCTTCGCGGGGGGCTATGCGCAGAACGTGGAGGACACCGTGACCATTCACTGCAACACCATCATCGCGGCCAGGGAAGTGTTCGGGTAAGACAGCGCATCCTGTCCGAACGGACGCCACACCATCCGGCTGATAAAATAAATAATCACCCTTATGTTCGAGAATCTTCAGGAAAAACTGCAGCGCGCGTTTAAGTCACTTCGGGGCCAAGCCCGGCTCAGCGAGGAAAACATTGCGGAGGCGCTACGGGAAATCCGGCTGGCGCTGCTCGAGGCCGACGTCAACTTCAAAGTGGTCAAAGAGCTGATCGACCGCATACAGGCCAAAGCCGTGGGGCAGGAAGTGCTGACCGCGCTTTCCCCGGGCGAGCAGGTCATCAAAATCGTGCGCGACGAACTGGTCGAGACGCTTGGCAAGGACACGGCTCGCATCAAGTTCGCTTCGCAGCCACCGACCGTTGTGCTGATGGCTGGGCTGCAGGGATCCGGGAAGACCACCACCTCGGGCAAGCTGGCAAACTGGTTCAAGACAGGCGGGCATCGTCCACTACTGGTTTCGGTGGACGTGTACCGTCCCGCGGCGCGCGAACAGTTGAAAGTTGTGGCACAGGCAGTCAAGGCGCAGATCTACGAAGGCGAAGTGGGCGAGGCGAACACGGCGACGCAGCTCACACAAGCGGTGGAGCGTCTTGTGAAAGAGGCGCGGCGCGAGGCCATTGTTTCCGGGTGCGACGTGCTGATCGTCGACACCGCGGGCCGTCTGCACATCGATGACGAATTGATGAGCGAGATGCAGTCGCTGAAAAAGCTGCTGAATCCGTCGGAGATTCTGTTCGTCGCCGACGCCATGACCGGGCAAGATGCGGTGCGCTCTGCCGATGAATTTCACAAGAAGCTTTCGCTCACTGGTGTCATCCTCACCAAGATGGACGGCGATGCTCGCGGTGGCGCGGCGCTATCCATCCGGCAAGTCACGGGCCAGCCCATCAAGTTTATCGGCGTGGGCGAGAAGTACGATGCGTTGGAGCCGTTTCATCCCGACCGCATTGTGTCGCGCATTCTCGGCATGGGCGACATCCTCTCGCTGATCGAGCGCGCGGAGTCGCAGATCGACAAGAAAAAGGCTGACGAGATGGCCAGCAAGGCCCTCAGCGGCGACGGCTTCTCGCTCGGAGATTTCCGCGACCAGTTACGGCAAGTGAAGAAAATGGGATCGATCAAAAGCTTGATGGGAATGCTGCCGAGCATCGGACCGTTCTCCGGATTGCAGAAGGCCGCCGATAGCGTGGATGAGAAGCAGATCGACCGCGTGGAAGCGATTATCAACTCGATGACCATGCACGAGCGCAACCATCATGAAGTGATCAATGGCAGCCGGCGCAAACGCATCTCCCGCGGCTCCGGCACAACCGTGCAGGAGGTGAATAACCTGCTCCGCCAGTACGCGCAGATGAAGAAAATGTTCAAGCAGATGGGCAAGCCCAGCTTCGCGCGCAGGATGGCGGGAATGAAGCTGCCGGGAATGTAGGAGCAGGTGGGCTGTGGCGAGTGATCCGTGGCCAGTATCCAGTCACCAGCATCCAGCGCTAACCGCCGAAGTCTGAGCAGTGATCACGGATCACTGCTCACCGGTCACTGCTCTTATGAAATGGCGCTCTCTCGAAGAATCGACTACGGAAACGGACGCGCGGTCGCTAGCCGAAATCTTTGCCGAGCGCAAGGAACTGATTGCAAAGTACGTTCCGGCGGAGACGCAAGCGATTCATGCTCGCGCCGTCGCGGAATTGAAGCAAAAACGCTTGGCCGCGAATATTCTGCCGGTCGGCGCGAAGATTCCGAAATTCCAGCTTCAAGATCATGACGGCAAGAGCGTTTCTTCCTCAGATCTGCTGGGAAGAGGACGGCTCGTGATCTGCTTCATCCGCGGGCGCTGGTGCCCGTTCTGCGTCGCTCAAATGGAGGCGATGAATCTTGTTTTTCCGGAAATCGAGAGGGCAGGAGCGACGCTCGTGGATGTTTCACCACAGACTGTGCAGCAGTCGTTCTTTATGCGCGATCAGCACAAGCTGCGCTTTCGATTGCTCTCCGATCCCGGCAACGATGTGGCGCGGCAGTTCGCGCTTACTTACCGCCTCCCCGATCAGCAAAAGGCAATCTATCAACGCGCCTTCGTGAACCTGCCTTTTGTGAATGGCGACGAGAGTTGGGAACTGCCGATTCCTGCCGCGTACATCATCGATCACGACGGTTCGGTGCTCTACGCTTCCGCGAACGAGGATTACACCGAGCGTGCGGAACCAGCGGAGATTGTCCGCTTCCTTCAAAACTTATGCGGTGGTGCGGTTTCATTCCCGGAAGTTTCCTAACCCATTCGGCGTCATCCTGAGCGCAGTCGTTTTTCAAGCGAAGCGAAGGATCTCGCGCGCAGCCGGCAGCGCCATCGGGAAAGCTCCCAGGCGAGATCCCTCACCCGCCCGGCTGAAGTGCGCCGGGTTTCGGGATGCCGCGTTTAGAACTCCTCCCTCCCACCGCGCGCTGAGACACCCGCATCTCCCAGCTTTCGGTACACTGATACTTCATGAACTATATCTATGGCATTAATGCAGTGACGGAGGCGCTGAAGGCCCGTGGACGGGCTTTCCAGTGGGTGGGCATGGCGAAGGAGCGGCACGATATCCGGTTGCAGCGGATGATCGAGGATTGTCGTCGGCTCGGCGTGCCGGTGCGCTTTCTGACGCGAACCGAACTTGATCGCATGGCGGGGAATGCGGCGCATCAGGGTGTGGTGGCCGTCACCTCGGCCAAACAATACAGCGATCTCGACGATGTGGTCGGCGCCAAGCGCGGACGATATTGCTTTGTCATCGTGCTCGATGGAGTGGAGGATCCGCATAATTTGGGCGCGGTATTGCGAACCGCCGATGCTGCCGGCGCCGACGGAGTGGTGATTCCGGAACGTCGTGCCACGGCCGTGACCGGCACGGTGACCAAAACCTCCGCCGGAGCGAGCGAACACCTGCCGATTGCCAGGGTCACGAACATCGCACGTACTGTGGAAGAATTGAAAGGCCGCAACATCTGGACAGTCGGTCTGGACGAGCGCGGCAGGCAGACTTACGACGCCCTCGATTACAACATGGATTGCGCGCTGGTGCTGGGCGCAGAGGGCAAGGGGCTGCACGACCTGGTCAAGAAGAAGTGCGACTTTGTGGTTTCAATTCCGATGCTGGGGAAAGTGCCGTCGCTGAATGTGTCGGTGGCGGGAGCAGTTGTGATGTACGAAATTGTGCGGCAGCGGCGCGCGAGAGAAAACGAGACCTCCGCGGGCGAGAAATGAACTTGCGACGCCTGCAGTTATGTTTCTTCTGCGTGTTCTTTTTGTTCTTTGTTGCTGCCGTGAACGGCTTCGCCCTGGAGCGCGAGGCTTTTACGTTCACCAATTACGATCTTACCGTCCACGTTGAACCTGACCAGCAGCGTATCGGAGTGCGGGGCAAAATCATTCTTCGAAATGATTCGCAAATGCCACAAAAGATTGCGGTGCTGCAGATTTCCTCTTCGCTGAACTGGCGGTCGATCACCGCCAACGGAAAGCCGCTTCAGTTCGTGTTACAGCCTTACACATCCGACATCGACCACACCGGGAAACTCTCGGAAGCTATCGTCACTCTGCCCGAAGCAGTTCCACCCAGGGGCAGCGTTGAGTTAGAAATCGGCTACGAAGGTGTGATCATGCTGGATGCGACGCGGCTCACGCAGCTCGGCACACCCGAGGCAACGGCGCGAAGTACCGACTGGGACCAGATTAGCACGGCATTTACAGCGGTTCGCGGAGTGGGATATGTGGCGTGGTATCCGATCGCGACCGAGGCCGCGGAGCTGTCGGAAGGCGCAAATCTGTTCGAGGTTGTGGGCGGATGGAAGGCGCGCCAGGCCCCATCAAAAATGCATTTGAAGATCGACGCATTGAGGGAGGACGGTGAACGGCCACCAGAAGTCGTGGTCAACGAGGCATCATGCCAGGTGATGGATGAAGCGATGGACCGGGCGCAGTTCTTCAGCGCAGATTGCGCGCATCAGCCTCTCGGGTTCGTCGTCCCCACCTTTGCCATGGCGAATTATGAGCACATCGATCGGCCGGCAATCGAAGTCCTCTACCTGAAGGGCCACGACCGATCCGCAACAAACTACGCTGACACTGCTGAAAAGATTGTCCCGTTTATTGCGGAGTGGTTCGGTCCGGCGCACTCGAGGGCAAGAACGGCCGATCTTGCGGACGCGGATGCGGCCCCTTTTGAAAGTGGACCGTTGTTGCTAACGCCGCTTACGGGCGTCGACCCTGGACTGGCCGGACTTGCGGCCGCCTACCAATTAACTCACGCCGCTTTTTCCTCGCCGCGACCGTGGATCAACGAAGGGCTTGCGCATTTTGCCCAGGCTCTCTACGTAGAACATCAGAGCGGTCGCCAAGCCGCGCTGGACTACATGGGATTGCACCGTGCTGCTTTTGCCGCGGCTGAGAAACGGACAGCTCTCGCAACAGAAGATCACGCGAGTCAATCCCTGGCGAACACCAGCGACGAGGAGCTTTACCGCAGCAAGGCCATGTATGTGTGGTGGATGCTGCGCGATATGGTCGGCGAGCGGGCGCTGAAAAAGGCCATCGCGTCCTATCGTCCGGAACAGGACAAGGAACCTTCTTACCTGCAGAAATTGATTCAGGCGCAGACCCAAAAAAATCTCGAATGGTTCTTTGACGACTGGGTTTATCGCGACCGTGGACTACCGGATTTCAAGGTGGAATCGGCGTTCCCCCGTAAGACGATGACCGATGTTTACCTGGTGACGGTTACGGTCGAGAATCTCGGCCGGGCCGGAGCCGAGGTTCCAGTCACGGTGAAATACGCCGGGGGCGAAGTGAGGAAGCGCCTTGAGGTGCGTGGCAACGGCAAGGCAGTGATTCGCGTGGAGATTACACGGCCGCCCGAGGAAATTGTGGTCAACGACGGCAGCGTACCGGAGAGCGACACGACCAACAACACTTTCAAGATCGAAGCCAGCGACTTGACCAAATAGTCGGAGCTGTTAAAGAGCAAGACTTGAAAAAGGTTCCAGCAGCTTATTGTTTCGTTGGAGTTTGGTCTTCGGTTCCCCAATAGGCGGGATGCCGCGAGACCACCAGACCGATACCCATCGCCCCCAGCAGCGAGAGGAGTTCAGGAGGAAACGCGTCGGACTGGAACACGACGTCGCGATCTTCGACGGGAAATTCCATTTCCATTCTTTCCAAGCCAGGAAAATCGCGGAGTCGTTTCAGTTCCTGATCATTTTCTGTTAGAAACTTAGTCGCATCGTCAATTTGACCGCGCAAGTCCGAAGAATCTCGGGTGCTGACGCTTACGCTCATTCCGGCTTGCCCGGTTCGGCGCTGAGTGACAGCCGAACTGCGGCGTTGGGTCTCCCCGCGATGAAAAACGGTGAGAGCATCGAGCGAGGAGACCTTCAAGAATTCATCCACATCGAAGTTTGCACCGCTCGCTCTGAGCACGCAAGACATGCGATTTACATCTACTCTTTTTTCGTGAAGTTGGCTAGCTCATCCAACTTCGCATTGGCCGCACCGGAGTCGATCGAATCTGCCGCCAGTGGTATGCCTTCGGCCAGATGATCTACGCGTCCCGACGCAACGAGTGCGGCTGCAGAATTCAGCAAAACCACATCGCGGCGGGGAGATTTCTTTCCCATCAGAACTTCGCGAACGATGGCTGCGTTTTCGGCTGCATCTCCACCAGAAATGTCTGCGAGTGTAGACCGCTTCATGCCGAACTCTTCCGGATTCACCTCGTAAGTTCGCACGATTCCGTCGCGAGCTTCGGCGATGCGAGTGCTGCCGGTGATGGTAATCTCGTCGAGCCGATCGAGGCCGTGCACCACGAGCGCGCGATGCAGGCCTAACATGCTCAGAGCCTCAGCCAGCTTTTCGACCATATCGAGAGCGTAGACTCCAACCACCTGTCCCGAAGCATGCGCGGGATTGGTGAGGGGGCCGAGCAGGTTGAACATGGTGCGCAGCTGCAGTTCGCGCCGCACTTTCTGAACCTGTTTCATGGAAGGATGCAGATCGGGGGCGTAGAGGAAACAGATCCCAACTTCCCGGAGGCACTGAGCGGCGCGTTGCGGAGACAACTGGATATTCACGCCCAGCGCCTCCATTACGTCGGCGGAGCCACACTTCGAAGTCAGGCTGCGATTGCCGTGCTTGGCCACCTGCACGCCCGCTCCGGCGGTTACGAAAGCTGCGGCCGTGGAAATATTAAAGGTGCCGCTGGCGTCGCCGCCGGTGCCGCAGGTATCGACGAGGGCATCGCGTCCTGTGCCGCTGAGATCGAGCGCGCTGGATTCAGAAGCGCTGCTCCCGCTCAGCGAGATTGGCAAAGGGGTCGCCGCGGCGCGGATCGCTTCGGCGAATCCGACGATCTCTTCAACCGTTTCGCCTTTCATGCGCAGACCCACGAGCAGCGCCGAGATCTGTGCGTCGGTGCAGTTTCCCGCGAGCACCTCCGCCATCACCGCACGCGCCTCCGCGCGGGCCAGTGATTGACCGTGATTGGCGATGCGATGGAGAGCCTCGAGGATCATCTATCACTGCCGATTGTAAGGCATAAAGGCATACAGGTCCTCTGCCAGGAGACCTGCGACAGCTACCTAAGCGGTCACAGACAGGCCGTCCAATCTGGGCAGGCAGTATTCACGCCAGTCTCCTGGGAGGCCAGGGGTTGCAATCGCCTTTTGCAACAGGGCGCGGTTGCATTTCTCCTTGACGAAAAGCAGATTCATGTCCGCGATCGTTATGCCGGCATCATTCCGCGAAATGAGTTGGAGGGAATCTCCCTCCTCTACTTCTCCTTCCCGCTCCACGGAAAAGCAAAATCCGCTGCGGAGGAATCGCGTGATGAAGTCATCCCGCTGAACCCTAGCGGCTAACTTGTAACAAGGCATGCGCGGCTGACGGATCATCGCGATCGACGAACCGATTCGAAAGCGATCGCCAACATGAAGCTCATCCTCGCGAAGGCCCGCGGTGGTGAAATTCTCGCCGAAAACACCTGGCGGCAATGCCGTCTCAGGAAGCTCCTGCTGCCAATATTCGTAGTGCTCGGAAGGGTAGCCGTAGACCGCCTTGTAGGGACCGCCGTGAACGCTGAGGTCGGCTTGCCGGTCGCCATCCAGGTTCAAGGTGCGCAGCGGGATGCGGCCGGTTACCGACTGCTTGAAGATAGCGGTATTAACGGTTGCGCCTTGTAGTTCAGCAGTCGCAGGCGCCCTATGTTCAGCGAGATCAACTTCATGATTTTGGGCAATCTCCTGGCCCAACGCTTCGGCCACACGTCCTACCTGCTTGGCATTGACATCTACTCCGGCTCATTCGCCCAAGCAACGTGCTGCTCTCTACGAAGCTGACCAGGGTAGCGGCGCTGCCCGCCATGCGCAGAACGCCAGGGGACAAAGAGAAGGTCTTCTAAACTCAGCGCACGGTCCCGCGGGTAGACGCCGCTCTGACACGTCGGGCAGTAGTAATAAGCTCGCTCCACGTGCAGGGTGCCGAGAACACTTTCGAAGCTTCTTCCCATGGCGCCCGCGGTGCAGCGCCGGAGCACCGCAAGCGCACGCTAGATGCGCCCCGGTGTGATCG
>JBEKUD010000026.1:0-48085 GCA_049515395.1 Candidatus Sulfotelmatobacter sp. | reverse complement strand
TAGTTACTCCCCAGCGCCGCCGTAGCGGAGCGAAGCCCTGCACAGCGCAGCGGAGCGGAGGCGGCGCCCGTCACAGCCGTGACCCTCTGAAGCGGGGCGCTTTTTCATAATGCATTGACAGAATGAATCCGCAGCCAGCCTGACTTCCCCGACGCTTGACCAGCAAATTCTCAGGCGGTCAGTTTTCGTTCCTTCGTCCAGGGCGGATTACTGCTGGTTAGCCGTAATCCGGGCGCAACGGTGAGAGACGCGCCTACCGGAAATTGTCGACCAGCATGAGGACGCTGCCAGATTCGTCAGATTGTGGGTAGAGAATCGTCCGGCCGTCGGGGGAAACCGCGATATGATTATCCACGGGACGCTGAACTGTCAGGACTCTCCTGATCTGACCGGTGGCGAAATCGTAGAAGCAGATGTCACTGCGCCCGATTTTGTCGGGAGTTCTGAAGAAATAAATCCCCTCCTTCCCCACGGTCCATTGGCCTTCGCTATGCACAGAATCGAGAACTTTCGTTTCTTGATTTCCATCCACCAGGGCTCTCCAGACGCTCACGGCCTCCGGCCACCCCTTCATGTAATAGAGAAATTTGCCGTCTGCTGACTCTTGCGGGATGTCGCCGGAATTCCGCGTGATCTGGACCGCCTCTCCACCGCTGGACGGCATCTTCCATATCTCCTCCCGACCGCTGCGGGTTGAGCTGAAGTAAATCCACTTTCCATCATGCGACCAATAGGGCCATTTGTCCTCTGCCGGGTGCGTCGTCAAGCGCCGGGGAGCTCCCCCATTGACGCTAATGGAATAAATGTCATCTTTCATTCCTTTCTGCACACCCGTAAAAGCAATGTTCTGGCTGTCCGGGGACCAACTCGGACCATAGATCTCAGACCCACCGAACGAAGTCAATTGCACGACCTTGGATCCGTCACTATCGCAGATCCAGATTTCATCCGTCCCTGATCGCTGCGACATAAAGGCGATCCTCCGACCGTCTGGCGAAAAGGCCGGATAGTACTCAACCTGCGTGGAAGAAATAAATCGAAAGGGCACGCCTGGTTTTTGGCTCGCCCCCTTCAAGTCGACGCGCCGCCGCCTTATAGGTTAACCACTGATCCGGCGATGGATTACAGCCCAGCCTGCTCCACTCCGATTTGTTTGACGTAGATATCCCAGTTGTCCTGCTTCTCTCCATCCCAGGCAAACGCTACTTGTGTTCCGTCCGGGGAAAACGACGGCCACGACTCACTGCCAGGATAGCTGGTCAGTGGAACTGCCACCAACGGCACATCTGGCACTTCGTTCTTCGATCGAACCAGCCACGCTCCAACGGTCCCAATAACCACTACTGCCGCGACGCTGAGGACCCAGGTGAGGCGACGAGGCTTCGGCCTGGACACAGCAGCGGTTCCCAGCACCCCGGAATCGGACTCCCCTTTCATTTCCTCCAGCACGATCTTGAGGTCGTCCATGTGCTGGAAGCGCTGATTGACCTCCTTCCGCAGACAACGGGAGATCAGCTTCTCAACTTCTCTGGGAAGGCCATCGACGAGTTGGCTTGCCGGCCGCGGATTGTCCTTGAGAATGGCCGCTAGCGTCGAGGCTTTGGTATCGCCGTGGAACGCTTGTCTTCCCGTCACCATCTCGTACAACACCGACCCGAAACTGAAGATGTCCGAACGGGCATCGACCTTCTTGCCCTCCGCCTGCTCGGGAGACATGTACGCAACGGTTCCGACGATCTTGCCCTCTTCTGTCGTGGGCCGCATGGTTCGCGTGGACTCGTCCCCGCTAGCAGGAGTAGGTTCGGTAAGCTTAGCCAGCCCGAAGTCGAGAACTTTCACGAGCCCATCTTCGTTCACCATGATGTTTCCCGGCTTGAGATCTCGATGGACGATACCGGCGGCGTGCGCCCGAGCGAGCGCATCGGCAATCTGGGCGGCATACTTCAGAACGTCATTCAGCCGCATTCCGTACCGTGGAATCAGCCGGTCGAGCGCTTTACCGGAGACCAACTCCATCGAAATAAAGTCAACGCCCTCGGCCGGCCGATGTCGTAAATGGTGATGATGTTGGGGTGGTTCAGCGACGAAGCCGACTTCGCTTCTTGCACGAAGCGCTGCTTTCGTTCGGGGTCGGCGACTTTCTCTGCGGGCAGGACTTTGATGGCTACCTGACGACCGAGGCTGCTCTGGATGGCACATTATACCTCAAACGTCCGGTTAATGCAACAAAAATATGGACTATTTTGAACGCGTTGAAAGTTCAGCCATTTCAGCGATTTCAGCCGTTATGACAATTCTGGCATGGTTCCAGGGTCGTCCCAACGGAGATCGTCGCTCTACGGGCACGGGAAGGCCCATAGCGTTGGGAAAAACGGGAGACGTGGGCGATCCACTGCGTAGCCCTCGTGGTACGCAATCTAACACTACATCGCGGTTCCCTTACTTCACGCTTGCCCGTCAGCTCGTTGCGCTCCTCCAAGCCCTTGCAGTGGTGGTCCTTCGCTCACGCCATGCGGCAGACCGAGAGCCGAATCTCCGACGGTGCGCCCGTTTCTCTCAATAGCTCATAGCTTAACATGTTTTACAACAATTTCATCCCGTTGGTTGTGAATAAAGGCGGCACTCCAATTGCAGGATGGTAAATGCACTATTGACCAATGACTACGCTGGTATCAATAGCAATAGAACCAAATTAAATCGTTGAAATGTCGGGCCGCTGCCATAACTTATAGCTATACTGTGGGACGATCTAAGGTTGTAAACATTGAACAAAGTTCCCCAACAGCAGGGCAGCGGGGATGATGAGTCTTGGTGCGCCGAGGCTCAGTTTTTCTTCCCTTTCACAGTGTTCGTTCCCGTGAACAGTTCCCAGCCGTGTGGCTGTAGGGATTCTTGGAGAGCTTTCTTAAAACGCCTTCGCCTCCCGACCAGCGTTTGCTTCGGGCAGTCGTTAGGGATCACTTCGCCAATCTGGACGCGAGCCTCATCCGAGGACTTCCACTTCAAACGCGGATCAGCCTTCCGATTCTTGATAAGTTCCGTGATCTCAGCGGCGATTGGCCCGACTTTCAGAGGGCTATTCCTGGGTCCATGCAGCCAACGTTGTCGATGGTGATCTGCCAACGTAGCGCGACCAGCATTAATATCAACCGTCCAGGACTGAAGTTCTGCGTAGCCGGAGCCAAGCACGGTTCCACCGTGCCGTTCGATGACAAAACTAAGGATCGGAGGGTTCCACTTCACCTCTTCCATGCGACCCTTCAGTTTGTAGCCTGCCAACCCGCCATCGTCACTGGGGCGGTCTGGGGCTATTGAAAGTCTAGGTCCTTTTTGTGCTTTGGGTCTTCCTGTGGACGATACGGAAGGATTTTACCGCTGACGATGATTTTTTTCTCAATTGTTGTGACGATTTCGACGTCGTTTTCCGTTCTGGTTTTTATCTCCGGGGGGAGGGTTCTGTTTTTGTAGTACACTTTGTTCTCCCCATGTACGGTATCGGATTCCTTGCCGGTGTCGCGGTCAATAACATGCTGTTCAGCAACCGTAAACGACCCATCGGGGTTAACGTGCGTCACGGTCGCGGTATGTTGGGGGACGCGCGAGTATACTTCTATTGAAGGCTTGGGGCTCCTTTCAATTACTTTGCCGCCCTTCGTCACTGTTATGGTCGTCTCAATCACCATTTTGTGGTTGCGAAACTGAAGTTGATCCCCGCGCTTCACTTGGTCTAGCGTGATCGGTTTTCCCCAAGGGTAGTCCTGGTCCCTAGACTTTGTGACCTTGACAAAGTCAGAGGCAGTCTTGGCGCCGGCGGCTTTTGCTATGGCATCGGCGAGGGCGTAGCACTGGCCATCGCCGACCGAGGGCTTGCCGACATATCCCTCCGCTATCTTTGCCACTTTCTCATTTAGAGCATCACTGGTACCGTCTCCTTGGCCAGGCGTCGTCGTCTTCGAGGCCTTCGTTGCCGTATTACCTTTTCCGGGCTCATCTTTTGGTCCGGATCGCAACGGACCGGGTACGCGTCCTCCAGGTGCGCCGGGGATTTGACCAAGCGGTCCAGGAGTCTGGGCGTTCCCTCTGTATTCAAATACCATAGCATCCCCCTTTTCAAGCTGCGGTGATCATGAAATCCCTCCGATTTCGCGTTTCGATTTTTCGAGAGCCCCAAGGGAATTTGATGATGGGCAAGAGTTCCTCTCTCTACACTATACCAGCGAGGCTTCGCCTCAGACCGACAAGCATGTCGTTACGTGCATAGGTCGACGGATAGCTCCAGTTGCGTGCGTTGAGTTGGGGCGAGAAATTCTGTGTGTATTGCTTGGCCACCGCTTCGCCGTACTACTCCTGATTGCATATCCCATGATCGCGCCTCCCACAGAGCGCACGTTTGTCAGACCGACAGGAATTTGGGGAACGGGAGTCCACAATGAAAATTCTGGCTATCATGCTTCCCCCGTTGGGGATAATCGATTCGCAAACCAGGCTCCACCAATTGCAAGGAAGAACTCTTTCTGGCGAGCACCATATTCGAATGGGCGGTCTTCTCATGCGCAGCGGGACCGTGCGCAGTGCGAATCGCGCACTTGCGTAATCCCAAGGGCATGTCTTGGATCGGATCTATGGCGCTGGCTCAAACCGGCGTCATGAGCCAGTGGGCGCAAGTCACTCTGTCACGCGACGAGCTGGCCGCTTTGGTACCGAAATACGCAGCGGCTCATACTCGCGGAATGCATATAACGGGCAGAGTTGCTACATTTTTGGTGCAGGCGAAATAAATAAAATTCTCCTGGGCCATAGTCTTTCTCCAGTTATAATAAATTAATAATAATCAGTAGCTAATATTGCGTTATAATAAATAACTTACAGATACTTTTTTGCGACCCTAGCACAAAGTTAAGCACCATGTGTGGTGCAATGCATGCATCGCAGAAATAAATGATTTAAGTATGGTTTCTTGCTGGATTTCCACAAATCTCGAATCGGAAATTGCTGTGCCTTAATTCCACTCGCGCGACTATGGCTGACACTTATGCCTAGCGAGGGTTCCGATTCGACCGGGAAAGAGCGATCAACCTGTCAGGCGTTTTTTCGTTGCACAACGCGTTGCACAATTACTGCCGAATACCAGTCTTTTGCCTCGTTTGTTGTGCATGAATCCGCCCGTAAGTGATTGATCCGCTCCGGGCGCACACGAGACCCGTGATTTAGGAAACCGCTGCTCTATCCAACTGAGCTACGGG
Source organism: Candidatus Sulfotelmatobacter sp. (assembly GCA_049515395.1). Taxonomy (GTDB): domain Bacteria; phylum Acidobacteriota; class Terriglobia; order Terriglobales; family Acidobacteriaceae; genus Sulfotelmatobacter. The sequence goes on along the minus strand of JBEKUD010000026.1, from coordinate 42,842 downwards.
GCCGCTGCGAAGACACTCATTACCTCACGACGATTTCCGCTGCATTGCGGTCGATAATCGGTCTGCGTTCGTCTTAACCGTGGTCGATCCATAGTTACTCGGCGCTAGTTTGCCGACTCGTATCCTAACTTGTATCCTACCGGCTCAAAATTTTGGCAGAATGAGGCACCGTTGGCAGATTGAGGCAACATGAAACATTGAAAATACACGCTCACACGTTGAGGAAACGTTTGTCGATTGCTCTGCCCGATCATTCAGATCATTAAGGCGATACGCCGCTTTCGAGTCGCTCCATCTTAAGGGGGAGGCGAGTTCTCGTCAACGATCGGAGCTTACCGTCCCAGGGACTTTGGTTCTTGCTAGAAGGGCGCGATTGGCCGCGCATAGCTCGGTTCGGGCCTCCGCCTACCGGCTGACCTTTGGCGGCAATGACGGGAGTTCCAACGTTTCCAACCAAGAGCGGGGCGGCGCTGCCAGGGCGGTGTGTTTCGAGATTCTTCCTTCTGGCTAGGGCACGTTTGCTCTGGTGTTTTCGAAGGGGACCATCGTAGAGAACCACGGCGGCAGATCACATGGCGAAGTGATGCAGATCACAGCGTGGTTGACCAGGCCATCCTACGATTGGCCGCATCCTGCTATGCGGCAGGTCCTGGCTCAGTAAGGGTGATACATGGCAACTACGATCATACCGGCCGAGAAGCCGGGGATGGCACTGATTCCTCCGGCACCGCCGGCTCCTCCGCAGGTGAACCTTTCAGCTTCCGCGCTCGTCATCATCGTCGCTGCCATTGCCGCTATCGCGGTCCTCAAAATTCCCGCTCTATCTTCGCCGTGGGCGCAGGGTTATGACCCAACCGGGCATTGGTGGCTGTCCACGGTGCTGGCCGCGCTTCCGATCATAGTACTGCTGGGGAGCCTCGCACTGGGACACGTGAAGGCGCATTATGCGGCTTTGGCCGGTCTGGCAGCGGCACTGCTCACCGCCACCTTTGGTTTTCACATGCCCGCGCGACTCGCCGGAGCCACAGCAATCTATGGCGCCGGTTACGGACTTTTCCCGATTGGCTGGATTGTGCTGAATGTCATCTTCATGTATCAGCTCACCGTCGAATCCGGACAATTCAATATTCTGCAGCACAGTCTCACCGGCATCACGCAGGACCGTCGCCTGCAACTGCTCCTGATCGCTTTTTGTTTTGGCGCATTCTTTGAAGGCGCGGCTGGCTTCGGCACACCGGTAGCGGTGACCGCCGCGCTGCTCATTGGGCTGGGATTCAGACCACTGCAAGCTTCCGGCCTGTCGCTGATCGCAAACACGGCGCCCGTGGCGTTTGGTGCGCTAGGCACGCCGATCATTGCGCTGGCCAAGGTCACGGGATTCAGCGAAATCATGCTGGGAGCCATGGCGGGACGCATTCTCACCCCCTTCTGTGTTCTGGTGCCGTTTTGGCTGGTGTGTGCATTCGCCGGATGGGGCGGCATGATGGAGGTATGGCCTGCAATTCTGGTTGCTGGTGTCTCATTTGCGATTCCGCAATTGCTGATGTCAAACCTGCATGGGCCTTGGGTGGTCAATGTTGTCGCGTCGGTTGTTTCCATGAGTTGCCTGATTGGCTTCCTTTTTATCTGGCATCCCAAACGCGTTTGGACGTTCGACGGCGAAGCGAGCAAGACGGGCCACCACGCGGATCACGGGTTCACTCGATCCCAGATCACGCGCGCATGGGTTCCGTGGGTGATCCTGAGTGTGATTGTTTTTCTGTGGGGCACGCAAACCGGCAAAAACTTTATGAACGCGCCGGAAAAAACTTTTGCTTCGATGGCTCATTGGAAAACTCCACCAAGCAAGGTCACCAATCCACAGTTTCCCGTTACCGCCTTGAACAATCTGGTGCTTCGTGTCCCGCCGGTAGTTCCCAAGCCGACCAAAGAAGGCGCAGTTTTTGGATTGAATTGGGTCAGCGCGACCGGGACTGGCATTCTGCTCGCGGGAATTCTGTCGGGTCTGGTGATGGGACTCAGCTTCCGTAAGATCTTTTCGGTGTACGGAAGAACCATCGTGAAGGTGCGCTTCTCCCTGCTGACCATTGGCGCCATGTTGGCGATCGGAATGTTGACTCGGTATTCCGGACTGGACGCGACCATGGGGCTGGCGTTCGCGCGCACGGGACATCTGTACCCATTTTTCGGAACCCTGCTCGGCTGGCTCGGAGTGGCCTTAACCGGCTCGGATACCTCTTCGAATGTGTTGTTCGGCAGCCTGCAAAAGATTTCGGCGCAGCAGGTGAATGTTTCTCCGGCGCTGATGGCGGCTGCCAACACCACCGGAGGCGTCATGGGAAAGATGATTGACGCGCAGAGCATCGTCGTCGCCAGTACTGCGACCCAATGGTATGGGCATGAGGGCGACATTCTGCGCTACGTTTTCTGGCACAGCATTGCGCTGGCCTCGCTGGTCGGCATCTTCGTCCTCCTCATGGCCTACGTGTATCCGTTCACGCAGATGGTCGTGCACTGACAATTTTGGCTGGATAGCCTGCTGAAAACGTGCGGTTTTGCGTTTACTTCTAAAGCCGCCGACAAAATCAGGGGGTTCTCGCGGCGGTGAACCGCTGCGCCACCCAAAACGCAAAGCCGGAGGCGAAGCGCTTCGGTGTGCAAGACGTCTTTCAAGAAGCTGCAAAGACAGTCGGGTGACTCGGGACCAAGGTGCGACGAATGGATGCTGTATTTGAAACCTTCAAGCTCCGCGCCGAAGCAGTTAACGCCGAAGTCCACCACTTCTCTGGGAAGAACGATGCTCTGAGTTTCATACTGGAATACTTGAGAGGCGCTGGGGTCTGCAATGAACCGCTGGCCTATGCAGTGTGGGCATCGTGCCGGTTTCTCGAGGAGTTCGACCAGAAGCAGATCTCAGCCAGCGTACCGGGGTTAATTTTCCAAGTGAATCGCGAAGTTTCAGCCCTGGCGAAAGTCGGAATCAGTCAACTGGACTGGGCCATCGCGAACACCGGAACGCTTATCCAGGACGCAGCTCCGGTCGATTGCAGGCTGGTCTCGACGCTCCCGCTGATTCATATTGCGCTGGTCGAAAGCGATCATCTCGTGCCCGACTTGCCATCGGCCCTGACTAGGATCCGCCCGGAGCAGACGAATTACATCTCCTTCATTACTGGACCCAGCCGCACGGCGGACATCGAGCGGGTGCTTACCATCGGCGTGCACGGTCCGGAGAAACTCGTCATTGTTTTCTACGATGTCTTGTCCGATGGAGGAAGGGTGAACTGATGGAAACCAAGTTTCGCGAGGCCATCGTCAAGGCGGTACACAACCCAAACCTCACTGGGGCTCTCGGACGATTCTCTGAGGCCTACCGTACCAGCCGACAAAGAGCTTATGAGGGCTATGATTTCGAAGCCCTGCGGACGCAAATCGCTGAGCGAAAATCCTACGCGGCCTCGCATCTTGACGAACTGGCTGATCTTTTTGCGAAGAACGCGGAAGCCCGCGGGACCAAAGTATTTCGCACCAACGATCCCGCAGAGGTGCGCGAATACATCCTGAATCTCGCCCGAGAGCATGGCGTCAAGAGCGTGGTGAAATCGAAGTCGATGGCTTCCGAAGAGATTCATCTCAATAAGCATCTCGAATCGGCCGGAATCGAGGTGGGTGAGACCGATCTGGGGGAATGGATCATTCAACTAGCCGGACAAACGCCTTCGCACATGGTCATGCCCGCCATCCACATGACCAAAGAAGAAGTAGCCAGGGTCTTCAGCGAACAGGTTGAACCAGGGCAGAAGCCAGAAATCCCGAAACTGGTGAAATTCGCGCGAGGGAAACTGCGCACCAAGTTTCTCGAAGCGGAGATGGGCATCACCGGAGCGAATATCGCGGTCGCGGAGACCGGAACCCTTGTAATCGTTACGAATGAAGGCAACGCTCGCCTGGTAACGACGCTCCCCAAGATCCACGTGGCGATCGTCGGTCTCGAAAAATTGATGGAGAAGTTCGACGACGTTGTGCCCGTGTTGACGGCTCTACCGAAGAGCGCAACCGCGCAGTTGATGACCAGCTACGTCTCCATGATTAGCGGCCCCGTGCCGAACACCGACGGATCGCTGAAGCAACTGCACGTGATCCTGATGGATAACCGGCGGACGGAGATGTCGCAGGACCCGAAATTCAAGCAGGCGATGCAATGCATCCGTTGTGCTTCGTGCCTGAACGTTTGCCCGGTATTCCGTCTGGTAGGCGGGCATGTGTTTGGCAAGATCTATACGGGGGGCATTGGCACGATTCTGACCGCATGGTTCGACGCGCTGAAGGCATCGGACGACATTCAGAGCTTGTGCATACAATGTGGCAACTGCACGGAAGTCTGTCCCGGCAAGATCGACATTCCCGGATTAATTCTCGAACTGCGCCGCCGCATTGCCGTCGAAAAAGGACAACCGCTCGCGCAGAAAGCGATCTTCTCGGTCGTCAACAACCGCAGACTCTTCCATTCCATGCTGCGCGCGGCGTACGTGATGCAGAAGCCGCTGCAGAAAGGGAACTTCATTCGGCACCTGCCGTTTTTTCTGTCGGACATGACGGAATTCCGCAGCCTTCCCGCGATTGCCGAAGCGCCGCTGCGGGACACCATCAGAAAAATCCAGCAGCCAGCATGTCAGGAGAAGATTGCATTCTATGCGGGCTGTCTGATCGACTTCGCCTATCCGAACATGGGCGAATCGCTGGTGAAGATCATGAATAAAGCCGGCATCGAGGTTGTGTTTCCCGAAGGCCAGACCTGTTGCGGCGCGCCCGCCCGCTACAGCGGAGCCTACGAAGTCGCCGCGCACAATGCCAATGACAACATCGACGCGTTGTTGGCGAACGATGTCAGTTATGTGGTCTCCGCATGTCCGACCTGCACAGTGGCGCTGAAGCACGAGTTCATTAGCACATTTGAAAGTCTCGGACAGGCCGAATCGCTGCCGCGGGCGCGGCAACTTGCGAAGAAGGTTATCGACTTTTCGACCTTGGTCAAGAAACTGGTGGATGCGGGCCGCCTGAAATTCAAAGAAGGTCAGCAGTTGGGGAAGATCACTTATCATGATTCCTGCCATTTGAAGCGCACGCTGCACGCCAGCCAGGAGCCGCGGCAGTTGCTCGCCCAAGCCGGCTATGAGATTTCAGAAATGTACGAGGCGGATATGTGCTGCGGCATGGGCGGGTCGTATTCGCTCAAGCTGCCGGAAATTTCAGCGCCCATCCTGGAACGCAAACTGGTCAATATCAAGAAAAGCGGAGCGCCGATTGCGGTGATGGATTGTCCTGGTTGTGTGATGCAGATCCGCGGCGGCTTGGACAAACAGAAATCAGCCATCAAGGTTGAACACACGGTAGAGCGCCTGGCGGAGGAGTTCGAATAAACGGCTCCCGGCCAGCGGGTGGTTTCTTAGGTCGGAGAAAATTATGGCGGCGGCCGAAGTAGTTCCCGTGCAGCTTTCTTCCCAGCAGATCCAGACTCAACTTGCTGCCGCTGTCGACACTTCGCGCATTTTGATCCGTCCGATCGAGCTGATCGCCTACGCTTCGGACGCAAGTTTCTATCGCTTGATCCCCAGAGCTGTAGTGCAGAGCAAAGGGCTGGGAGAGATTCGAGCACTGTTCGCGTTCAGCCAGCAGCAAAAGATCCCGATGACCTTCCGCGCCGCCGGCACCAGTTTGTCGGGGCAGTCGATCTCCGACGGTTTGCTGGTAGACATCGCGCGAAATTGGCGCGCGGTGAACGTGGAAGATGGCGGCAAGCAGATACGGGTGCAGCCGGGAGTGATTGGTGCGCGAGCCAATGCAGCGCTTGCGCCGTATAAAGCAAAAATCGGACCCGATCCAGCATCGATTGCGACTTGCACCCTGGGCGGCATTCTCTCCAATAATTCCAGCGGCATGTGCTGTGGAGTCGAGCAGAACGCCTATCACACTCTGAGGTCGATGAAGTTCATGCTGCCCTCAGGCACCGTGATCGACACATCGCAGCCTGACGCGGATGCGCAATTTCACGCGCACGAGCCAGAACTCGCCCGCGGCGTTCTGGAGCTGAAGCAAAAGCTGGAGTGCAATGCTGATCTGCGCGAGCGAGTGCGCACGAAATACAAACGAAAAAATACAACTGGTTACTCGCTGAACGCTTTCCTCGATTTCGACACTGCTGCCGATATTTTTCAGCACTTGTTGATTGGAGCCGAGGGAACTCTGGCGTTTATCGCAGAAGCCGTGTTGAACACAGTTCCAGATCTGCCAGTGAAATACACAGGGCTTCTGCTGTATTCCGATTTATATGCGGCTGCCGACTCCATCGTTCCTTTACGAACGGCGGGTGCGAAAGCTCTGGAGATCATGGACCGGGCTTCGCTGCGCTCGGTCGAGAATCAGGCGGGCATACCGGGCTCGATCAAAACGCTTCCGGACGGAGCCGCCGGTTTACTCGTCGAGTTCCAATCGGCAGAAGAGAGCAGCCGCTCCGAGTTGGAAGGACTTGCCAGGGATGCTGTCGGCGGGCTGAAGTTGTTCGAGCCCGCGCGCTTCACCCATGCCGCCACGGAGCAAGCCTTGTTGTGGAAAATTCGCGCCGGAATGTTTCCGTCTGTGGGCTCGGTGCGCGAGAGCGGTACGACGGTCATCATCGAAGACGTCGCCTTTCCGGTGGAGGTCCTGGCCGATGCGACGTACGATCTCAACCGTCTTTTCATTAAGCATCAATATCCCAATGCCATCGTCTTCGGCCATGCGAAGGACGGCAATTTGCATTTTGTGATCACGCAAAGTTTTAACGATCAAGCGGCTGTCGATCAGTATGCCCACTTCATTGACGATATGGTCGAAGTCGTGGTCCATCGCTACGATGGCGCACTGAAGGCGGAACATGGCACGGGACGAAACATGGCGCCCTTTGTGGAGACAGAATGGGGCGGCGAAGCCTACCAGATCATGGCTCAACTGAAGCGCCTGGCAGATCCCAACAGTCTGCTCAATCCCGGCGTGATCATCAACTCTGACGCGAAAGCGCACCTCGCAGATCTCAAACGGATTCCGTCCGTTGAGGCTGAAATCGACAAATGCATCGAGTGCGGCTATTGCGAACCCAAGTGCCCCAGCCGCGAATTGACACTAACGCCACGACAACGGATCGTGGTGCGTCGCGAGATGGCAAGACAGAAAGAAGCAGGGAATGCTTCTTTGTGGAATGCGCTGGAGAGTGAATTTCCTTACATGGCGCTCGATACCTGCGCGACGGATGGGCTCTGTGCCACGGCTTGTCCGGTCAATATCGACACCGGGCAACTGGTGAAGCGCTTGCGTAACGTGCGCTCTACTCCAAGGGAGCAGGACTGGGCGGTCCGCATCGCCAGCAACTTTAGTGTCGTGGAAAGCGGCTTGCGTTGGGCGCTGCGCCTTGGACACGCAGCGGAAAGAGTTATCGGCATCGACGGCATGCGTTCGTTGACTCGTTGGCTGAAAAAGTTTACCGGAAACAACATGAGCGAATGGATGTCTGACACTCCCTTCGCCGCCGCCGGTATTCCTCGAACTCAGAAGGAAGGCGCCGGTGCAGTTTATTTTCCTGCGTGCATTTCGCGCATCATGGGACGGTTGCCCGCTGAAGCCAAAGACAAATCTCTGATGGAGGTAACCGTTGCGATGGCCCGGCGCGCAGGCGTGCCGGTCTACATTCCATCCGACGTGGCGGGCACCTGCTGCGGCATGCCATTCTCCTCCAAGGGCTTCACTCGCGCCCACGCCATCGCCGCAAATGCGGCCGTCGAGCGGTTCTGGCGATGGTCCGAAGAAGGGAAGCTGTGCGTCGTGATCGATACGAGCCCATGTACGTATTCGCTGAAAACGGCACGCCCTCATCTAAGTTCTGAAAACCAGAGACGCTTCGATCGACTGAGGTTTCTGGATTCCATCGAGTTCGTGCACGATAAACTATTGCCTAAACTGACGATTCGAGCAAAGGCCGACTCCGTCGCGCTGCATCCCGTGTGTTCGGTGACCAAGATGGGGATCACGGCAAAACTGGAAGCCATTGCGAAAGCATGCAGTGATGATGTATTGATTCCGCCGAACGCAGGATGCTGTGCCTTCGCAGGGGATCGAGGGTTTCTTTTCCCTGAATTGACGCAATCAGCCACCAAACTGGAAGCAGTCGAAGTTCAAGCGCTACAGGCTGACTCTTGTTATTCGAGTAGTCGAACCTGCGAGATCGGAATGACCCGAGCTACGGGCCAAGTCTATCGTTCCTATCTGTATCTACTGGAAAAGGCGACTCGGGGAAAGTGACGCCCAGACGTCATGCTGGCCGATGCCACCTGCCGGGCTCGTTCGACGGCCATCACATGCGCTCGTGTGTGTAATCACACTCACGCGAATGACATCCGCGTATCGTTAAAGTACAAACAACAAAAGCAAGAGAATTCCCATGTTCTCTGATCACTACAAAATCGCCTGCGAACAGGCTACAGAGTTGTCCCGTACGTGCCCGGTACCTCTGGACTCGCTCCGGCCCACGGTTGCATCCGAGTACGCCCCCTTCTTTTGGAGCACCGAGTTCGGACATGGAGGCGAGTTAGATCGAGCCATCCTCGCCCGTTCTGCAGAGGTTAAAGCGAATCTTTACGGCGGGCGAGTGTTCGTGATCGTCCCTATCTACGCGACCAGTATTTGCGAGGAGCAGTGTCTTTATTGCAATTTCCGTGGAGGCAATAAAGGCATCGAGGTCGAGCGCCGGCGATTGACCGATGACGAGCTTGAGCAGGAGGCGATTTATCTCGTCGAGCAGAAAGGGCAGAAAGTTCTTGAGCTCGTATACGCCAGCGATCCGCGAATGCGCGTCGATTCGATGTGCCGCCACGTGGAACTCTTGCGACTTGTGCTGGAGCGCCATGGCGGCGGCCTGGTCGGGATCAGCGCGGAGTCATTAGAGGAGGGCGATTATCGTCGCTTGGTCGAGGCCGGACTGTGCTGGTCAGTGCATTGGCAGGAAACCTACGACAAGACTCGATACACCATGCTTCATCCCGGTAGGACCAAGAAAGCAAATTTCGAATATCGTCTGGACACCTACGAACGGATGCTTGCGGGCGGCGTTGAGCAAGTCGGCGTCGGAGTGCTCTCAGGCCTTTCGGACTGGAGGCGGGACTGGGCGATGCTGATGTTGCATGAGGAGTACCTGAAAAAGCACCACGGAGCTGGCGCCACACTTCTCGGTACTCCCCGTCTGAAGCTGGCTCCTGGAGCCATTCTGCAAGACACGCCTTACACTCCCACACGCCAGGAGTTCCTGGTGACGGTTGCTCTCCATAATATGTTTTCGCCAACGACCGCAGCGTTTGTGAGCACGCGAGAAGAGTGGGATGTATGCCTTGAATTGGCCAGAGGTGGCGGCTGTCTCTTCACGCTCAACTGCGCCACCACACCCGGTGGTTATTCACTTCAACGCGGTGGATGCCAATTTACGTCTGGTTCCTACGATGCTCCGATCTACTCAGGCAAGTTGAAGTCGGAAGGGCTCGACCCTGTTTTCAATTGGAGAGCGGAAGACCTGTCCGGCGACCGGCAACTGGACACCGTGATTTGTGGCGACGCTGAGAGGCGATGATCAGCGCCTAGCTTCTACGAACCGAACTCATCCATGTTCAGGTCAAGACAAACGTAGTGTCAACGGCGGCAGCGGTAGACCTTCGATCCCGACTGTCCAGAGATCGCCTCGGTCGGTCGAATGTCCTGCGGTGAGCGTTCCCGAGCTGACGATTTCTCCAGCGCCAAGCGATTCACTTGGGAATCGCCGCGAGATAGCGGCGCCGAGTTCGGCCAGGCACAGAGCGGGACTCTTCAAAGAATTCTTGCCCGATCCTTCCTCCAGAAAATCTCCGTTCTTTGACACGCGTACCTTGAAGTTCGGCAACTCGTCAACCAGTTTCGGGATGAGATCTGTCCGTATCGGCACACGCTCTCCGACTACGAGCGCGGCATGAAGGCCGAAAGATGCAATGAAATCAGTGGGCTGGAACTTCCATTCGGAATAAGGACAATCGATGATTTCGAATCCGATTGCCAGCCAGTCCGTGGAGGCGAGCGCAGCGGCAGCATCAAGACCCTCCCCCGAGATCGGCTGTTTCAGACCGAAAACGATCTCCGGTTCGATCTTCAGGGAACGGATATGCGCGATCGTCAACGTGGCGGAGTTGTGGTCACTGTAGTGAACCGTGTCATCGTACATGTGCGCCCAGACCAGAGTTTCAAGCTTGAGTACACGCCACATGGCTTTATTGGCGTAACCCACCTTGCGACCAACGGCTCTCTGGCCTTCAGCTTCCCGAAGTTGCTTGAGTCTTGCCTCGACTTCATATGCTGCGCCGAGGTCAAAACCTGGCCGCTCAGAAGGAAGCACAGCAACCATTTTGCCCGTCTTATACGCGGAAAAAAGTTCGTGCGATACGGTTTCAACCTCTGCTTGCGACATAAGGATCTACATCTCCTAAGACCGTGTGCGTGAAACAAGCGTAACTACGCCAGTCTGCCGCAAGATTCCGGGGTGCATCGTAGCTTCAATCTTAAACCCGCTCCAACCGCTGCGCACGACGAACCTGTTCGGCGCATGGCGCCTCAAATCAGGCAACAGCTTCCCGAACACGACAGTTTCGTCGACTAACAAACGATGGTAACTTCAGAGTAACTACAGTCGCCGACTATGACCACTTGGCAATTCAGTGAGGCTCGCCAAAAAGAGCCTCAATTGGGAGGAACAAAATGATGCGATGGGCAGGTTTTTCGGCACCACGAAGTGCACAACGGTCCGCAAGTCTCCATTTGCCGGCGTACATTTTTCTGCTGGCACTTCTCACTCTGAGCCTGCACGGTGTTCCAGCCGGAGCGCAGGGCCAAGTTGTTCTGGTCGGATCTGGATCGAGCGTGCCCGCTCCGATCTACAATCGATGGACACAGGAGTATGGCAAGCGCAGCCACAACGTCCAGATGCGCTACCTGCCCGTGGGGACCAGTGAAGGGATCAAGCAAATCTCTCACGGAGCGGGAGACTTCGGCGCCGGAGAAGCCCGGCTTACGGATAAGGAACGAAAAGAAGATGGCCTGATCGAATTGCCGGTGGTGCTGATTGCTATCGTTCCCATCTACAATCTTCCCGATGTCCACCAGGACGTCCGGCTTTCCGGGGACGTGTTGGCGGCGATATTTCTAGGCGACGTGAAGACGTGGAACGCCCCGCAGATCGCGAAACTCAATCCCGAGATTGCTTTGCCAAGTCTTCCGATCCAGGTTGTCAACCGTCCTCGGGGGAAAGGCTCCAACTATGTCTTCACCGACTTTCTCTCCAAGGTGAATCCTAAATTTCGCGCACAAATCGGAGTTACTCCTTCTCCGAAGTGGCCGGTTGGAGAGCCGGCGGAGCGCAGTTCCGATATGGCCGACAAAGTAAAAAGCAGTCCTGGCGCCATCGGCTTCGTCGAATACCAATACGCGGTGAAAAGCAACATTTCCCAAGCGGCGGTTCTGAATGCCGCCGGTAAGTTTGTGAAGGCGTCAGGCGAAAGTATTGCTGCGGCTTGCCATGCGTTAGAGGCGCCGCGATGGGATAACTTCTCGGCCTCTCTGGCCGATGCTCCTGGAGCTGATTCTTTTCCGATCTCCAGCTTCAGCTGGATTTATCTGCGCAGTCCGGCCTCTGATTCCGCTCGCACCGCCGCTTTGGCCGATCTCTTAAACTGGATCTACACAGACGGCCAACAATACGCTGTTCAGGAGGGTTATGCTGAACTGCCCGCACCGCTGCTCGCAGCCGTGAAAAGGAAAGTTATGGAGTTGCGTTAAGCGTCAACGCAGGACACCTCCCAACGTTCGGGGGTTGTTAAATGATGGAGAGGTTATGAGATGTGGGTTTATATTCGTTTGCATCGCCGGGCTTACCTACTTGGCTCTCGGGCAAACACGAACCGTGCCTGTTCCCCTTGGAGAGAGCCAGTCGTCCGGCGCCACTTCAGCTTCCGCCGACGCCCGTCTGAAAGATTTGTTCGAATCGGAAATCAAGGCCGAATGGGAAGCCATCAAGAACAAAGATAAGAATGCTTATGGCAATCTGTTGGCGGATGACTACCAGGGTGTAGAAGTGGATGGCAAGGGCGAGCGGACTAAGATTCAGGCCTTGAACGAACTGGCAGATACAAACGTTTCTAACTATACGCTGTGGGGGTTCAAGCTGATTCCGCTAGGTCCGGAAGCTGCCCTGGTCATCTATGAAAGCACCATCCAATTCCCGCCCAAGTCGGCAGTACGCTACTCGAGGGTTTACATCACCGAACTCTGGATGAAACGCGCCGGGCAATGGAAGGAAGTTCACTACCAGGAGACTCACGTCAAGTAGCCCCCGCATCCCAAAGATTGCAGCCAACCTCGGCAACGAGCTTGCCATCCCATTCGCACGAGGACGAATGCCATGAAGACCCTATTGTGCGCTTTGCTGCTATCGGGCAGCTTTCTACTCGCGCAGGACAGCGCCCCTGCCAACACCAGCCAACCGGACGGAAAAAATTCCAAAGGGCAGGTGACGTTACGAGGCTGCGTCAGCCGTTCTAACGGTGATTACACGTTGATGAAAGAAGATCCAGCAGTGACCTATGAGCTGCAGGGGAGCCACAAGATAAAGCTACGCCACTACCTGGGCCAGCGAGTGGAGGTAACCGGGAGCGAATCGCCGACAATGGCCAGTAGTTCCGACGCCATGAATAAGGTAGGTTCCGCAGCTCCGGTGACTCTGACCATCACATCCATCAAGACCCTTGACAAGGCTTGTTCAGTTCGCGACATCTCGAGATAGGGGAGACGCCGTTTGGGCAGACTACTTCCTCATTGGCAGTCCGGAGGCATGGCCTGAATCTGCGCCTCGGAGTCACAGGGCGGTTTTTTCTTGGCGGGCTCGAACCGGGACGGGCGGTTGTAGCGGAGAATCCACAGGCCGTCGTTGTTGGTAAGGTAGATAAGGCCGTGACCGCCATCGGGAAGAAGACTGGTGACTTTGTTGAAGGTCTCGAGGGTCTTCGGATTTTGCGGATCGCTCAGATCGAGCACGCGAACGGTTTCCGTAGAGTGGCTGCTGCTGGTGAGAGTTGCCGGTGTTTTTTCCGGAGCTTCGGCGATCGCGACATCAGGGCTTACAATCTGCAGATTTCCTGAGGTGGCCTGATTGGATTCCGCCGTCCGTTTCAAAAGATTCGGCTGCTCCGGCTTGCTCACGTCCACGATCATGAACCCTTGCTTCGCGGCCTGTTGCACGTACAGATATTGCTTGCCCTTTTCTCTCTGCAACAACATTTGACTGCCGGTCGCCTGCGGCAAAGGCAGATGGGCGATTACGGTGGCAGGAACATCCGTGGGTTTTGGGGCGGGTTGCTCGCTGGCGCTGGCCAGCAAGGCAACCATCAGCAGAAGGGGGAAGGCGAATCTCTGGGTGCGCAGAAGACCTTTAGAAAACTGCATAGATCACTTCGCAATCATGACGCGAAACGAGGAACGCTTCGCGTCCTCAACCAACTATATCACCGAGCGCCCGCATCCACCGGCGCATACTCACTGCTCTGCTACGACGGCAACGCAGCCGTTGCTGCTTTGCGTCGTGCAGATACCGCCTGCCTGCATGGGCACGAAAGCATGGTTCGTGCTGGGATCGACCGCGATGCTGTGTGAATTGGTGTTGGTGGTCATGTTTGCCAGCCATTGGTTGGTTTTTGCATCGATGACGCCCATGACCGGTCCGCCGGGCATGTCGCGCGCCGCCAGATAGTACTTGTTGTCGCCCGGGTTATACCAAGTCTCGTCCACGCCGCCGACGTTATTGATCGTGGCCAGGATTGCGCCCGAAGTTCCATCAATGATGTACTCGTTGGGAGGGAAGGCCTCGCCATCATGATCCGCGCAACCCACGAGGAAGTTATTCCCCGGACCCTGAATGATGCCGGTGGGCATGCAATTGGGCATGACAAAACTATTGATCACCACCGGGCCGTTACCTGTTCCCAACTGCAGATCGATCACGTCAATGGTGCCAATGTTGGTGACGGGGATAGAATTTTCATTCGCCATCAGCCAGTAACCGGAGTTGGGATTGAAGGTCATCGCCCCCAAACCCGCCGGCGCAATCGCCCCGGCGCAAGTGTTTGTGGAGGTGCTTACGGGGGCGGTCTGGCTGCAGAACGCTCCCGTGGTCTGGCTCAGAAGGGGGCCGTGATGGCATGGAATCGTATAGGCCGTCCCGCTTGGAGTTGTTCCGATGCCGGGTAGTCCCAGTGGGCCATCAGCTGCTGCTGATCCGGAAACGCCACTGAAAACATGCGGATTGGAGGGATCCGGGCAAGGGAAGGTAGCTCCGACATTGTCGACCGGAGTGTTCGGGTTGAGCCCGACTCCTCCTGATGCAGCGCCTCCCGCGCCGTCGTAGTAAATCTGGCCGATAATGCAGCTCGGGGGATTAAACGAGCCACCCACGCCCGGGTCCAACGCGGGTGATGGGTAGGGCAGACCATTGCCTCCAGTTCCGGTCCCCACGATCCCAGTTCCTGATCCTTGCAGAGGGTAGCCAAAGGGTCCGCCCGGCACAGAAGGGTACGGATAAGTTCCCGTAGCTGGACTGTACCCGGCGGGATAGGGTCCATAAGCCAACGTCGAGTCAATTGGCAGGCAATGCTGCTGGGCCAGCGTCCCGGTCTTGTTGACGATGTTGGACATGTCGATGAAGGTGATAAAGGGCAGTCCCGGATCGCCATTAATAATCGAGAGAACCTGATGCGTCGGGTCGTAGGCCATTTCGTCAGCGCGATCGTCCCCGCAATCCGCAGCCGAACCGGCTTCGCCGTTCCACGAGGCGATGCACCCTGAGATACCTTGCGGACCGTCGTAGTCGGCAGACACGCCCGTGGGGATCGTGGCAAGAATCGTTGGAGGAGTGGGCGGGTTGGTGCCCAGGTTCATCGTGGTCAGGTCGAAAACCACAACGCTGGAGCTGCCGTTGCCGACAAAGAGGATCTTGCCATCGGGGGTGGTGGTGTTGCCGTCTGGTCCGGACATTGGGTTCACGCCGTTGGCGCGCGCAGCGCAGCACTGGGCGCCCGGGAATCCGCCAAAGTTGCCATTGGGGCCAAACCCCGTGAACAGATGGAAGGTCGGGCCTCCTTCCCAAGATACGTCTGTCCTGCATCCGAACCTGGTGAAATTGCCGAACACGTCAATGATCGGGGGAACAACCTCCACGTTTGGAATGGGAGGGGTAGTAACGCCGGGTTGCGGGATGGTGGGACAGGGACTGGCGCCATTGCCAGCATCGGTGACGGCGTTGGACCCTTGGATGGCGTTCACGGCGAGATTCTGGGATGTGTCGATCACCACCATGGCCAACCCAATCCGATCGGAAATGTAATCCAGGTAGTGGCCCGAGACGGCAGGATTGGGGGCGATCGTACTAATGTCGAAGGAATTAAATGGACCGCCTGGCTCGCCAGTGGGATTGTGTTCCGGCACGGTGACGACGTCAATCACGGCGTAAGCGCCGTTGATCGTCGTGCCGCAGACGGGACAATTCTTCGTAGTTCCGCAGCCGCTCAGGATCACAAAAAGTGCGGTGAGAAAAATAGTAAGAAAAATTCTCGGTCTCATCAAATTCCCTCCTGCGATTTCCCTCTTAGGACCGGTTGCGACCAGTCCCGGCGTTTACCGAACCTATTAACCGTTCCATGCGCAATCGACAGCGAGCGAACTAAAACCTGAACTGCAGCTGCTGCAAAACCACGTAATAATTCTGTGGCACCGCGCCTATGGTGCTGGGATCCTTCAGCTGATCGATACCCAAGTTGACCTGGTACTTGACCCAATAATTGGGATACCAGTTGACTCCGGCGGTGTACTCGAAGGTGTGGTAATTAAACGTAGGCACATAACCGGGCGTGTAGTAGTCCAGGAAATTCGCGCCTGGTTCGTTGGCCTGGATGCCCATGAAGCGGAAACCGACTCCAAACGCCCCCCACCCGCGTCCTTTACCGCCCGGAGTGTCCGGCCCAAAGAGCGGATGCCTCACGCGCGGTGTGCCGTTCTCCGGCTGCTTTTCGCCGGTGAGCAAATAGGTCGTGCTGATGTCCCAAGCCTTGGCGACGATCGACGGAAGGCTTATAAAGCCAAGCCCTCCCGCCTGCTCGGAGCCGACATTGTTGCGAGACATATTGAGTTGATCGAATTCGCCGCGCAGAGCGAACGCCGACTTGATGTAGGTAAACTCGCCGTTGTAGCGCTGGATCGGTCCGTTAATGGCGAACTGGGGGAAGAACGTGTAAGCCTGGTCGGGCAGCGTGCCGCTAAAGCTTTGATCCCCGGAAAGACCTCGAGAACGGCCGCGGTCGAAGGCTCCGCCAAGAGCAAATTGCTTCAGCCAATCGCTTTTGGATTTGCGCCACGGGTAGAAGCGAAGCCGTCCAATGACTTCCGCCTGATTGGTCGTGTTGACGAGCGCATAGCCCTTGCCGTTAAACGCCCCCACCCAGTACTGCATGACGCCGCCACCAATATCTCCGTGGAAGGCGGCGCCGGGGCTGCGGTATGCAGAAGCCGCTGAGGGATACAACAGGGACTGGAATCCGCGTTCGATGAAGTCCAGGTTGGTGGCGCCAGTTCCGGATTCTTGAGCGAACGGCGTCTTGAACTGGCCCGCTTGGAATTGGAACTCAGGCCGGATTCGTACGTTGAGGTAGACGTCGCGTACCACGGATCCGGTGGTCGCGGCTGCATCGGTGAGCAGTGCAAAATCAAAGTGGGAGCCGTAATTGCCCTGGAAACCGAAGCGAGCGCGGCGCAAGACAAACGTGTCGGCGGGTGCGCCGTCGCCCTGGTATACCCGGTATTCATTGTCTACGTACCCATAGGGGCTGATGCTGAATTGACCGTCCGGACTTCGGATGAAAAAGTGCTCGCCGTTCCATCCCGCCGTAAGGGGAGGAGCGTCTTTCTTGGGAGCCGCCGCCGCATTCTGTCCCAGGGTTGGGGCAGATTCAGGAATCGGATCCAGGAGAACCGCATTCATCAGTCGAGCTGTGCCCACGTTGGGCGCAGCAACTGGCTGCGCGTTGCTTGCCGTAGCGGTCGGCTCCGCCACGGGCCGAATCTGCACTTGGCTAGCGTCGGTGGCTGAAGCTTTTACCCCCGCCAATTTTTCGACCAGAGCTTTCAGTTCCTCGATGGTCTTGCGCTGCGCCGCAACTTCGCTTCGCAACTGGTTTACTTCTTCCTTCGTGGCGGCCACGGGGGTCGATCCAGCGCTTTTACTGGAGAGTTCCGTGTCTTGACCGTGCAGGAGCGAAGCTGGAATTGTGAAACCGACGAAAAGCACCAAAAACGTTGTTAGCGTGCGCATGTGTTTCCTCTCCGAGGCGATGTGCTAAAGGGCACGCCCTCTAGCGGTCAGGCACACAGGCGAAGCCCCGCTTCATTTGGTCGGCCGAGAGGCTGATAAATATCGCAAGATTGCGCGAATTGGATTTCTTAGCCGGTCTGAAAAGCGGACCATTGCCACCGCGGCGAAGTCTTACTACATCGCTGCAATTGCTGTCAAGAGTTTTCTGGAAAGCCGGCAATTCGTGGCTGAGTAATGGGTTAACTACGGTTTACACATGTGACTTAAATCACATTAAGAGATTTTGACAGCGCGTATTTCAAAGCAGATAGGACTTCGGGGATAAATTCAGGATCAGGGCTAAATTCCTGATAGATTGTTGCCCAGTCTGGCTCGCTGCTGGTCAGAGCGTCTCTGGCCTTCTTCTTAAATGCCTTCTATGGATTTACATTTCGACCAGGCCATCTTCTTGCTCGTCGCCGCTGGGATCGCCGGCGCGTTAAACGCGTTTGTCGGGGGCGGAAGTTTCATCTCGTTTCCGGCGTTGCTATTTACTCGCGTCCCACCTGTGTTAGCCAATGCGACCAACACAGTCGCGCTTTGGCCCGGGTTGGCGGCCAGCACACTCGCTTACCTGAAACGGCTGAACGTACCAGCGCGTTTATTGGCTCCGTTGCTGATTACCAGCATTGGCGGAGGCTGGGCGGGAGCACTGCTGCTGCTCAAGACGCCGCAGCATACTTTTCTTCGTATTGTTCCGTGGCTGCTGCTGGGCGGTACTTTGCTCTTCGCGTTCGGGGGTTCGATCCGCGCGCTCGCCGGGAAGAGGGCGGCGGTGGAGGATCTGCGGGATGCGTCCTGGCAGACGATCCTTGTCAGTTCTATCGTTGAGTTCCTGGTCTCGGTGTATGGAGGGTATTTCGGGGCAGGGATCGGGTTCATGACGCTGGCCATGCTCGCGATGCTGGGAATGCGTGATATTCACGCCATGGGCGCAATCAGGACGCTGCTGGCCGTCGCCATTAACGCGGCTGCCGTGGTCACTTTTGTAGTGGCCGGTGCCGTGTTGTGGCCGCAGTGCGCAGTGATGGTCGCAGGCTCTCTCGCAGGAGGCTGGTTCGGTGCGCATTACGCACAGAAGGCCGACCCTAGGAAGGTGCGGATCGTTGTGATCTGCATAGGACTTGCGATGAGCGCGTATTTCTTTGCCACGGTGCGCTAGTTACTGACTTCCAGGCAATCGATCACTGATCCTTGTGATCTCGCTGCGCTCCGAGCTTTTTCTAAGCGGAGTACTCCGCAGCCAGAGTTATAATGGCGGCGTCGATATCCGAGTGTTTGCTCGAATTCATAATCTGGCGGTGGATACTTAAGCCATGAACCCGCAGGGCATGAACTACGCGCCCGCCGACCCTACTTACGAGAAGGCTCTCCCCAAGGGATTTCTCGATTTTCTGTTCCCTCTTCACAAGAAATTCACTCCCTGGCAGCAAAAACTGATCGCGAAACGTGCCGCTGTACTGCAGGCATCGCATCGCGGGCATCCGCCTGACTACCTGTCAGCCTCGGAAGCGACCACTTCCAGTTGGCGGATTGAGGTTCCAGACTGGTGCGCCGACCAGCGCAACCAAATGACTGGCCCCGCCGACGATGGTGAGTTGACGGTGAAACTTCTGAACTCAGGCTCGCCTGCCGTCATGATCGACCTTGAAGATTCCACGGCGAACGCGTGGGATCACATCCTGCTGGCGATTCAGAACACGATCGCCGCCTACAAGTACGAGCTCAGTTACGAAGACAAGAAGCGGCAGAAGAAGGTCGCGGTGCAGCGCTCGAAAACCGTTACCTGGGTGCGGCCTCGCGGTTTGCACCTCAGCCAGGGCGGGGTGATCAAGAACGAGATCATGTCTGCGTCGCTCTTCGATCTGGCGATGATCTGGTATCAGATCGATCCCGCATGGTTGCCGCACAATTTTTCTGTGTATATCCCCAAGAGCGAGTCGGCCGAAGAAGCCTTCTGGTGGCGCGATCTCTTCCAGGAGTTCTCCAAACAAAAGGGCTTGCCGCAGGACCACATCAAGTGCATGGCGCTGGTGGAGGCGCACCCGCTGGCGTATCAGATGGAGGAATTCCTTTTCAATCTGCGCGAACATTGCCTGGGATTGAATCTTGGCCGCTGGGATTACATGGCGTCGCTCATTCATTTCATGATTGAGGATCCTAACTGGGTCCTGCCGGATCGCAACACCATCCCCCACGACGTAGCGTTCTTCCAGAATTTTCGCACGCTGATGCCGGAAATCTGTCACAAACATGGCGCGCACGCGATCGGCGGAATGACCGCACTGTACCCCAGCCGAACCGATGCCGAATTGAACGAGCGCGCTTTGAAAGTGCTCGAGCAGGATAAGAAAAATGAAGCCGACTGCCTGATGGATGGAGCCTGGACCGGGCATCCCGATCAGAATGAGATTGCAGTGGCACAGTTTCCCTATCCTAACCAGATTGCGAAACGGCCGCACTTGCCAAATGCGCATCCCAACCTGAGGCCGATCCCCAAGGGGGTTGGCGCCACGACTCTTGCTGGAACGCGGGCCGCCGTGCGTACCGTGATTCGTTACCGAAATGGAGTCCTCAACGGCAAAGGCGCCAGCCTGCTCGATGGCTACATGGAGGATTTGGCTACCGATCGTATCTACCGCTTGATGATCGCGCAGCGCGTGAAGCACAAGGTCAATGTGCCTGGCGACGATGGTAAGCCCGTGGAGCACACCGCGGAATTGATCACGCGCATTTTTGATGAGGAATTGGCAAAGATTCAAAAGCACCTGCCTGCCGAAATTGATCGCAAGGCGGCGGCGACCCTTCCTGAAGCTCGCCGCATCGCCGAGGAAATGATTGTGCAGGGACACCACTCGCCGATTTAGGATGGCGATTGCGGTTCAGGATGGAATTCTGTAGATTATCCGCTCCGTGCCGGATCTTCTTACGCCCCTGTCTCCACGGAAACGAGGATTATGAGCGCCATCGAACAAACGCCAGCAGTTCACTTGCCCGCCTTGCAGCCGCCTCGACGCTATCTGTTCGGACCCGGGCCGACCATGGTTCACTCGCGGGTTTATGAGGCGCTGTCGAAGCCGATTGTCGGACACCTTGATCCTTACTTCATTCAGGTCATGGAAGACGTGCAGCAGCTGCTGAAACCAGTTTTCGGAACCAAGGACGGCGCCACACTAGTGATCTCCGGTACGGGTAGCGCAGGCATGGAAGCCGCGGTAGCCAACTTCGTGGAGCCGGGAGCCAAGTTCGCCATATTTGCGAATGGATATTTCTCCGATCGTCTTACCGACATGGCGAAGCGGCAGGGTGCGGACGTCGTTCGCCTTGAAAAAGGGTGGGGCGAGATCTTTACCGATGATGAGGCGCCGGATTTTATTCGCCGCGAGCAGCCCAAGGTTGTGGGTTATGTTCACGCGGAGACTTCTACGGGAGCATTGCAATCGGGCCGGGCGATCTGCGCCGCGGCTCATGATGCCGGCGCTCTGGTGATCGGGGATTGTGTCACTTCGCTTGGCGGACTGCCGGTGGAGTTCGACAAGACCGGAATCGATGTGGCCTACAGCTGCACGCAAAAAGGACTGAGCTGTCCTCCAGGTTTGTCCCCGATGGCGATGTCGCCGAGGGCGATGGAGTTTCTGCGTGCCCGCACCACTCCATCGCGCAGCTGGTATCTGGACCTCAAGCTGATTCACGACTATTCAACGGTGTCGCACCGCTATCATCACACCGCGCCCATCTCCATGTTTTATGCCCTGCGCGAAGCGCTCATGGTGATTGCCGAAGAGGGAATCGAGAACCGTTGGGAACGGCATCGCCGCTGCAACAGAACTTTCGTCAACGGCGTCGAAGCGATGGGTTTGCGCATGCATGTTCCCGAGCAGCACCGAATTGCCTCGCTGAACACGGTGTGCGTGCCCCGGGGGGTTGATGAGGCTAAGGTGCGCAAAAGACTGTTGGACGATCCCGGCATTGAAATCGCCGGCGGCTTCGGACCGCTTGCGGGCAAAATCTTCCGCATTGGTGTGATGGGACCGTTGGCCACCGAAGACAATGTGCAGTTTTTTCTGAAGGAGTTTAAGAAAACCCTGAATGCAGAGGGCTACTCGGGCTAGATCAATGAAATCTTCCTGCTGAAACTGCCGCCACATTCCTTTCGTTTGGCGACAACAGAAAACGTTGGCCAAGCATCCAAAGACCGCGCTAGAGGCGTGAACGAATGACACTCAAGTCGGTACAGACGCTTCTTGATGTTTTGCATTTTGCCGATAGTCACACGGCAATTGTCGTTCCCGAGCTTGGAATTAACGTCACCTACGACTCGCTCCGGCAGCAGGTTCTCGCCATGGCAAACGCGCTGGCATCTGCTGGAATTCGCCGGGGCGATGCGGTCGCGATCGCGCTGCCGAATGGATTGCCTGCGATTGTCAGTTTTCTCGCTGCCTCGATCGCGGGTACGGCAGCTCCTTTGAACCCCGCATATCCTTACGAGGAATTTCATTTCTTTCTGGGCGACACCAACGCCCGTATTTTGCTTTGCCCCCCCGTGGGCGCGGAGTTTGTGCGCACCGCAGCGAAGGATCGCAACATTCCAGTATTTTCCGTGGAGATGAGCGAACGGGGCGAGGTGCATATGGTTGACGCTCCTGGTGGTGCTCGGGCAGCCGAGCCTACCGCCGATGATATTGCGCTGGTCCTGCACACCAGCGGAAGTACGGGTCGCCCCAAGCGTGTGCCGCTGCGGCACTTCAATCTGGCGGTGTCTTCCGCAAATATCGCGAACACCTATGCGCTTACCGAGGAGGATGTTTCGCTCTGCATCATGCCGCTGTTTCACATTCACGGATTAATTGCCTCCACCATGGCCACGTTGCTCTCCGGCGGCACAGTGGTTGTTCCCACGAAATTCAACGCGCTCTCTTTCTGGCGGACGGTGCGCGAGAATCGTGTGACCTGGTATTCGGGAGTGCCCACGATGCACCAACTCCTGCTGGCGCGGGCTCATCACAAACCGGAAGAAGCCGCCACTCTGCGTTTCATCCGTTCCTGCAGCGCGCCCTTGTCGCCAGAGCTGATTCACAAGATGGAGGGACTGTTCGGCGTGCCCTTCGTCGAAGCCTACGGAATGACCGAAGCGGCCCACCAGATGACCTCGAATCCTCTTCCCCCACGCCACCGCAAGGCGGGATCTGTCGGCGTAGGAACTGGCCTTCGCATCAGCATTTTGGACGTGGAGGGCAATCATCTTGGCACCAACCAGCGCGGCGAGATCGCGATCCAGGGGGCAAATGTTTTTCGTGGATACGAAAATAATCCCGAGGCGAACGCTCGCGCTTTTGTGCACGGATGGTTTCGCACCGGCGACCAGGGATTCCTTGACTCAGATTGCTATTTGCATTTAACCGGACGCATTAAAGACATCATCATTCGCGGAGGCGAGAATATCGCGCCTCATGAAGTGGATGAAGTTTTGCTGAGACACCCGGCAGTCGCGGCGGCTGTCACGTTCGGCTGCGCGCATCCCACGCTGGGCGAAGAGGTAGCGGCAGCCGTGGTCCTGCACGAACCGCGTGGTGTTACCGAATCCCAACTCATTAAGCACTGCCGGGAGCATTTGGCCGAATACAAATGCCCGACGAAAATCTACCTGGTCGAAAGTATCCCAACCACAGCGACCGGAAAAATTCGCCGTCGCGCCGTGGCTACCGCACTCGTGGATAACCAACAATGAGATTTCTGATCGCGGGGGCGGGGGCAATCGGCGCCTACATTGGCGCGCGCATGGCCCACGCCGGATTCGATGTCACGCTCTTCGCCCGCGGGCCGCATCTTCGCGCCATGCAGGAGCACGGCGTGCAGGTAAAAAGTAGCGAAGGAGATTTCGCGGCGCGGCCTGCAATTGCAGCTTCTCTAGAAGAGGTAGGTCCGGTCGACGTCGTCTTCCTTGGGGTGAAGGCGCACGGCCTGCCACAGCTTGCACCGCACTTAAAGCCAGTTCTCGGGCCGGATACTACAGTCGTCAGCACACAGAATGGAATTCCGTGGTGGTATTTCCAGGGTTTCGGCGGCGACTGGGAAGGATTGCGCCTGGAGCGCGTCGATCCCGGCGGCGTGATCTCATCGGCCATTGAAGCGTATCGAGTGATTGGATCGATCGTATATTTTTCGACGGAGATCATCGTGCCGGGAATCATTCAACACATCGAGGGAAATCGTATTTCTCTCGGCGAACCCGACGGCTCGCGCTCCGATCGACTTCGCCTTATTGCCGATGCGCTGATTGCCTCGGGATTGCGCTGTCCGGTCACGACTCGCATCCGCCATGAAATTTGGGTGAAGGTTCTGGGCAACGCTTCTTTGAATCCAGTCAGCGCATTAACGCGCGCCACGCTGGTGCAAATGGTGCGCGATCCGGGAGTCTGTTCGGTGATCCGCAACATCATGCAGGAAGTGGAGGAAGTCTCCCACAAGTTGGGGATGGAATTGCCGATCTCCGTCGATCAGCGCATTGCGGGCGCGGAAAAAGTTGGCGAGCATAAAACTTCTATGTTGCAGGATCTGGAAGCTGGCCGACCGATGGAACTGGAAGCGCTGGTGGGCGCAGTGGCGGAATTGGGCGGGCGCGTAGGACTGCCCATGACCTGCACGCGAACTGTATACAACTGTACGAAGCTGTTAGCGGAGTGTGCAGTTCGGCGGCAGGGAGTCGACGATCCGAAGCCGTAACGCCGCATCCGACAAATCGTATCCGGGTTTGGATTATTATGAGTGGCGTCTTTGACCAGAAGATCTTCATGACCTTCCTCCCCACACTTGCTAGGGGCTTGACAACGGGGGTATACTCCTTTGGTCCGCTGGTCCACTTATCGGACCACTTGGAGCCCATGTTGGCTGCCCCCCTCAAATCCGACTTCGAAGCGGTTCGAAAGAACAAAGTCTACGAAGAAGTAGCCAGGCAAATCGAACGTCTGATCCTTAAGAAGCTGAAACCGGGCGACAAACTTCCGTCGGAGCGCGAACTGGCGGAGATGCTGCAGGTAAGCCGCAGTTCCATTCGAGATGCGATTCGTGGTCTGGAATTGATGGGCCTGGTCGAACCGCGTCAAGGCGCGGGCACCATTGTCCGCGAAGTATCTGCGGACTCGTTGATCAATCCCTTCGCCAATGCCCTGAAGCACAAGCAGGTGGTGGTCGCCGAACTTTTGGATTTCCGGAAGATGCTGGAACCGCCTCTGTCGGGCCGCGCAGCCACGCACGCTTCTCCCGAAGAGATCCTGGAGATGGAAGAGATTCTGCAGCGGCAGGAAGACAAACTGGCTCGCGGAGAAACGACAATCGCCGAAGACGCGGAGTTCCACTACAGCGTCGCCATGGCTTCCGGGAACAATGTCGTGCTGAAAGTGCTCGACATTCTGATGGACCTGCTGCGCGAAACCAGGGAACGCTCCTTGCAGGTGGAAGGCCGTCCAAAAAAATCACTGGCAGGCCACCGGCGAATTCTTGCGGCCATCAAGCGGAGAGATGCAGAATCCGCAAACGCCGCCATGCGGCGGCACATTGAAGACGTGGAAGAAATCGTGCTCGACGAGATTGAGTAACGGAATATCTCTTCCGTAGTTGCGTTTGTTCGCGGTACGCCAATCATGTGGGATTAGCGACGCGGGTTGCAAGCGGCGGTCGGCTCGGCCGAGAGTGAACGAGTTAGGCCATCGCGCCTACGAATCTGGGGCTTTTTTTGTAGTAAGGGATCCGATTGTCCGAACAGGAAAATCACATGGTCGGTGGCGCTGCCGCATCTCGCGTTGCGGAGCACTCGGAAAAGCGGCCAGCTGAGCCGCGCTTCGAGGGACGTGATCCCGCAGAACAAATTGCGGGCGACCCCTTGACGGAAGTTTCGCAATCGTCTCCCTCCCCCAGCCTTAAACTACGCGTTGCGGAAGCGCGTATCGAGGACATTGGCCACGGTATCGCGCGATTGGCACTAGCTGACATGCTGCGCATGAGTGCAGAGTCCGGCGATGTGCTGAAGATCACCGGTGGCACGATCGCTGTCGCGCGCGCCGAAATCTCCGGCGACGGATACGAAGGCATGATCCAGATCGACGGTACCTGCCGCAGTAATTGCAGTGCGGGATTGCAGGAGCAGGTGACGGTCGTGCCTGTCGAGCATGCTCAGGCAGTGGCTGTCCGCTTGTCACCGTTGTGGGTCGGGGCTGCACCCGCAACGATCGCGCCCGATCGTATGCTCGAGGATCTCGTGGACGTACCCGTCATTGCGGGCTGCGTCGTGCGCGTTCCAACTTTTGCCAAGGCGGTGAACTTCCAGGTGGTCCGCACGATTCCGTCTGGACCTGTCGTGATTGGAAGGCGCACCGACATACGCATCGTGGATGGGGACCAGACCATGGCCCGGGCTCCAGCGGTGTCCTACGAAGATATTGGCGGGCTCGAACGTGAAGTGGCGAGGGTCCGCGAAATCATCGAGTTGCCGCTCAAGCATTCGCGCATCTTCGAGCAGTTAGGAATACTCGCGCCGAAAGGCGTTTTATTGTATGGTCCTCCGGGCACCGGCAAAACTCTGTTGGCCCGCGCTGTTGCGGCCGAAAGCCGTGTGCACTTCATTCATCTCAACGGTCCCGAGATCATGCGGAAGTTTTATGGCGAGAGTGAGGCCAAACTCCGCGAGGTTTTTGAGGAGGCGGCGCGCCATGCGCCGGCGATCCTTTTCATAGACGAGATCGATGCTGTAGCTCCGAAACGCACGGACGTGGCTGGTGAGGTCGAAAAGCGCGTCGTGGCGCAGCTTCTCAGCTTGATGGATGGCTTTGTGGCGCGCGGCCAGGTCATCGTCATCGGTGCGACTAACATTCCGGAGGTACTGGACCCGGCGCTGCGGCGTCCCGGCCGTTTCGATCGAGAAATTGAAATCGGTGTTCCCAACACCCAAGCACGGCTGCAGATTCTCCGGATCCACACGCGTGCCATGCCCCTCGCGCCCGACGTCGATTTGCGGGAAATCGCCGAGCATTCTCACGGCTTCGTCGGCGCCGATCTCGAAGCGCTCGGACAGGAAGTAGGCATGATCGCTTTGCGCCGCTTCCTCAGTGACGTTCCCCTGGAAACCGACGGAACTGCGTCTTCTGAACTCGCTGCTTTGCAGGTCACGCGCGAGGACTTTCTGGGCGGCTTAAAGGAAGTTGAACCCAGTGCGACACGCGAATTCTTCATCGAGAAGAGCTCGTCAAACTTTGCGTCGCTCGGAGGTCTCGGCGAGGTGAAGCGGTCACTGGATGCCGTCGTTGAGCATTCTCATATGCGGGACGGCATCTATGAACAAGTTGGATTGGCGCCTCCGCGAGGCATCTTGCTGGTCGGACCGTCTGGCACGGGCAAGACTGCCTTGGCGCGAGCGCTCTCGGGCGAAAAACAGATCCCGCTCATCGCCATCGATGGCCCTCAGCTGTACTCGAAGTGGTTGGGTGAATCCGAGCGGGCGTTGCGCGAAGTTTTCAAAAAGGCGCGACGGACGGCGCCATGCATCCTCTTCTTCGACACGATCGACGCTCTCGCGCCCAGGTTCGGTGGCGATTCATTCGGCTCTGACGTTTTCCAAAGGATTCTCAGCCAGCTCCTGCGTGAGATCGACAACTTGCGCGACGTCAAAGGCGTGATCCTGATGGCGGCCAGCAATCGTCCTGAGCGGATTGACCCCACCCTTATGCGCAGCGGGCGCTTCGATTATGTACTCCAGTTCCCAAAGCCCGACGCCGCAGAACGTGCGGCCATCACGCGCCTTTGCTGCCGGCGCGTGCCGCTGGGGCCTGATGTCGATTTCGAGGAGTTCGCTGGGCGAATGGAGGGGCTTACGGGCGCCGATATTGAAAGCCTGTGCAAGAAGGCGACTTTATTGGCTATCGCGGAATTTCAGAACGGCACTCGCGGTGCGCCATTCGTAGTCTGGCGGAGCGACTTCCTGGCTGTCATCGATTCTGATCGTTGCAATCTTAGGCAATTGAAAATCGCGAAAGAGCTGAGCACGAACGCCCAGGATTTTTGTCCTGAGGCATCTGACTGAGTCATCACGAGGGTGATCATGAGCTACACCGAACTCACGGTTTGGACGCGCGGCATCATCATGGACAAAGAAGGCCGCGACATCGTTAATTCCATCTCCGCATCCGCCCGCATTGAAGGCAAGTACGCGCAGGCGATGGAAAACTATGTGGATAATCCCGATCGCACCAACTGCCCTACGCGCAAATATTGTCGCGTGAGCGACGAAGTGCTCGAGAACGAACTCACCTACGAAAACGAAAATCCCAACATTGTCGTGCTCGTCGAGGGCACGATGGTCAAGGGTTGGGATTACATGCGCGGTATGCCTCCCGGAGGAACGCTGGTCATCAACACGCACTACACGCCGGATTACATGATTCGTTTCGTGCCGGGCCCCGAGCGGCTCGCGCAACTCGTTTGCGTGGACGCGGCTCACTTGGCTGACCACAAATGGCTCTACTATCGGCTGGGTGAGTTGGGTCTCGACCGCCTTTCGACCGAGGGCGCCGCTGAACGAAACAAATCCATCGCCCCGGATATCGCCGCTCCGCTCATTGCCGCCGTGGTGAAAACTACCGGCATTGTCAAGATGGAGACGATCGAGCCCATGATCTCGAACAAAAGAGCCTTCGAAATGGCACTCGATCAATTGCACGTCATGAAGCTGAACCCAGTGGCTGTATAGGAAGGATCACATGTCGACAAAAGGCACACACATTCCCGATCGCCTCAAGATCCCGTTCGCAGGCATCACCCCTGCACCATCGCAGGAAAAAGGGCAAGATCTTTTCCCTACCGGTAACTGGCGTTCCATTCGACCCGTGTATCGCGACAAGTTGCCACCGTGTAACAACGCCTGCGGCACCAACGAAAAAATTCAGGGATATCTCGACCTGGTAAAACGCGGCAAGTATCTGGACGCCTACGCACTCATCAAGGAAGACATGCCTTTCCCGTCGGTGACCGGCCGCGTGTGCTATCACCCATGCGAACAAGCGTGCAACCGCGGAAACTACGATGAGGCCATCTCGATCCGCGCGGTCGAGCGTTTTCTAGGCGATCTCGGACAGGCGCTTCCACACGACGTGGTGAAGGCCGGCAAGCCCAATGGCAGGAAAGTTGCGGTCGTGGGGTCGGGTCCCGCTGGACATAGCGCGGCGTATCAACTGGCGCGCATGGGCTACAAGGTGACCATTTTTGAAAAGTCGCCGAAGGCCGGCGGGCTCAATCGTGGCGGCATTCCCGATTGGGTGTTGCCGCAGCATGTGCTGGATCGCGAAATCGAGCGCCTCGTCGAGCTTGGAATTGAAATCAAGACCAGCGTCGAAGTCGGCAGGGATGTTACCTGGGACGACTTGAAGAAAGATTACGACGCCTGCGTGCTGGCCGTCGGCCTCACCGAGCCTAATCGTGTTCGAGCCGAGGGAGAGAACAAGAACGGCGTGCTCTACGGGCTCCCATTTCTTCGCGACGTCGGTATGGGCACATCCAAGGTCCAGCTCGGTGCTCGTGTCGCCGTGATCGGAGGCGGGAACACGGCGATCGATTGCGCGCGCGAGGCACTGAGACAGGGCGCCGTGGAAGTGACCATGATTACGGTCGAGGCCAACCCGCAGGAGATGCCGGCTTCGCCGGAAGATCTGCACGACATGCGGGAGGAAGGCGTGGAACTGGTGCACGGGCGGGCGGTGACAGCCGTGCTCGGCAACGGCAAAGTGGAAACTTTGCAACTGCACCCGGCGCGATTCTCGGGCGCGATCAACGCCTCGCCGATCACCGTCAATCGAGAAGTCGATGGCGAACCGTTCCACGTCGACAACGTGATCATCGCCGTGGGGCAGCACGCATCGATCGCATGGCTGCCAGCAGAATTCAAGAACGAACGTGGCACCATCAAGGTCGACAAGTTCGGCCGCATCGGCGACACGAACTTCTTCGCCGCCGGCGACATCGTGCAGCTTGGTTCCGGTCATCCGTTGATGGTGGTCAATGCGGTGGGCGATGGCAAACGCGTTGCCTTCAATCTGGACAAGGTTCTGCGCGGGGAGAAACTGCAGCCGCGGACGGTTGCCGTCGACGTCATCTTCGATCTGAATCGCATGAACATGACGTACTTCCCGCACTTCCCGCGCCTGCACCAGATCATGCTGGCGCCAGCAAGCCGAAAAAAGACGCAGGACGAAGTGATCCAGGCGTTTACGGAAGAACAGGCGTTTGAGGAAGCCGGCCGCTGTTTCAGTTGCGGCACATGTAACGCCTGCGACAATTGTTATCTGGTCTGTCCAGAGCCCTGCATTGCGCGCTCGGAGCGTTCGAATGGCATGTACAAGATTCTGGTCGACTACTGCAAAGGCTGCCGCGTGTGCATCGAGGAATGCCCCACGGGATGCCTTGAGGGTGTGCCCGAGCTCGACTTCGATACCGGCGTCGTACGCATGGATACAGCCTTCGCTATCTCTCCGGGTCTGCACGGAAGACAGGCGGAAGAATTGAGAAACCTGGGCGACCGGGCGGCGAAAAACATCTAGAGCGGAGTGAAATATGCAAACAGCGACTCCAGTTAAGAAGAGAACAGTCCGAATTAATGGCTGCGTCGCTTCGGCCCAGGCCGCGAAATACGCGGATGTCGATGTGATTGCAGCGTATCCAATTCGTCCTTACACCGCGACCATGATGGCGCTCGCTCAGATGGTGGCTAACGGGGAACTCGATGCAGAGTACATTGTCGCCGATAGCGAGCACTCACAATTGAGCATCGCGCACGGCGCTGCATCGAGCGGCGCTCGCGTCTTTACCGGCAGCTCGGGAGTGGGGGTGCAGTTCGCCTACGAACTATATTCGCCGATTTCAGGCAGCCGCATGCCGGTGCAGATGATGATTGCCGACCGCACACTCGATCCTCCCGGCGATTTCGGCTCCGAACATACCGATGCCTTGTCGACGCGCGATATGGGCTGGATCATGGGATGGTCCTGCGACGCTCAGGAAGCATTCGACAATCACCTGATCGCTTATCGCATCGGCGAAGACCCGCGTGTGCTTCTGCCGCAGATGGTCTGCCAGGACGGTTTCTTCGTCTCCCACATCACGGGCGATGTCGAGTTGCCTGACACTGGCCAGGTGAAAGAATTTCTGCCGCCGTACAAGCATCCTTACCCACTCGATCCGCGGCGTCCGGTATCACACGGTCCGCAGATTATGCCGGAGCAGGGTCCGCCCCTGCAGTTGGAGCGGGCGCGCGCCATGGAAGGATCGATGGCAGTGATTGAGCAGGCGCACGATGAATTCGCGAAGATCTTCGGGCGGCGATACGATCCGTGGGTCGAAGAGTTCATGACCGACGATGCCGAGGTTGTCTTTTTCCTGCAGGGCGCTCATGCCGTCACCGCGCGATTTGCCATTCAGCACATGCGCGACCGGGGATTGAAGGTTGGCATGGTACGGTTGCGAACCATTCGCCCATATCCAACGGACCGCGTGAAAGAAGTCCTGAGCAAGTTCAAAGTGGTGGGCGTGATCGAGACCAACATGGGCCTCGGCAGCGTGAGTAGCGGCGGCGTGCTGTATGCCGAGGCTGCCGCGGCTCTTTACGAAAGCCAGAAGCGTCCGCTCATCCTGTCATTCATGGCTGGAATGGGGGGCGAGGCGATCGTGCTGAAGGAATTCTACTGGATGACGGAGAAAATGCTGGATGCCCAACGGCGAGGAAAAATCGAAAAGCGCACTCATTGGGTCGGATTCGAAGAATAGGGAACTTGTTTCCGCGGACCCAAACGGTCCGCCGTTATTAAAGATTGTTGCAAGATCTTTGGCCCTACGATTGGAGAGTTGATATGGCAACCATAGAAGTTCAGCGGCAACTACTGCCGATTCTTGATAGTCCGAATCAGGGTGCACGTTTTTATAACCCGGAACTGCCCTCCTCCGAGCCGTTCGTTCCGGGCCATCGCACCTGCGCCGGCTGCGGGCCCTCCATTCAATACAGAATGACGAGCAAAGCAGCCGGCGATAATACCATCCTCGTCGGTCCTACGGGCTGCATGTATGTCGCCAACAGTTCTTATTTGTGCACGCCCTATAACGTGCCGTGGGCACACACGCAGATCGGCAGCGCGGGCAGCTTCACCGCTGGCGTCGCCGCTGCCTATGAGGCGATGATCCGCAAGGGAAAGTGGAAGGGCAAGTTTCCGAATATTATCTGCGAAGCGGGCGACGGCAGCGCCTCCGACATCGGTCTCGCCTCGATCTCGGGCGCGCTCTACCGCAACCACGACTGCCTGATCATCTGCTACGACAACGAGCAGTACGCGAACACCGGTATCCAGGCTTCGTCGCGCACTCCCTACGGCGGCATGACCACGTTCTCGCCTCCAGGGCCTGAGGTTCCCGAAGGAAAGAAGCTGTTCCCCAAAGACCTCGCTCGCATGATGGCGGCTGGTCATCCGCATTGCTATGTTGCGACCGCGAGTGTGGGCTACCCCATCGACTTGATGAACAAAGTCCGCAAGGGACTCAACCACAAAGGCGCCGCGTACCTGATGGTCTACACTCCTTGCCAGAAGGGTTTCGTGTACGAGACGCCGCGCTCGATTGATCTCGGCCGGCTCGTGGTTGAATGCGGCCTCTATCCGATGTGGGAGTGGAACCCGGAGAAGCGCGCTTTTGACTATAGTTTCCGTCCGGCGAGCATGCGGCCGGTTTCCGAGTATTTGAAACTGCAAGGACGCTTTGGTCACCTTCACGCCGAACACATCGCCACTTTGCAGAAGTTTGCTAACGAACAATGGCGAATGATGAACGTCGAACTGCCCGAGGCCCTGATCCAGGCGGCGGACGCGAGAAACCTAACGAACATGGCGGCTGCAGCGGAAGCCGAAGCGGTGGCGCAAACTCTATGAACACCAAAACGAGCACCCCCACTCCTCCGGTCGAGCCGGAAGTCGAGCCTGAAGGCCAGGAAAGCTATATCGTCACCGAAGGCAAGAAGCGCGGGTCGACGCGCGACGTACGGCCGGAAGCAGCCTACGACCGTTTCTACACCGTACTGCGCGTGCACCCGGGCGACGCCATCCTCACTGACAACTGGCATACGAACGAAGTGTTTGACCACGCGCGCAACAATTTTGAAGGGGTCACCTTTGCCATGCGTACGCTGGAGGCTTGGGGCGCGATGATCGAAAACGATCACCGCGCCTACTACACGGCCGGCGGGCGGATCTGGATGATGGATCTGGAACCCAGCGAAGGCAAGAAGCCACGGCTGCCCGGGACCGGTCCGACGAAGACTGGCGCGGATAAGAAGAAGTAGATTGCCACGCATTCTGTTGATCGACGACACGCCGGAGATCGCCGAGCTTTTGACGTTCTCGCTGCAGGACTTTGGCTACGAGGTCTTCGCGCAGGGATACACGAGCGCGGTCAACGAGCTGGTCATCGAGCACCGTGCGGATGCGGTTGTGCTCGATTGCTCAAGTCTGGAGATGAGCGAGTCGCTCTTCGACACCGTGCGTCATCACCCGAATCATGCGGAACTCCCTGTCGTCATCATCAGTGACACGCCGGAGCTGGCGGAGGCGAGTCTCCGTTCGCGGAAGGCGCGCAGAGTTCTGCTGGTCCCGAAACCATTTACCGGCGCTCAGGTGGCAAGAGCGCTTGGCCAGCTGCTTGCATAAATATGCCCTTGTGGAGCATGGACGACTGGCAATTTCTGGAACGCGAGGTCGTTACGGACCCGAAGGGCAGGCAGTGGACGGTTGCTTTAATGGATGTGCTGGGTCAGCAAGGCGACCCGGACATGCCGAACAAGTTGCTCGAACTTCAGTATTCAACAGGCCGCTATTTCACGCTGATCTATGCGGACGGTGGAGCACTCCAACGAGAGCGCGGCTACGCTTCACTTCCGGAGGCCACAAACGCTTTCGGAAACCTGCTCGTCGCCGTCATGGATGGCCGCCTTGATCCTTCACAACCTGTATTCCGGCAAGACCTGGAAGATTGACGACGCGTGGCGAGCGACCTCGGTAGCGCGCTATTTGTCACACGAATCAATTGGTTGAGATGGTGAAGTTAACCGTGATCTTGGCCTCGGTTTCAACGGCTTCACTTCCCTCAAAGTGCGGCTTGAAGTGCCACTGCCGGACGGCGTCCTGCGCTGCAGAAGCCAAAATGTGTGGTCCACGGAGCACGCGCAAGTTCTGAATAACTCCATCCTTGCTTATCAGTGCCTCCAGAATCACCGCGCCCTGAACTTTCATCTGTCGTGCCAGCAGTGGATAGCTGGGCTTCACCGGGCTGGCAACCATCGCAGATGCGTCGGCTGACATATGCATGTGCTCCGAGGCGTTGCTGGTAACGGTTGCCGCAGTCTCGTCATCGCTAATGTCCGATGCGGGTTGCGGCGGGGTGCCCGGGTGTAAGTCCACACGTAGAGCGTTGTTGGTCGGGTGGATGATTCGATGCGAGTCGCCGGCCACTACTTCCACCTCCAGAGGGGGGAGAACCGTGCGGGTCGTTATTACCGCTGCGGCGGGCGGAGACTGCAGTGCTGGGTTCGTTGTTTTTCTCGTATCCGCTTTCGCGACAGAGCGCAGAGATTTGTGCTTCGCCTTCGCGCTGGTCGTGCGTGTCTTGGTTGCCACTGGCGCCTGCGGCGGGACTACTTTGGCGACCGGCGAAGTCTCGACCGGCTGACTGACCTCGGCTTCCGGAGAACTCGGCATCCAAAAATCGCGGTCATGCCATAGAACGATGCCCAGGGCCAGAAGAAGCAAATAGAGGGAGCTCACCATCAACCGTCGTTGGTGTTCCTCTTGCGGCACAGCTTTTCGCCGCTCCGCCACTAGTGTGCGTACGCTCTTCGGCACGATGCTGTTTAGCATGGACATACACGAACCCAGATTCCATATTGCACCGGTAATTCGAACCTGCTGAACCCGGCAGCAATCTTGGCCATACTACATCTTCTTAGTATGACTCGAAAATGCACCAAAGGCCAGCAAAAGGTGCGATAAATGGGCTGTCCCGCGTTATCATTCTCCAACTGGGACGAAACTTTCAGGGAATCTCGTGAATCCCATGGCTGGACTGGTATAGGTGTTCAAGGCCAATTCATGAAAAACAGCGATCGCAAACTGGATCAAGCAAAATTCCGGCAAGTCAGCCGCCGGCAAGTACTTAAGCTGACGCCGGTGCTGGCTCTGGGCGCTTTTGCCGTCCCGAAGTGGCGGGCGGGACTGCTGAAAAAAGGCCTGGGCTTCAGCGATTGGGCCTCGGCGCGCCTATTTCGCCCCGGCCATTTGGCTACGACCTTCGACAACGCCGACCTGACGCCCCCTCCGAAGTTTCCGATCAATGGATATGACGTCGATGATCCCGGTGTGGACCTTGAGAACTGGACACTCACCGTCCGTGGAGCGGTGCAGAAACCTGGGGAGTACAACTTGGCGCAGGTGCAGTCGCTGCCGAGGATTCGGCAGAATACGCGTCACGTGTGTGTAGAAGGCTGGGATGTAATCGGACGATTCGGTGGCGCACGGCTTTCCGCTTTTTTGCAGATGGTGGGCGCCGATCCTACTGCGCGCTTCATCACGGTCAATTGTGCCGATGATTATTACGAATCGCTCGACATGGCGACCGCTCTGCATCCCCAGACTTTGCTTTGTTATGAAATGTATGAGCAGCCACTCACGCGGGAGCACGGAGCGCCGTTGCGGCTGCAGATTCCCACCAAGATTGGT
This sequence comes from Candidatus Sulfotelmatobacter sp., assembly GCA_049515395.1. Classification (GTDB taxonomy): domain Bacteria; phylum Acidobacteriota; class Terriglobia; order Terriglobales; family Acidobacteriaceae; genus Sulfotelmatobacter. Next base: position 7,562 of record JBEKUD010000026.1, on the reverse strand, counting down.
TACAAGCAAGCAAAGTACTTAACGGAACTGAAGGTGATGCACGTTCTGGACAGAGTTGGCTACTGGGAGGACCAGGGCTATTCGTGGTTTTACGGGATGTAAGTTTTGTAGCGCCGGCGTCCCGTCGGCTCTGACGGTTGTGTTGGAGGTAGTGCATGAGCGGTAACGTCATCGAAATCATTCAGACAAAAGGAAAAGAAGACGACGAGCCGGTTGTTACTGGTCGCGCGGTCTACGAGCATCCGTTCCTTGTTCGGCTCTGTCACTGGGTGAACGCCGTCGCTCTGTTCGTGATGGTGGGCAGCGGATTGCAGATTTTCCGCGCCTTCCCCAGCTTCGGCGCGAAAGTTCCTCAGAAAGATTTGCTGCATTGGCCGAAGGCCTTTGCCATCGGCGGATGGCTGGGAGGCGCCCTGCAATGGCATCTCACTTTCATGTGGATCTACATCGCCACCGGCGTCCTCTATTTGGGTTACCAGCTTTTCAGCGGCAACTACCGCCAGGTGTTATTTGCGCCGCGTGACGTCCCGGGCGTATGGCCGATGGTGAAGCACTACTTTTTCTTCGGCCCCAAGCCTGCGGTGCGCGAAGCCTACAACCCGCTACAGAAGCACGCTTACACCACGGCGATTATTCTGGGTGTCCTCTCGGTGCTTACTGGCTTTGCGGTCTGGAAGCCGATTCAGTTCTCCTGGCTCGGATCGATGATGGGAGGATTTCACTACGCGCGCATCTGGCACTTTGCGGTGATGTGGGCGATCTTGTTTTTCGTGCTCGGACATCTGGTGATGGTAATTCTGCATGGCTGGAATAATTTTTTGTCGATGCTGACGGGGTGGAAGAAAGATCCGGAGTACTGATGGCAAGGTCTTGGGTGTTTGGTGTTAGGGCGTTCCAAGACTGAGACCCAAGACCTGCACGAGGTTTGCGAGTCGGATGTCCGAAGCAGAAGCGGCGTTGAACAATCCGGGGCAAAAGACCGCGCGGGAACGGGAGCTGATTCTCAGCGTGCAGCGCGGCCAGCATGAATTGTTTTACGAGCTCGTCAAACCTTATGAGCGGCGGGTCTTTGCCGCGGCACTGGCGATTCTTCGCAACGAGCACGACGCCGAAGACGCCGTCCAGGAAGCGATGCTCAAGGCCTTCGCAAATATCCGGCAATTCCGCGCCGAAGCCCGTTTCAGCACCTGGCTGATCCAGATCACGGTGAACGAATCTCTCATGCGCCTGCGAAGGGGGCGGACGGTGGTGATGGAAGGCATCGATGACCGCCGAGACGGTGAAGAAAGTGAATACGTGCCCCGGGATTTCGCCGACTGGCGCGAAATTCCGTCCGAAGCGCTCGAGCGCAAAGAAGTGCGGCAGCGGCTGGCGGAGGCGCTGGGCACCCTGGACCGAAAGTATCGCGAGGTCTTTGTGCTGCGCGATATGGAACATTTAAACATTCAGGAGACCGCCGAGGCCCTCGGCATCACGGTTGCCTCGGTGAAGACGCGGCTGTTGCGGGCTCGGCTGATGTTGCGCGATCTGCTGGCCGCTGGATGGGAGCAGGGCTGGTTCAGCCGGCTGCCGTTCGAGAAGGGGAACAAGCCATGGTGAACCATGAAACACCGAACCACGAAAAAGTGAAGTGCGAACAGGTGTGGCGCGAGGTTTCGAATTACGTCGATGGAGATGTGGATGCGGCGCTACGCTCGTCGATGGATGAACATTTTCGGACATGCAAACGGTGTGCCTCAGTGTTGGCAGGGACGAGGAATGTTATCCAGTTGTATGGCGATGAGCGCATGCTGGAGGTGCCTGCGGGCTTCAGCCGAAGGTTGGAACAACATCTCTCGCAGAATGCGGCTGTCAGCGGATCGCGGTGGTCGAGTTGGTCGGCGTGGCTGGTTCCGGTGGCAGCGATTGCTTTATTCACGGGGACATTGGCGTTGATGGATCAGCTTACCTTCAAGAATCCCGCGAAGTCGATACTCGCGGAGCCGGGGCATGATATCCCTCCGGACATGCCGGTCGTGGTTTCGGATGGATCGAAGGTTTTTCACGTGGCGGGATGTCGTTTCATTCACGACAAGGCTACCGAACGAACAATCACTGCAAAGCAAGCGATGAAGGATGGTTATGTTCCGTGCTCGCGGTGCCTGCGGCAGTATCTGAAGACGGCGTTAACGGGGCAGCCGGGTGTTGAGAGTGCAAGTGCAGAGGCAGAGGAAGAGCAGGAGGAAGTGGTTCGTACGGCGGGACATTGAGAGATGCCTCGACCCAAAGCCCACTTCAGCAATCCTGCATGACAAGACTGTTTTTCGAGTGGACCTGCGCTAAGACACGTTTGTCATCCCGAGCGGAGCGGGGGATCTTCGTGTTTGCTGGCGGTTCGGAGGGCGCAGACGAGAACCAAGATCCCCCGCTTTCGCTCGGGATGACAGTTGGTCCGCTCGACGACTAGTTCTGCTTCATCTGGTCGTTCTTCATCGTGTCGTCTTTCTTCCTGCTGTCGTCCTTCTTCATCGAGTGGTTTTTCATCGAATCGTCTTTTCTCATGGTGTCTTGCTTGGAGCTGTCCTGGCTCATGGAATCCTGTTTCGTGAAAACGTGGGCGAAGGCCGACATCGAAGCCGTCAAAAATACACGCCAATGCCGAAAAACTTCTTTTATAGTTTTCTCCTTGAGGTGAGTATCGAGTTCGGTCGTCTGGCAGGTGTGAACCTGCAGACGGAGATGGGATGTGCCACGAGCGGGAAAGTTACGTGCTAGGCTTAAATTCGAAGAATTCCGGCCAGGACTCACCGGTTTGGCTGCGAGGCATCGAGGAATTCGCCAGCGGAAACTACCGTGGCCTGGCGCGGGAACACCTTGTTCAGCAAGCAGGCATGGACTTCCGGATCGCCATCGGCGCAGTAGTATTTTATAACGATGAGCCGATCATCGGCGTCGGTGGCGTGTTGTGGAAGGAACCACCCGGCTGGTCGAGATCCCGAGCAGAATCAGGGTGTCGAGATCCTTGGCGCGGAGAATCATGTCGAGATCCGTGCCCGCGAAAGCGACTACGTGATGCTTTGTCACCATGATGTCATCGTCCTGAGGGGCCACCGCAGCATGGATTGCGCTGGCAGGGCCGGCAAGCATCTGCTGGTATTGTGCTGAGGTCTTGAGGGCGCTGAACGTGGCGTTGCGCGGGCTGATCTCTGGAAAATTGGGACGGAAGCCGACCTGCACATAAATCAGAGCCATGCCTGCGCTCCGGGACTGGTTCAGAACGCTTGCGACGCGTGGCAGCAGGTCCTGATCCTTGATATAGGTGGAGACAATTCCGGTCTGGTAGTCCATGCATAATACGGCCGAGTGCGCGGGATCGAATGAGAGCTGAGCAGGCATTCGATGCTCCAGTTCAGGGTTCATCGGTCAGCAGGAGAGTTGATCGCGAGAGAGCTTCAGTCCATTCAAGTTTCCAAGCGCGGTGAGGGCGATCGATTCTGTCTTGAAGAATTCCTGGGCGAGGCTTTGCAGGTCTTCGACGGTGACGGCTTCGATCTTTTCGATCAGTTCGTCGAGGTCCTGGAAGCGGTCGAAATACATTTCCTGGCGGGCCAGGTTGGACATGCGCGCTGTGCTCGATTCGAGCGAGAGCATCAGGCTTCCTTTGAGCTGGTCTTTGGAGCGTCGCAGCTCTTCTTCCGGTACCGGCTTGTTCTTGAGATCTCGAAATTCGTTCACCACCGAGCGAACCACCTTCGCGGCCGAAGCCAAAGACGTTCCAGCATAGACGGCCATGCATCCCGTATCGCGATAAGGATTAAGGTCGCTATAAATCGAATAAGCCAAGCCCTGGCGCTCGCGAATGTTCTGAAACAGACGCGAACTCATCCCTCCGCCGAGCAGGGTATTGAGAACGTAGCCGGCGTGGCGCTTCTCGTGTGCGATGGGGTGTGCCGGGACGCCGATACAAAGCTGAACTTGCTCAAGCGCTTTCTTGTTTCGCAGCACGATGCGAGGCACGATCTTGGGGGTGGCGGAGTGGAAGCCGTTTTGTGCCGGCTTCAGATGTTCAAAGTGCTTGACGACGAGGTCGACGAATTGATCATGATCAAAATGCCCGGCTGCGGCTACAATAATGTTGCCGGGAGCGAAGCGGTGGTTATAAGTCTCAAGCACGGCTTCGCGCTCGAAACGCTTCACCGTCTCTTTCGTCCCCAGGATGGGCTTGCCGAGGGGATGATCTTTCCAGAAATTTTGAGTAAAGATTTCGTGGACAAGGTAGTCGGGATTATCCTCGTCCATTTTGATCTCTTCCAGGATTACGCCGCGTTCCCGGGCTATGTCTTCGGCATCGAATACAGGGTACAGAACGAGATCGGTGAGAATTTCAAGAGCGACGGGAACATTTTCATCTAAAACCTTGACATTAAAGCAAATGCATTCCTTGGAGGTGAACGCGTCCATATTGCCGCCGATGGAATCGACTTGGCGGGCGATCTCCTCGGCAGTGCGGTGCTTGGTGCCTTTGAAGACCATGTGCTCGATAAAGTGAGAAATGCCGTTGGCTTGCGGAGTCTCGTCGCGAGAGCCAGTCTCCAGCCAAATGCCGATGGACGCCGAGCGGATGTGTTCCATCTGCTCGGTGATGACGGTAAGGCCGTGGGGCAAAACCTGACGGCGAATATTGCGAACTTCTTTTACCATGTCGATATCGAATACGAAGATGTCGAATGCAAAGCTTTCTGATGCAAAATGGTCCGAGGCTGGACGCGCTCAGTTCGATTTGCAGACTTCCTAAAGAAGTACCACACTATTCTTACACAACTTCGAGGAGAAGGGGTAGACGCAAGACTGATAGATTTACGTCAAATAAAACAATGACTTACAATTGGTTATTAAAGTGTAACATTGGATACTTTCCCTGGGACTGAGGAAATGGCTGAAACTTTGACACCAACGCTGCTCGGAATGGACCGCGGTGAGCTCTCTGCTTTGGTTGCGGAAGCGGCTGAGCCTCGCTATCGGGGCAAACAAATTCTGGAGGCGGTATACCGGCAGCGGGTGGAATCTCTAGCCGAAATCTCCACCCTGCCGCAGGGTTTTCGGGAACGGCTGCAGCAACAAGGCGTCACGGTAGGGACGCCGCGGATCGAAAATAAGTTTTTATCCGGCGACGGCACGGTTCGCTATCTGATTGCGTTTGCTGACGGGCAGAGCGTCGAAACCGTATGGATGCCGGAGGGCGATGGCGGGGAAGCCGGTGATGGGAGCGAGGCGGGAGCCGAGGCTGATCTAGCCATAGGTGCAGGGCGTTCCTTTGGCCGGTCCACGATCTGCATTTCCAGCCAGGTGGGCTGCGCCGTGGACTGCCAGTTCTGTCTGACGGCGCTGCTGGGGGTGAAGCGCAATCTGACGCCGGGAGAGATTGTCGGTCAGGTTTGCGCGGTGCTGAAAGATCAGAAAGTTTCACCGCCCGAGGACCGCATCAATCTGGTTTTTATGGGCATGGGTGAGCCGTTCTTGAATTACGAGAACTTCATGAAGGCGTCGCGGCTGCTGATGGAGTGTGTGGGTATTGCGGAGCGGCGAATGACGGTTTCCACGGCCGGAATCGTGCCGCGCATCCACGATTTTGGCAACGAAGCAATCCGGCCGAAGCTGGCGATCTCTTTGAATGCTTCGAATGACGAACTGCGAACCCGACTGATGCCGCTGAACAAAAAGTGGAATCTGGAGATGCTGATCGGCGCCGCAAGAGATTTTCCGTTGCGGACGCGGGAGTGGATCACTTTCGAGTATGTGCTGCTCGAGGGCGTGAACGACGAACCGGAGAATGCGAAGGAAGTTGCTGAGCTGCTGCGCGGCGTGCGGTGCAAGGTAAATCTGATTGCACTGAACCCAGGGCCTGGAATTGACTTCACGACTCCCAGCGCAGAACGAGTGGCAGCGTTTCAGAAAGTTCTGCGGGAATCGGGCATTCCGGCGTTTATCAGGCGACCGCGGGGGCGGGATATCTATGCGGCTTGCGGCCAACTCAAGCGAACGGTTGAGGCTGCGACCGAACCGCATATTCAGGTGCAACAGATTTTATCGACTCCGGAGCGATGACCGGGAGCTCGATGCGGATCATGAACCCTCCCTGCCCGCTATTCTGCCAGTAGATCTTCCCATGATGCTGCTGCAAGATGCTCTGACATGCGCTCAATCCCATTTCCGATAGGGGTCGGGGCGAAGCGAGATCGGCCTCTTCGGATTCCGCGCCCTGGTGGAGGAGCGAGTCCGGCGCGGGTGTCAGACCGTCATCAAAGATTTCGATCATAACCGTGCCTTTTTCGTATTTCGCCGCAAGTGTGAGCTTCCGCCGGTCAGATTGACCCGCGGCGTGCAGCGCGTCATTCAGAATTTGTACGCAAACCTGCAGCAACTGGTTGGAGTCTGCCATGACGAGCGGCAGATCACGCGGCAGTTCGGAGAGTACTTCGATTTGGAGAGCTTGCCATACGGGTTGCGACAACTTCACGGATGTCCGAAGCACCGTTCCAAGGTCTACCGGCGCCATGGAGGCCGGTCCCTGCTTGGCAAACCCGAGCAGACTTGCCACCAGAGATCGAGTACGGCGAACATGTTGTCCGATTTTGCCCGCCATCGCCTGCTGCTCCTGGTTAAGAGAAGTGCCGAGGAGAAGATCGGAATAACCCATCATGGCGGCGATTGGATTATTCAGTTCGTGCGCCGCGCCACCTACCAACTGGCCGATGGACGCCAGTTTTTCGGATTCCATAATCTGCGCCTGCAACCGCTTGAGATTGTCGAACGACTCTCTTGATTGGGCGAGAAGACGAAGCAATTCCCGGTCGAGCAAACGCTGGCGCACGAAAACCATGGCACCCATGGAAAGTGCTGCACCAAGCGTAAGGATCAGACGGAAGGAACGGATACGGGGCGGGATCCCAGATTCCGCCAACGCCCAGGCGGCAAACACCGGTAGTGAAAAAACCGCAATCATGCCCACTCGGGCAAGCCACACGCCGTGTGACGTAGAACTCGTCCGCGGATTGGCCTGCGGTTGATAATCCCGCGACCATAGACCGATCACGGTGATCCAGGCCATGGAAGCCGCCAGGGGAATATCGTACAGGCTTCCGCTGTAGTAAAGGTTGCGGCCGAGGGCCCAGTTAGCGAAATAAGAGCTGGCGGCGTAGGTCAGGCTCGCGCCGAACAGATTGGCGTAGAGTCTTTTCCAGCCCGCGTTGCTTTTGATCCAGGCGACAAGCAAGGCGATGAGAAACGCCAGTTTCTCCATCAGATAAAGTAGATTTAGATTGTTATTATAGAAAGCGACATCCGCAACAACGTACTGCCATGCCGTGACAGCAAAGACGTAAAGATACATCCACCAAAACATCATCAGGGCGAAGTCGAGGCGCCGCAAACGGGCGGAGTATTCATCCTCCGGGGCATGGGGGCGCAGGGCCACGGCGGCCATCATCGGGACGATGTGGAGAAAAATAACGATGTCCCCGGCGCACAAGTCCGGAACATCCTGGCGGAGCCAAACTTCGTAATACGTCCACATAACCTGGTAG
>JBEKUD010000025.1:0-48727 GCA_049515395.1 Candidatus Sulfotelmatobacter sp. | reverse complement strand
ACTCCTGCATTTCGTCCGGGCTCATCGTATTGAACGAATTGGAAGTATTGCCCGAAACTGCAACCGACTCGGTCGCGCCATCGGAGGCAATTCCGGGCACCGGCATACCGGACGGCACAACGTCGCTCATTGAACCGCCCGCCGAATCCTGTCCCGATCCACTCTGGAATACGGAGAGATTTTGGAAACCGCGCCCCCCTGCACTCGCACGCTGCTGCTGATTTCTAACCTCGCTCGCCCGCGACAAAAGCACCAGCTCAAAGTTCGCCTGTACTTCCAGGTGCGTGGCATCCAACACCACTTCGTGCGTGCCCGCGGCAAATGCCGCCATCTGCACTCGCACGACATATTGCCCATCAATCGCAATTGGCAAGCGATAAGTGCCATCCACACTCGTCCATGTGTTCACTTGCTCCTTGGTGACTGCATTCGAAGCGGAGACTTCTGCACCCGGGATCGGAGTGTTCCCCGACTTCACCACGCCATGGATTTTCCGGGTTACCGTGTTGGGAGGCACGCTCTGCCCAATACCCTGGCCTCGCCACAGAAACAGATGAAGCGCCACCACGTAGATCAGAAAGCGAAACCTAAGAGCGGATGTGGGAAGTAGCCTGCTGCCCACCACTGGAATCTGAAGACTTAGAACCCTCATAGCTTCGCGCAGGCGTTCGGCGCCATCTTGCTCGGATCATACCGCTCCTTCCACCCCCGCACCGTAAAATTTTGTCGCAGATTCTTAAAATTCCGATCATGGGACGCACTTCGTAAAGTTATGCAAAGTTTGTATGAATGTTGCTTTCAACCGCAACTTCTGGCCCATAATTCCATTTGTAGATACAGACTGTTTGAAAAGGAGATTCCAATGTTAAAAAAGACGATGCTCGTTTTCGCCGCGGCCGGGCTTATTTCAATCGCCGCGCCTTTTGCGACGGCTCAGGATAACCCTCCCAGTGATCAGGCCGCGCCCATGCAAAACAGCGGTGGCCGGCACCACCATGGCCCGGCCGATCCCGCCCAACGTACCGCGGAACTGACCAAACGACTCAACCTCACCTCCGATCAGCAACCCAAAGTACTGGCTGCCCTTCAGGCCGAAAGATCTCAGATGGAGAGCCTGCACCAGGACAGTTCTCTCGCCCAGCAGGACCGGCGGGCCAAAATGATGGATATCCACAAGAGCACCGATTCCCAAATTCGCGCTCTCCTCGACTCCAATCAGCAGAAGAAGTGGGACGAGATGCAGGCCAAGCGGGAACAGTGGATGCAGAATCGCCATTCCGGCCCGCCCGACGCCAACTCGAACCAGCCAGCCCCACCTCCGCAATAGCTGGACGGATTCGTGGAAAGGGCTTTCTTCGAACAATTTCGAACAATGACGATCGCAGTGTTTTCTATGGCCACGGTTCGGCTCCCCAACCGTGGCCGTTGTTTCGACCGGAAGACGGTGCAGTTCGGTCTAGGATTTATCGATCTCCGTGAGCATTTATCGATCACGGCAGTTTCAATCACGGTTCTTCCACTCGCGATCGGCCGATACGAAAAACAAAATCACGAATCTTTTCCCTTCTCGATTCAGAGATTGCATTCGCTCACCCCTCACCCGTCATCCAATTGGTTAGCGCGTCCGAGGATTCGCTAGACGCGAATGAACCTAACTTCCCGCAAATCGATGCGCCAGGAATTTGCCCGGCCAATCCTTCTTACTCCCGTGGCCCGTATGCTCAATACCTTGGGTAAGATTGGGGATGCTTCTCCGGTGTCTGGAGGGCGGCATCTTTCTGCCGGGCTGTACACGACAACAGCCTCCTCCGGTACAGGACGGCGCGGCGCTCTTTCACCAAGAAATGCGCCAGTTGCCATCGGCCGGATAACGACATGCGAGCGCCTGCGCCGCAAGCGCTACGCGCAATGACCACGTCTTCGATACGGCGCCGGGTCGACCATCGTCAGCGCTTTGGTTTGCCTAAACCCAGGCTACACCAATGCGATGGCGGGCAATGTGCTGCAGGCCTTTTCCCTCGACGCCCATTGAAAGATCAACCTCTCTCCCTCGCCATCCGCAGCGCGCCCAGGTTACGAATATTTACCGTCCGTTACCGAGTCTTTACGCTTGGTTAACACCGGGAAGTGTCTAATCAAAGACGTCGATGAGCATCGGCTACCGGAACACGGCAACAGTTCTCCAGTAAAAGGCGCCGAACCGTGGATGCTTTGCAGGCTCTGCTCGACCGAGCCGGGATTCTATTCGGCAAGGCTCGGGCACAGAAACTGGTGTATGATTACCGCGCAATTTCTAAAGTTCACGCCCGTGACAGATGGTCACGCAGGTTTCGACATGGCGCCGGAGAAGTATTGCCTGGGCGTCGTTCGCGGTTCGAATTATAGTCCCGGTCCACTGATGCAAGAAAATGGAAACCAAACCCTCGGCTACAACCATCGACCCGCAGCATCAACTGCCGCCCGCAAGAAATTCCGAAAGGCCGACGTGGCGGCGGTTTCTCTGGTGGGGCCTGGCGCTGCTTCTTCTAGGCGTGATTCTCCTGCTGGTATTCCGCAATCACGACGATAGCAAAAGCTCTGCAGCAGCACCCTCGTCCCGACGCGGCGCGACCGGCCCGGTTACAGTGACCATCGCCACCGCGCAGAAGGGGGATATCGGTGTGTATCTGGAAGCGATCGGCACCGTCACCCCGGTTTATACCGCCTCGATTACCAGCCAGGTAACCGGGATGGTGACTGAGGTGCATTATCGCGAGGGTCAACTGGTCCGCAAAGGGGACCCGTTGATCAACATCGATCCCCGGCCGTATCAAGCGCAACTCCTGCAGGCGCAAGGCGCTCTCGAGCGCGACACGAACGTGTTGGCACAGGCCACGATGGACCTCGAGCGTTACCGGGAAGCGTGGGCCAAGAACAGCATTCCAAAGCAGACACTCGATGACCAGGAAAAGATCGTGTTGCAAGATCAGGGCACGGTAAAAAATGATCAAGGCACCGTCCAGTATGACGAAGTACAAGTCGCCTTCTGCCATATCAAGGCACCGATCTCGGGACGGGTGGGGCTTCGTCTGGTCGATCCTGGAAACGTGGTGCAGTCCACAGGCAGCACCATCCTGGCTGTGATTACGCAATTACAGCCGATCACCGTAATCTTCACTGCCGCCGAAGACAGCCTGGCTCAGGTGCAGGCACAGACGCGGCACGGCCAGCGGCTGACGGTAGATGCTTTCGATCGGGCGCAGCAAACCAAAATCGCCACCGGCAAACTCCTGACCTTCGACAATCAAATCGACACCACCACTGGCACCGTAAAAATGCGGGCGCTCTTCGATAACAAAGACGAATCGCTGTTCCCCAACCAGTTCGTAAACGCCAGGCTGCTGGTAAATACTCAGCAAGGAGTGACCCTCATCCCGACCTCTGCCATTCAACATAATGGTCAGACTTCGTTCGTTTACGTCATTCAGAATGACACCGCCCAGATTCGTAACATAAAGACAGGCGTAACCAATGGTGGCAACACCGCGGTCCAGGGGATCAACCCCGGAGAGGTTGTCGCGGACAGCAGTTTTGACAAGCTGCAGAATAATTCCAAGATCGTAGTTTCCAAGCAGCCTCTTCCCGCTGCTTCCACTGAGAGTCAAGCTCCGTGAGCCCGTCCCGTCCCTTCATCATGCGGCCCGTCGCGACCGCGCTGCTGATGGCGGCAATCATGCTCGTCGGTATCGTCGCCTACACCCAATTGCCGGTGTCGGCATTGCCCGAAGTCGATTACCCGACGATCCAGGTGCTCACCTTTTATCCGGGTGCCAGCCCGCTCGTTATGGCCACTACTGTAACCGCGCCGCTGGAGCGGCAATTCGGCGAGCTTCAAGGGCTCAGCCAGATGACCTCCACAAGTTCGGGCGGCACGTCCGTCATCGTTCTGCAGTTCAATCTGAGCCTGAACATCGATGTCGCCGAAGAAGAAGTGCAGTCCGCGATCAATGCGTCCCAGAGCTATCTTCCTTCCAACCTGCCGTCGCCGCCGGTCTATAGCAAGACAAATCCCGCGGATGCGCCGGTGCTCACGCTCGCCATTACTTCGGATTCCGTTCCTTTGTCGCAGGTTGAAGATCTGGTGGACACGCGTCTGGCTCCGAAGCTCTCGCAACTGAATGGAGTCGGACTGGTCAGCATCAGCGGTGGGCAAAAGCCGGCGGTGCGCATTCGCGTCAATCCTGCTGCGCTCTCCTCGTACGGGATCGATCTTGAGAACGTGCGCACAGCTCTCACTCAGGCCAGCGTGAACGCCGCGAAAGGTAACTTCGACGGACCTCGCCAGGACTACCAGATCGATTCCAACGACCAGCTGATCAGCAGCGCGGATTATCGCAATGTTGTGGTCGCCTACCGCAATGGCGCGCCCGTCATGCTCACCGACGTGGCCGAAATTATCGATGGTGTCGAGAACAACAAGCTGGCCGCGTGGATGAATCAAACCCCCGCTGTCATCCTCAATATCCAGCGTCAGCCCGGCGCCAATACCATCAGCGTGGTCAAGAGTATCAAGAAGCTGTTGCCTCAGCTCGAAGCCAACCTTCCCGCCTCGATTCAAGTCACCACCCTCACCGATCTCACCACTGCGATTCAAGCCTCCGTCTCTGACGTCGAGTTCGAATTATTGCTCACCGTCGGGCTCGTCGTGATGGTGATTTTTCTCTTCCTGCGCAGTCTTTACGCCACCATCATCCCGAGCGTGGCCGTGCCCCTGTCCCTCGTGGGAACCTTCGCCGCCATGTATGCGTTGGGCTACAGTCTGGACAACCTCTCGCTGATGGCGCTCACCATCTCCACCGGTTTTGTCGTGGACGACGCCATCGTCATGATCGAGAACATCTCGCGCTACATCGAGGAAGGCGAAGCCCCGATGGAGGCCGCGCTGAAGGGCGCCGAACAGATCGGCTTCACCATCGTGTCGCTGACCGTTTCCCTGATTGCCGTGCTCATACCACTGCTGTTCATGGGCGATGTGGTGGGCCGTCTGTTCCGCGAGTTTGCTGTAACTCTCGCGGTCACCATCGTCATCTCCGCCGTGGTATCGCTGACTCTCACTCCCATGATGTCAGCGCGCATTCTCCGCCATCAGCCCAAAGAGCGGCAGGGACGCGTTTACCGGTGGTCGGAGCGCGTCTTCGACAGCATGATCGCCTTCTACGGCCGGACTTTGAAGTTCGTGCTGCGCTATCAAACCATCACGCTGTTCGTCGCTCTCAGCACGCTGCTCCTCACCGTGTTTCTCTATATTGTGATCCCCAAGGGATTTTTCCCGGTGCAGGATACGGGGGTCATTCAGGGGATTTCCCAAGCCCCGGAGAACATTTCATTTCCGGCAATGGCGGCAAAACAGCAGGAGCTCGCCAAGGTGATTCTCGCGGATCCAGCGGTGGAGAGTCTTTCTTCGTTCATCGGCGCGGACGGCACCAACACGACTCTCAACAGCGGCCGCATGTCGATCAACTTGAAGCCACTCTCGGATCGCAATCTCAGCGCCGCCAATCTGGTCCGCAGACTTCAGTCCAGCCTGCAGAAGGTGCAGGGAATTTCGCTCTACATGCAGCCGGTGCAAAACATCACGGTTGACGACCGGGTGAGCCGCACCCAGTACCAGTACACGCTCGAAGATCCGGACGCCAACGAACTGAATGATTGGACCAATCGCTTTGTGGCGAAGCTGCAGAGTCTGCCGGAGCTTGAGGATGTCGCAACGGACCAGCAGACCGGGGGGCTGGCGGTTTCTCTGATCATCGATCGCGTCACCGCATCGCGGCTCGGCATCGCTCCCGCCACGATTGATAACACGTTGTATGACGCCTTCGGCCAGCGCCAGATCAATACGATGTATACGCAACTCAACCAGTACCACGTCATCCTGGAAACCCAACCACAGTTCCAGCAAAATCCCAGTACCCTGCAAAATCTTTACATCCAGGCCAACGCGTCGTCTGGCACGTCGGGACCGGGCGCTTCCAACTCGTTTTCAGCCTCCGGATCTGCCTCCGCCGGATCGAACGCACTCACAACTTCGGTGTTGTACACACCTTCCGCCGCCGTGCTCGCCCCTCCTACGAACGCACTGGCGGCAAGCAGCAGTGTGACCGCTTCCGGATTAGGCTCATCCGCAAACAACAGCTCGACGACCATGCTGAGCAACGCCGTGCCGTTGAGCGCGTTTACCCACTTCCACCGCTCCAGCGAAGCCTTGTCCATCAACCATCAAGGGCAGTTCCCTTCGGTCACCGTCTCTTTCAATCTCGCTCCGAACGCGGCATTGGGAAGTGCCATTTCCGCCATCGATCGGGTGCAGCAGGACATGCACATGCCCGCCAGCCTGCAGGCCGATTTCCAGGGCACTGCGGCATCGTTCAAGAATTCACTCTCGAACGAAGCTCTGTTGATCCTGGCCGCTTTAGTGACGGTCTACATCGTACTGGGAGTGTTGTATGAAAGCTTCATTCACCCGGTCACCATTCTTTCCACCCTTCCCTCCGCCGGAGTAGGGGCGCTTCTCGCTCTTATGCTCTTCGGCCAGGATCTTAGCGTGGTCGCGATCATCGGCATCATCTTGCTGATAGGAATTGTGAAGAAGAACGGAATCATGATGGTCGATTTTGCACTGGAGGGAGAGCGGCAACACGGCAAAAACGCCACCGACGCCATCTATGAAGCCAGCCTGCTTCGCTTCCGCCCAATCATGATGACCACAATGGCGGCGTTGCTCGGCGGACTTCCTCTTGCGTTAGGCACCGGCATCGGATCGGAGATCCGCCGTCCTCTGGGGATTGCGATGGTGGGCGGACTCCTGTTGAGCCAGGCGCTCACGCTGTACACCACGCCCGTGATTTACATCTTCTTTGACAACCTGGGACAAAGATTCTCCCGCTCAGGCTCCCCGGAAACACGGCCCGGCGAAACTTCGAGCGGCACAACGCAACCGGCAGAACCGTCATGAACCCATCCGAACTATTTATCCGGCGACCTGTGGCAACCACGTTGTTGACCGTTGCCATCGCCATCGCCGGCGCGATTGCATTTGTGGTGTTGCCGGTCTCGCCGCTGCCTCAGGTTGACTTCCCAACGATCTCGGTCTCGGCCCAATTACCCGGAGCGAGCGCCCAGATCATGGCTTCCTCCGTGGCCACGCCTCTTGAGCGGCAGTTCGGCCACATCGCGGGGGTTTCAGAGATGACTTCCGCGAGTTCGCTGGGAAGCACATCGATCACGATTCAATTCGATCTCAGCCGCAATATTGACGGCGCGGCCCGCGACGTTGAGGCCGCAATCAGCGCCGCGCGCACTTACCTGCCGGCAAACTTGCCCGCCAATCCCACCTATCGGAAAGTGAATCCTGCCGACGCTCCGATCATGATTCTGGGATTAACCTCCAAGAAATACGACACCGGCAAACTGTATGACGAAGCTTCCACCGTGATGGAGCAGAAGCTTTCCCAAATCCAAGGCGTGGGACAAGTCGTGGTCGGCGGGGCCTCACTGCCATCCGTGCGTGTGGATGTCAATCCCGCGCAACTCAATAGCTACGGCCTGACCTTGTCCAACATTCAATCCATCTTAAGCACGCAGAATGCTGACATTGCCAAAGGCCAAATTTCCGATGGCTCGACAACCGCCGACATCATCGCCAATGATCAGATTTCAAAGGCCGAGGACTACAAGCCAATCGTCATCGGCTACCACAATGGCACAGCCGTTCGACTCTCCGACGTTGCCCAGATTACCGATTCCGTGCAGAACATCCGCTCCGCCGGATATCTGAACGGCATCCCTTCGGTCACGGTGATCATCTTCCGCCAGCCCGGCGCGAACATCATTCAGACCGTCGACAACATTCGCGGCCAGTTGCCATTTCTCAAAGCTTCCATTCCGCAGGGAATCGACGCCACCATTGTTCTCGACCGCACCACCACCATTCGGGCCTCCGTCAGCGACGTGGAGCGCACGCTGATGATCTCGGTCGCCCTGGTGATCCTGGTGGTCTTCATTTTTCTGCGCAACGCCCGCGCCACCTTGATTCCGAGCGTTGCCGTCCCCGTGTCCCTCATCGGCACCTTCGCCGTGATGTATCTGGTTGGCTACAGCCTCGACAACCTGTCGCTGATGGCGCTGACCATCTCAACCGGGTTCGTGGTGGATGATGCCATCGTGGTGATGGAGAATATCTCGCGCCACCTGGAACTCGGAATGAAGCCCTTCGAAGCAGCATTAAAGGGGGCGCAAGAAATCGGGTTCACCGTCTTTTCGATCAGCGTTTCTCTGATCGCGGTTTTCATTCCCATCTTGATGATGGGAGGGATCGTTGGCCGTCTTTTCCGGGAGTTTGCCATCACCCTTTCCACTGCGATCGTCGTATCGATGGTCATCTCTTTGACCACGACCCCCATGATGTGCGCGTACCTGCTCAAGGAAGAGAAGAAAGAAAGTCGCGGCAGGATGTATCAGCTCAGCGAAAAGTTCTTCGCCTGGATGCTGGAAACGTATCGCCGTAGCCTGGTCTGGGTGCTCGATCACTCGGCATTGACGCTGGGAGTGCTGTTGCTCACCATTGTCTTGAATGGGGTGCTCATCTACAGAATTCCAAAGGGCTTCTTTCCGCAGCAGGACACGGGCGCAATCGTGGGAGGGGTACAAGGCCCGCAGGATTCCTCTTTTCCCGCCATGGATAATTCCATCCGTCAGCTCGTGGGAGTAATCAAGAGTGATCCTGCGGTTGCCAATGTGAACGCCTACACGGGCGGCAACGGTTCCACGAACACAGGATTCATCTACATCGCTCTGAAGCCGCTCGATGAGCGCAAGATTGGCGCTCCGCAGATCATCAATCGTCTACGCCCCAAGTTGAACCATTTGCCGGTGGCTTCGGCATTCTTGCAGGCGGCTCAGGATTTGCGGATTGGGGGCCGGTCGAGCAACGCGCTTTACCAGTACACCATCCAGTCGGACAACGTACAGGATCTTTCGCAATGGGGACCCGTTCTCTTGGCTGAAATGAAGAAGCTTCCCGGCTTTCAGGACGTCAACACGGACCAGCAGAATGGCGGGTTGGAGGAGTTGCTGACCTATAATCGCGCGACCGCGGCGAGGCTGGGGATCACGGCGCAGTCTCTCGATTCCTCGCTCTATGCCGCATTTGGTCAGGCCGAAGTCTCCATCATCTACACCCAATTGAACCAATATTACGTGGTTCTCGAAGTGGCTCCTCAATACTGGCAGAGTCCGGAAGGCCTGAAGCATATCTATCTACGCACCACCGGTGGCGCCTCGGCGAGCGGCAACGTGCCCGGCAGCGGCAATGCGCCTCTCGTCACCGTTACCAACGCCCAAGCCAACACCACGCCTCTTGCCGTAAATCACACGGGATTGTTTCCTTCCGTAACCGTGTCCTTCAATCTGGCGCCCGGGGTATCTTTGAGCGACGCCACGCAGCGCGTCGCCGAAATGCAGCAGAGATTGGGCACGCCTGCGACCGTGCGGGGTTTTTTCGCCGGAACCGCGCAAGCTTATCAGCAGTCGCTCGACAGCGAAAAGGCGTTGGTAACGGTCGCCCTGTTGGCGGTCTACATCGTTTTGGGAGTGCTTTATGAGAGCCTGGTGCATCCGCTGACCATCATCTCAACCCTGCCCTCCGCCAGCGTGGGGGCGATACTGGCGCTCATGCTTTTCAAGATTGACCTGAATGTAATTTCCATCATCGGAATAGTGCTGCTGATCGGCATCGTGAAGAAAAATGCCATCATGATGATCGACTTTGCGCTGGTCGCCGAACGGCAGGAGGGCAAGAGCCCGGCGGACTCAATCTTCGAAGCCTGCATGCTGCGTTTCCGTCCGATTCTGATGACCACAATGGCGGCCTTGTTCGGCGCCCTCCCACTGGCGTTCGGCACCGGCACAGGCTCGGAGCTGCGCCGACCGCTCGGAATCACAATCGTAGGTGGATTGATCGTGAGCCAGATGCTCACGCTCTATACCACTCCGGCGGTGTACCTGTTCCTCGATCGCTTGCGGCTCAAGCTTCAGGGGAAGCCACACGGCAGTTTTTCCTCCCCGGCACCGGAGGCTACTTAGGCTGCGTCATACGGTGAACTGAATTGCGTACTGAGAGGAAGGGTTGATGAGGAATCACGTGATGACGATCTTCCCGCGAAAACTGGTGGACGGCTCAATTGGGCTCGGCGCACTCGCGATCTTCTTGCTGTCATCAAGCTGTGTCGTAGGACCGAAATACCATCCTCCGGCGCCCCAGGCACCCGCGCCCGCTTACCAGGAATCCACCACGCAGTTTCAGGACCATGGACCATGGACGGTGGCACAGCCGGCCGATGCCACGCTGCGCGGCAAATGGTGGGAGATCTTCAACGACTCCGAACTGAACGCCCTCGAGGAACAACTGAACATCAACAACCAAAACATCAAGCAATACTTCGAGAACTTCATGGAAGCCCGCGCCGTGGTGCGCGAGGCCCGTTCGCAGTTTTTCCCGACCTTATCCGCTGCACCTTCCGTCAGCCACTCTCGTCTATCGACGAATCTGAATGGGAGTACCACCGTAAGTGCGAGCGGCACTGGCACTTCCTTCACGCCGCAAAGCACGATCTATACGCTGCCGCTGGAAGCGTCCTGGGCGCCGGATCTCTGGGGCAAAGTTCGCAACACCGTGCGACTGGCCCAATACTCCGCCCAGGTCAGTGCAGCGGAGCTTGAGAACGAGCGCCTGACCGAGCAAGCGGCCTTGGCCGAATATTTTTTCGAAATTCGCGGCCAGGACGAGCTGCAAAGACTTTACAACGAAACCGTGGAGGCCGATCAGAAAGAGCTTGCACTGACCCGTTCGCTCTATCAAACCGGCATTACCAATGAAATCTCGGTTGTCGAAGCTGAAACCACGCTGCAAAGCGCGCAGGCGGGAGCAACCAACGTAGCGATCGCGCGGGCGCAGTACGAGCATGCCATCGCAATGCTCGTGGGCAAGGCAGCGACCGGTTTCTCCATTCCCGTCAAGCCGATGGTGGTGGCTCCGCCTCCGATTCCGGTGGGAGTGCCGTCAGAATTGCTCGAGCGGCGTCCCGACGTTGCTGCCGCCGAGCGGACGATGGCTGCCGCCAATGCGGCCATCGGCATTGCCCATTCCGCTTATTATCCGGCCTTGAGTTTGACCGGGGAGGGCGGGTTTGAGAGTTCAGCCATCGGCAACTGGCTCTCTTGGCCGAGCCGCTTCTGGTCCGTTGGCACATCGCTTTCAGAAACCATCTTCGACGCGGGTCTGCGCCGCGCGACCGTCCAGCAATACGTAGCCACTTACAACGCGGATCTGGCCGCGTACCGGCAAACTGTGCTCACCGCATTCCAGCAAGTGGAGGATGCGCTTGCGGAAGTGCGCATTCTCTCCAAGCAGATCCAGCAAGAGCAACAGGCAGTAAATTCCGCTCAAACGTATCTCCAGCTCGAAGAAGCCCGATATGAGACGGGTATCGATCCCTATGTCGACGTGTTGATCGCGCAAACCACAGTGCTAACAGACTTGCAGACTCTGAATAGTCTTCAGGTACAGGAGATGACCGACGCAGTCGCACTGGTCGAGGCTTTGGGAGGCGGGTGGGATCGTTCTCAATTGCCAAGCCCGGGACAGGTGGCGCAGAAGCCAGCCGGCACGGATACGACGATTCAGCAATAGTATCTGCTGCTGTCGCCGGACGCGATGCGTTTTGTCACGGCTTTAGGACGTGACGCATCAAGACGCACACGAGCACGGAGCCCTCATCCGAGCCCTCCTCTCGCCCCAACTAGGCCCTGTCATAAAAGCGAAAAAACAGCGACTGCTTTGACACCGGCTCCGCTTTCTCCGCGAGCGCCGCCATCTGCGGTTGGTTGAGTGGCGTGAACTCACGCGCCAGTTGCACGTTCTGTTCAAGTTGCGCGATTGAATCGCAGCCAATGATGACGGTACTGACCGGGAGAGAAAGCGAATAATACATCGCCTGGCGCATATCGAGAGTTCCCGCCGTCGGCGCCAGCACCATCCCTTCCCATGAACGCTTCTGCTGCTCAATCGGCGGCGGTGTCCACGAAGACAGGATGCGTCCGCGCGCCGGAACTTTCATTCCAATGATGCCCATCTGCCTCTCGACGGCCAAGGGCAAAAGTTGTTCGGAGAAGCTGTAGTGATGCGGATCGGCGGCATTCACTGCCATCAGAATCGTGTCGAATGGATAGCGGTGAATTGCCTCCATCAGAGCGTCCGGCCGGTAATGCCCGGTGATGCCGAGATAGCGCACAATTTTCTGCTCGCGAGCCTGCAACAACGCCTCCATGGCTCCGCCCTTGGAAAATATTTCGTTGATGTCTGCCATGGTTCCGACATCGTGCAGTTGCCAGACGTCAACGTGATCGGTCTGCAACAACCTGAGCGAGACTTCGATCATGCGCAGGGATCCGTCGCGCGTCCGCTCCTTGGTTTTGGTTGCCAGAAACGCTTCCTTGCGGCGGCGCTTCATTACCTTGCCGACATATTGCTCGCTCCAGCGATCGGGGCCACCATAGATTGAAGAGGTATCGATGTAATTGACGCCAAGGTCAAGGGCTCTCTCGATGATGGGAACGGCGATGGCTTCGTTGTTAGCTTTCTCGATGGAACCTTGACCTCCTAGGCTAAAAATGGCCACCTTGTATCCGGTCTTTCCCAGATTCCGAGTCGGCATGGAGTCTGCGCTTGCAGCGCGGGAAAAGGCAGTTGACTGGCCGCTTACGACGTCGGGCAGGGCGGCCGAGCCGAGAACGGCAGCGCCCATGATTCCGCCCGCTTTAAGAAAAGTTCGTCGATTGCTGTTCGAACTGCTGCTCGATGAGATCTTGGATGAATGTTTGCTCACGGCGCCTCCAGGAGTAACGACCCTACGATAGTCCCGATGTCCTCGCGATTCCACGGCAAAATTTGCATCGTGTGGCTCCCCGACGATCGTGGCTCCCCGACGATCATTGATCTGATCTGAATCTGGCAGATGTTGAATCGTTCCTGACCGCAAGGTGCTCTTATCGAGAAGAAGCACATCTCCGCGGACCATATTCGTCCAAGACGTCCGTGCCCCTCAGGAGACGCAATGGATTACGTCAATCTCGGCAAAACCGGCCTCAAAGTCTCCCGCATCTGTCTCGGTTGTATGAGCTATGGAGCGCCGGTTGCGGGAAAAGCGAAACCCGGCAGCCATGCCTGGGCTCTGAACGAACAAGATAGCGAGCCCTTCTTTCGACAGGCGATCGAGCTTGGGATCAACTTTTTTGACACAGCGAACGTCTACTCCGGCGGAGCCAGCGAAGAGGTGCTTGGACGATTCCTGAAAGCCAACGTTCGCCGCGAAGCCGTTGTGATTGCCACCAAGGTCCACGGCGTGATGCGCGACGAACCGAACGGCCGAGGGCTTTCTCGCAAAGCCATCTTTTATGAACTTGACCAAAGCCTGCACCGTTTGCAGACCGACTATGTCGATCTCTACCAGATTCACCGCTGGGATTCCGAAACCCCGATCGAAGAAACCCTCGAGGCGCTGCATGATGTTGTGAAATCCGGAAAGGTGCGCTACCTGGGCGCGTCTTCCATGCACGCGTGGCAGTTCACAAAGGCTCTATATCTGGCTGACCTTCACGGCTGGACTCGTTTCGTTTCCATGCAGGATCATTACAACCTGATGAATCGTGAAGAGGAACGTGAGATGATTCCGCTATGCCAGTCTGAGGGTATCGGCGTGATTCCGTGGAGTCCTCTGGCACGCGGCCGCCTCGCGCGCCCGTGGAAAAGCGAAAGCACCAAACGCTGCGAGACGGATCAGTTCGGAAAGTCCCTGTACTCCGAGACCGAGGAAGCTGACCACAAGGTCGTAGACCGTCTTGGTGAAGTCGCGAAGCGGCGCGGCGCTCCACGCGCTCAGCTCGCTCTAGCCTGGCTGCTCAGCAAGCCGGTCATCACTTCGCCGATTGTTGGCGCAACCAACCTGCATCATCTTCAGGACGCGGTAGCGGCGCTCTCACTGCGCTTGACGGCTGAAGAAATTTCTTCTCTCGAAGAACCGTACGTACCGCATCCAGTGCTCGGCTTCGGTTGAGTTGGAAGGCGTCAACGAAAACCCTGGGGAACCGAGTCCTTCAGTTCTTGCCGAGTCCCATGCCAGCCAAAACCCCTCGCATGTAGGCAAAACTCGAGATAACACCCGGCATCGGATCGTCGGGATGGATCTCATATTCCAGATCGACGAAGCCTTCGTACCTCGTCGCCATGAGAGCCTCAAACATCTTTCGCACCGGCAGGATGCCCTCTCCCACGGCGACCTGACTTTCCTTGCTCTCGAAATTCGTGAGATCTTTCATGTGTACGTTAAACAGCCTGGGACCTGCTTCCTGGATCGCCTGTACCACATCCGTGCCGGCGCGAACCGTATGCCCGACGTCAATGCAACATCCGATGCGCGGGTCCATCTCCTTCACCACCTTCAACACATCCAACGGAGAATGCCACAACTTATCTTCAGGCCCGTGATTGTGGATCGCGATGCGAATGTTGTACTCCTTGACGAATCTCTCCATTCGGGGCAGAGCTTCCGGCGCAGGGTCGCCCGCCACAATGACGCCAATACCGGCGCGCTTGCAGTACTCGAACTTCGACCGTAGGTCAGCATCTTCATCCTTATCCTTGGCGAAATAAATGGCGCCGGCAGCGTGAAGCTGAATCCCCGCCGCGGCATAGTCCGCAAGCGCAGCCGACTCTTGCGGCGCGTCCATTGGCAGATGATCCTTTACATCCTTCGCATTCAGCGCGAAAACATTGAGCTGCTTCATGAAGCCGATCAACTGCGCGCGCGTGAAATCGCGGAATGTGTAGCTGGCCAGGCCCAGACGAATCGGCGAAAGCTCGTCGGATGCCGGCGGTTCCTGAGAGAGGGCCAAGCCGCAGCCCGGAGCAGCCAGCGACCCTGCAAGCATTGCGCCGGCGCAAACGAAATCGCGACGGGAGATTGCGGTTTGCCTAGACATGTGGCGCCCAACCTTCTTGGTACTCGCGCCCCCACATCTTCATCGCCTCCGCGTCGCCCTGAATCCGTCCGTCTTTCGTATCGAGATGCAACTCCCGATTGACTTCCCATGCGATGTTGGAAAGCTGCAGCATGGTGACCGCAACGTTGCCCACCGAGACTGGCGAGTTGAGTTTCTCGCCCCTACGAATTCCCGCGATGAAGTTCGCGAAATGAGCGTCCGTCATGGAGTCCCGGCCGATCAGATCGGCGGAGGAAGTCGTATTGCCAACCTTCAATTCATTCGTCTTATTTCCCTTAAGGTCGTAAATCTCGTACCCATCGCGATCGACCAGCACCGTACCAGTAGTTCCCATGATGGTGGAACCACGATCGCGCCCGTAGTACTTCATCCCCTGGCAGCTCTTCCCTTCCCACGAAATCATGGCGTCGTCATATTCGAAGCTTGTCACCAGCGTGTCGTAAAACTGCCAGTCGTCTTTGCATTGGTATCGGCCGCCTGATGAAGTGACCCGTTTCGGATAATCGACGCCCAGCGCCCAGCGGCAGACATCCACCTCGTGCGTTCCGTTATTAAGGGTTTCACCCGTGCCGTAAATCCTGAACCAGTGCCAGTGATAGGGATGCAGGTTGTCTTTATACGGCCGTCGCGGAGCCGGCCCCTGCCATAGCTCCCAATCAAGCTGCGGCGGGACCGGCACTTCGGTTCCGACTCCAATCGACTTCCTCGTGTTGGTATACCAGGATTTCGCGAAGTATGGCCTGCCGATCATGCCTTGGCGAATCTTGTCGACGATCTCAATGCTGTGTGGCGATGAGCGCTGCTGCGTGCCCATCTGCACGAGTTTTCCGTACTTCTGCTGCGCCTGCACCAGCATCTCGCCTTCGGCAGGATTGTGGCTGCATGGCTTCTCCACATAAACGTGCTTGCCCGCCTGCAATCCGGCGATGGCCATCGGCGCATGCCAGTGATCGGGCGTGGCAATCGTGATGGCGTCCACATCCTTGTGTTCGAGAATCTTGCGAAAGTCCTTCTCCGCTGCAGGAGCTTCGCCCATCTCGCGCTGCGCACTCTCCCTGAACTTCTTGAGAATGTTGCCGTCCACATCGCAGACATGCGAGATGCGGGCGGCACTCTGATTCGCTTTGAGCGAAGAGAGATGAGCGTAAGCGCGCCCATTCAACCCAATCACGGCGAAGGTGACGCGGTCGTTCGAACCAAGAATCTGGCGATAGCTTTTCGCCGTAGTTCCCACGGCGAGCCCTGCCGCGCCCACCGCAAGGCCATCGAGAAATTCGCGTCGTGTAACCATCATCTCTCCTTATCGCTGGGTGTTCTCGTTTGCGGCGGTTGAAAAACCGCCTCCAGATCCGCAGGAAACCCCGGCCTTCGTCAGCGTTTTCTTGAGTCCATCCATACTGATCCGCGTGGAAGCTTCGGGTGTCCCTGCGCCCCGCCAGTGGGTTTCAAGACTCAACCCGTAGCGGAAGCCGTCGCGCTGCAAAGCTTGGAATTGCCCAACCCAATCCACCATGCCGCTGCCGACGGGAGCCCAATCGTATTTGTGATCCGGCTTCCTCACCACGTCCTTACAGTGGCAGTGCCCGACGCGATCTTTCGGCAGCAACTCGTAGCCAGTCGGATAGGGCGTGCTTCCGATGGCGGCGGCATTGCCCGGATCCCAGTTCAACATGAAGTTTTTGTTTGGAATCGCCTTCAGCACGGCAGAGGATTCTTCTCCCGTTGCGGTATTGCACGACATTTCGTTCTCGAGCAGTAGGATGATGTTCTCTCGGGCGCAGCGTTCCGCGGCTTGCTGCAGTTTGGAATTGATCGCCGTCCGATACGGCTTCTGCTCGTCCAGTCGCCAGTAGTCGAAACAGCGAATCCGGTCTGTATCGAAAGATTTGCAGAGCGAGACGCACCGCTCGAGCAGCTTATCCTGCGCACTAGCGTCAAAGTCCGCATGAAACCGGTCGCGGGTTTCGCTCTGCGACGACCGCGGAGCCCCAGGCCAATCTGTCTTGAACAGCGGGCTGGCAATATCGGTAACTCGCAGTTTGTGTTCCGCCAGAATCTTCCGCGCATCCTCAACTTGTTTCCCGTCGAGTTCGGTTACGTTTTTGTTCCACATCGAGCGCAGCTCAATCCAACCCAGACCGAAATCGCCGGACACAATCTGGCATGCTTTCTCGAAATCCTCCGTGATCTCGTCATTGATCACCGATAGCCGGAAGGGACACGTCCCCGTTCCCGCCGCGAATGGGTCCATCCGCGCGGATGCCGCGGTTTTCTTGACCAGTGCCATCATCGCAGCCCCAAGCCCTGCCCATCCGAAGCCTCCCAGCAGCCTGCGTCTTGTGCACCCCATGCAGTCCCCTCCAGCACCTGGACCTTTTTTCGACGACGTTCGATCATTGTAGGCCCTCGGGTTTCGTCCGCCGGGCTATTGGTTGACACCGCTCGACAGAAATCCTCCATCGACGACCAGAGTTTGTCCGGTAACAAAGGAAGCGGCATCGGAAGCAAGGTAGACGGCAGCCCCAACAAGTTCCTCGAGCTTGCCGAAGCGGCCCATCGGCGTCCTCATCAGCAGTTCGCGCCCGCGTGCAGTGTGGTCGAGCAAATCTGCATTCAGCGCTGTATGAAAGACACCGGGCGCGATGGCGTTCACCGTAACACTCTTCATTGCCCACTCCACGGCAAGGGAGCGTGTGAGCGAAAGAACACCTGCCTTGCTGGCCGCGTACGCAGCAACCTCGTTGAGAGCGACGAAGCTATTGAGCGAAGCAATGTTGATGATGCGGCCATAGCCACGCTCGAGCATGTGCTCGCCAAAGATCTGGCAGGCGCGCAGCGTGCCGGTGAGATTCGTATCCAGGATGTCGTCCCATTCCGCCTCCGGCATGGTAAGCGTTGACATGCGTTTCATTTTCCCAGCGCAATTTACAAGGATTTCGACTTTGCCGAACTGCTTGAGTGAGGCCGCCAGTAGTTGTTCGAGCGATGCCCGCTGGCGCACATCCGAGCACTGGCGCACAGTGTGACGTCCACGACGCTCGATCTCGACCGCAGTTTCTTCGACTTGCCCCGGCTGACGCGCGGAGGCGATGACATCGGCTCCGGCATCGGCGAGTCCGAGGCTCAAGATGCGTCCGATCCCGGAAGTTCCGCCGATAACCACGGCGGTCTTGCCTTCGAGGCTAAAAATGTTTGCCGTCATTGGTTTGATGAATCCTGTTTCATCGTGTCCACCACTCGCATTTCCTCATGCGCCGAGCTCTACCTTCTGCAATCCGGGAGCGAGCAGACACAGAATCACCAGAGCCAACAGATACGCGCTGGCAGCGATGCCGAACAAGCTGGCGTAGCTGTGTGTGAGCTGCAGAATGTGGCCCGCGAAGAATGCAAAAAGTGCGCTGCCCATGGATCCCGCCATGCCGCCGATGCCGACCACCGACCCCACCGCGCTGCGCGGAAACATATCCGAGGATGTGGTGAAAAGATTCGCTGACCAGCCTTGATGTGCGCCCGCGGCCACGCTGATCAGCGCAATCGCGCTCCACACCGACTTGACACTGGATGCTGTGTAGATCGGAACCACCAGGAAAGCACAGATAAGCATGGCGGCAAGC
Source organism: Candidatus Sulfotelmatobacter sp. (assembly GCA_049515395.1). Classification (GTDB taxonomy): domain Bacteria; phylum Acidobacteriota; class Terriglobia; order Terriglobales; family Acidobacteriaceae; genus Sulfotelmatobacter. The sequence continues at coordinate 30,020 of JBEKUD010000025.1, read as the reverse complement.
CGGGCGTAGTTCGAGGAAAGTCCCAGCCGCCGGAAAGGCGCCGGCAACCATCCTCCGCCGATGCTGCCAACGGCCGACACGTTATAAACAATGATGAGTGGCAGCCCGAGGTGCGAGAGGTTCAGATTAAACTTCGCGCTAAAGTAAGACGGAAGCCAGAACAAATAGAAATACCAGATCGGATCGGTGAGAAATTTCGCGATTGAAAAGCCCCATGTCTGGCGGCATCTCAATAATCGTTGCCAGGGCAAGGACGGTCCCAGGTCCATAGCCGCCTCCTGGTAGATGTGCCTCAGCTCCTGACCGGTAAGCGTGGCGTGATCGGCGGGCCTGCGGTAATAACGGAGCCACCACAGAATCCAGAGCACACTGAAAAAGCCAGTAGTCAGAAAGGCCGCGTGCCATCCAAATCGCAGCGTCACCCAGGGAACAATCGCCGGAGCCAGAATCGCTCCAACATTTGCTCCCGAGTTGAAGATGCCCGTAGCCAGCGAGCGTTCCTTCTGCGGAAACCACTCCGCTACGGTTTTGATGGCGGCGGGAAAATTGCCGGATTCTCCGAGTCCGAGAAAAAAGCGCGCGAATCCGAACTCCAGCACGGTACTGGCGAGCGCGTGGCCCATCGCGGAAATGCTCCACACCGCCATCACCAGCATGTAACCGATGCGCGTGCCCAGCTTATCGATCAGCCGACCAGCGGCGAGCAGGCCAATGGCGTAAGCGATCTGGAAGGCATCCACAATGTAGCCGTAACTTACCTCCGTCATGCCGATGCTGTGCTCGAGTGTGGGCTTGAGGATCGCGATTACCTGTCGGTCCATGTAATTGATCGAAGTGGCGACAAACAGCATGGCGCAGACCGTCCAGCGCACGCGCCCCAATGGATCACCGGAAGACGCGCCGTTCTCATTTTCGTAAACTGTCTGATCCGCCACGCCGCATTTCTACAGTCGATACGCTTTTTTTACCAACCGATAAGCAAGGTCCTGCGCCACTTCGAAAGCCTCTTCTTCCTCCAGTCGATGCTCCGCGACCAGCTTCGCCAGAAAGGCGCAATCCATACGCCGCGCCATATCATGGCGCGCTGGAATGGACAGGAAGGCCCGCGTATCGTCGTTGAAGCCCACGGTATTGTAAAAGCCCGCCGTCGCCGTCACGCGCTCGCGGAAACGCATCATCCCCTCCGGGCTGTCGTGAAACCACCACGGTGGCCCCAGCCTTAGGCACGGATAGTGCCCCGCCAGCGGCGCCAATTCACGGCTGTAGGTAGACTCGTCGAGCGTGAACAGGATAATCGTCAGATCGCGCTCGTTGCCGAACTGATCGAGCAACGGGCGAAGTGCGTCCACATAATTTGTCGGCATCGGAATGTCAGCGCCCACATCGCGGCCGTATCGCTCAAAGAGCTTGCGATTGTGATTGCGCGCGCTGCCTGGGTGAATCTGCATCACCAACCCGTCTTCGATGCTCATCCGCGCCATTTCCGTCAGCATTTGAGCACGGAAGAGTTCTTGCTGTTGGGTATCGGCGGTCCGCGCAATCACGCGACGAAACAGTTCCCTGGCCTCTGTTGCCGCAAGATTCGCGGTTCGCGCAGTCGGATGGCCGTGGTCGGTTGCGGTACATCCGAGTTCGCGAAAATGAAGACGCGTCGCTCGGAGCGCGTTCAAGTATCCCCTCCAGGTTGCACTGTTTTCTCCAGTCCTCTCGCCGAGCTTCGCCACATTTTCGGAAAACCCGGAAAACTCAGGATCGACAACCGGGTCGGGCCGGAAGGTCGGCAGGATTCTTGCCCTCCAGTTCGATTCGCGGATGGCCTTGTGATCGGCAAGAGAGTCGAGCGGAGAATCCGTAGTGGCCAGTACCTCCAAATTGAACCGATCGTACAACGCGCGCGGCAGGAACTCCGGCGTCCGCAGCTTTTCTGAGATCGTCTCGAAGTAAAGATCCGCAGTCGCTTCCGACAGCCGCTCCTCGAGTCCGAAAAGCTCCTGGAAAACATAGTCCAACCACAACCGCGTGGGCGAGCCGCGGAAGAAGGAATAATGACTCGCGAAGATGCGCCAGACTTTCCGCGCATCCTTCAACTCCGGCTGCCCGATTGCGAACTCCTCCAGGGAAACGCCTTGGCTGTAGAGCATTCGAAAAATGTAATGGTCGGGCTGCACCAGAAGTTTCGCCGGATCGGGGAATGCATCGTTTCTCGCAAACCACGCCGCTTGCGTATGCCCGTGAGGACTAACAATGGGCAACGTTTGTACAGACTCGTAGAGCGCTCTGGCTACCTTCCGCGTGCCCGGCTCGGCCGGAAACATACGATCAGGATGGATCAGCATAAATTCGACAGTACCTTATCGTCTCGTATGGGCGAATCGCATGCCACAGCCCGTCCGCGGTCGCCCACCAGCATACACGCTGTCTTGTGATCGAAATAATCCTCGCGAGCGCGGCACCGGTGTAGAATGGCTGCCGTTTCATGGATCAGGAAAAATCCCCGAATTCATCTTCATCGCATCGTGCAACCGACCCCAGGCCATTAGAAACCGCCTCCGGCGAGCGCCTCAGGAGTGGCGAACAACTATGAAGCGATTCCAGTTCAAGCTTTGCGGTCTGCTGTTACTGATCGCCAGTTTGCAAGTCCCACTTGCGGCCCAGCAGTGGAAGGCGCCCAGCTCGATGAAGAAGTTGGCAAATGGATTGATCGTGGTGGTTTCCGAAGACCACTCTGCGCCGACCTTCGGGCTATGCGTCAGCTACGGAATCGGTTTCCGTCTGGAGCCGGAAGGACGCACTGGATTCGCCCATCTGTTCGAGCACATGATGTTTGAAGGCACTCCTAACGCGCCCAAAGGAGTGCTGATGCGCGCGATTGAAGGTGGTGGTGGAGACCTGAACGGCGACACTCGTTACGATTTCACCGAGTATATCGAGACCGCTCCGGTTTCAGCACTCGATCCGGTGCTGTGGATTGAGGCCGACCGCATGAAGACCCTGGATTTCTCTGCCAAGAATCTGGAGAATCAACGCAACGTTGTGGAAGAAGAGGTCCGGGTCAACGTTCTCAATCGTCCTTACGGACTTTTCTTTGCGATCGATCTGCCCGGAAAGGCCTTCGACACTTATCCCAACGCGCACAATTTCTATGGCGAGTTCAAGGATCTCGACGCCGCCAAAATCGCAGACGTCCAAACATTCTACGAGCAGTATTACGCTCCCAACAACGCTGTTCTTGCGGTCGTGGGCGATGTGCAGCCCGATGACATCTTCGCGAAGGCGGAAAAATACTTTGCCGCCATCCCCGTGCGCCAGACTCCGCCCCGACCGAACGTTGAGGAGCCTCCTCAAAAATCCGAGCGGCGGGCCTCTGCGCCTGACCAACTGGCCAAAGTTCCGGCGCTCGCCGTCGGCTACCGCATGCCTCCGCGGCACTCCCCCGACGCGCTGGCCGCCGCCGTAACCGGTGAACTCCTGCACAACGGCCAGGCATCGCGGTTCTATCAAGCTCTCGTCAAGGAGAAGCAGGTTGCGCTGTCGGTGGACGGTGGCCTGAATTGGCCGCTGGGCACGCCGTACGAATTCAACGGGCCGACGCTCCTGACGTCGTTCATCGTTTACCCGCCGAACATTTCGGAAGATCAACTCCTTGCGGCTTACGATTCCACCATCAAGGAGCTTATCGACAAAGGGCCAAGTCAGCAGGACTTGGATCGAATCGTCGCCAAAATGCGATCCGATTGGTACGATCAGCTCGAAATTCCAATCAGTCGAGCCTCGGCGCTTTCGCACGCCGTGCTTTTCGACGGCAACTTCGATCTGGTTTATCAAGTTCCAGAAGACTTGGCCAAGGTTACGCCCGCCCAGATTCGAGCCTTCGCCGCCAAGTACTTGGTGCGTGCGAACCGCACCGTGATGAATCGAGTGCCAGCATCGGGCGATGCCCCACCCCAGAAAAAGCAGGGAGCAGGACAATGAACACGCTGAGAATCGCCATCGCCATCCTTTTCTTTGCCTCATCGAGTTTTGCGCAGAAGGAAGTTCCGATGCCCAGGGACCTTCCGCCTTACGGAGCCGAGAAGCCGCTCCCTCCCCCTTCCACCCACTCTGCGCAGCTCGACAATGGACTAACGGTGTGGCTCGTGTCTGAACCTGGGTTCCCAAAAGTTGCGTTTACGGTCGCGGTGCGCGGTGGTTTCGCGGCAGATCCAGCGGACCGACCCGGCATCTCTGAGTTGCTGTCGAAGACCATCGACCAGGGAACCAAAGCGCGTACCGCAAAGCAGATTGCCCAGGAACTTCAAGCGGCGGGTGGAGATCTGACCGCCGCGGCCAAAAAGGACTTCGTCGAAGTCTCCACTGCTGTTCTGGCATCAAGAATGGAGGCAGGTATTCGACTCCTGTCCGACATTTTGCAGAACGCCACTTTTCCGGATGCGGAAGTGGCACTTGCCAAGCGCAACCTAGCGGACTCGCTTCAGCAGAGTGAGTCGGAGCCATCGTTCCTCGCAACCCGCGCCATGGCGAAAGTTCTTTTCGGAGATCATCCCTATCACGTGACCTCCCCCACACAGGAATCCGTTGCGGCTTCTACTTCTGCCGACCTTCGCAGGATCTTCGCAGAACGTTCCCGGCCGGATCAAGCGATTCTGGTTGCGGTCGGGGATTTCGATGACGCGGGAATGATGGAACTGGTGAAGACGAAATTTGCTGCATGGAAAGCGCCGAACGAATCGCCGCTCCCTGCGCCCCAACATCGCTCAAGCATGCCGGAACACGCCGTTTTTGTGGTACCGCGTCCCGGCTCTGTTCAGACCACTCTCGAACTGGGATCTTTTGGGCCCTTACGCGGCGACCCTGATTACGAGTCGGCGGCGGTCGCGAATGCGATTTACGGCGGCACTTTCAGTTCGAGGCTCACGTCCAACATTCGTGAGGATAAGGGCTACACGTATTCTCCGTTCTCGAACCTGAATGCCTATCAGGCTGCGGGAGTGTTCATTACGCATGCCGATGTTCGCAACGAAGTCACCGGGCCCACGCTGAACGAAATCGATTACGAGCTGAACCGGCTGGCGACCACCGCTCCCACCGACGAGGAACTTTCTAAAGCCAAACGTTATCTCGTGGGGAGTGAAGCGATCGAACTGCAGGCCAGGGCCGCGCTGGCAGATCATTTAGCCGTCCTTTGGGTGGACGGCCTGCCGCCGGAGGAAATAGGAATCTATGGACAGAAAATTTCCAATACCACGGCCCCCGAGGTGGAGACCTCCGCGAGGAAATATTTCCCGGCGTTTCGAACTTCGATTGTCGCCGTCGGCGAGGAGAAGGTGATACAAGACGCATTGGCGCCGCTTGGTATCCCGGTCAAGACTCTCAAGGTTCCATAGCTTCCACATCGCAAAGCCTTCGCCCGATGCCGGTGTACCCACAGCCAGGTTCGCGATCAAACCCGCGGAAAGAAACTGCAGCGGATTGACTGCCCGGCTTGCAAACGCGATGCAGTAGGCAGCCCGGAATCATCTTAAAGAATCAGAGTACCGGGTAAACATTCAACCCTGCCCCGAACGACCACGGCGCCCGGCGCAGACGCGATCCCCGCCACCCTCTGGCATCCGGGCGCCGCGCGCTTCTGGCCTGCTGATCTGCTCACCGGCCTCGGCAACGGTCTGGGAGCGGCGGGGCTGACGGGACTTCTAGAACTCATCCAGCGCGTGGCTTGGAATGGTTCCGCAAGGCCCGCATGCCGAAGTTACGGAGCTTCGATCAATTCCATTTTGCCGTCGCGGGTGCGGTGCAGAATCATTACTTTACCCTTGGGATCGCGGAAGACGAAGACGTCGCGGTCGCGAAAGTGGGCTTCTTTGATGGCTTCTTCGAGCGTCATGGGGCGCATGGAGACGGCTTCGTCGGAGCGAACCAGGTGAACCTCGGTGGTTCTCGCCACGGGGGGATAGCGGTGCACGGCAACCGGCACGGCGGTCTTTTCCGTTAAGCCAACTTTGGTTTGAACGTCGCTTCCATCACCCTGGGGAGAGTGGCCGTTCCACTTCTTTACTTCTGCGCTCTTGCGGGCGGCGCGTTTCCTGGATTGCCATTTGGTTTTATATTTTACGGCCTGCTTTTCGAGGTGGTCGAGGGCGCCGCTGACGGCGATCATCATGTCTTTGGCTTGCGCCAGTCCGACGAGCGGGCCATTGCGGGGGTTGATGGTGATTTCGGCTTTGTGACGATGCTTTTCGACGGCAAGGATGGCTTTGGCTTCGAAGCGGTCGCCTAAAATTTTGCGGATTTTTCCGAGGCCGGTCTCAACTTCTTTACGGATGGCAGGAGTTACTTCGTAGTGTCTTCCGGTATAGTCCACATTCATGAGCGCCCCTCCTTGAATTCTGAGTCGAGGAAAATCGGCACTACATTAAGGAAGCTCGCCTTGCGCTTGATGCCCGCCCGCTTTCGCGTGACGGCGCGCGGTGGCTCGCCCAGATCCTTCGACCGCGAAGGCGGCGGCCTCAGGATGACAATCTGATTTTTTATCTTCTATTTTCGCATTATCTCCCTTCCCGCACCCGGCGCTGATGAGTGCTGGGGATGCGCATGTCCTCGCGATATTTGGCGACGGTGCGGCGAGTGACTTGAATCCCCTGCGACTGCAGGATTCTGGTGAGTTGTTCGTCGGTGAGCGGACGGCTGGGGTCTTCTTCGTCGATTAACTTCTTGACGCGGCGTTTCAGGATCAGCAGCGAAGTATTGCCGCCCTCGGGGCCCTGCACGCTCTCGCTGAAAAAGTAGCGCAACTCGAAGACGCCCTGCGGCGTGTGCGCGTACTTGCTGGCCACGGCGCGGCTCACGGTGGAAGGATGCACGCCGATTTCTTCGGCGACCTCTTTGATCATCATGGGCTTGAGGTGATCAATACCCTTTTCCAGAAAATCCTGCTGACGGGCGACGATGCAGTAGCAGACTTTGGTGATGGTCTGCTTGCGTTGCTCGATATTCTTGATCAGCTGGATAGCACTCTTGTAGCGCTCCTTCACGTAGTCGCGGGTATTTTTGTCGTTGGTATCGCGGGTCACCAGTTTCTTGTAGGCGGGATTCAGGCGAAGCTGGGGCAGGTCATCGTCGTTCATGAGCACCAGCCACTCGTCGCCGTGTTTGACGAAAGCGACGTCGGGCTCGATCAGGCGGGTCTGGCCCTTGTTGTATTGCAGGCCGGGACGGGGATCGAGAGTGCGAATGTAGTCGAGGGCATGCTGAACGGCTTCGTAAGGTCGTCCGATGGCCTTGCCAATTTCTTTGTGCTGCTTGTTCTGCACGGCGCGCAGATGTTGATCGACGATGGCGATGGCATCCTGCAAAACCTGGGCGGTGCCGTTACCGCTTTTCTCTCCGTTCTTATGGAGCACGAGTTGTTGCTGGTGATATTGCAACTGACGCAACAGGCATTCGCGGAGATTGCGACAAGCTATGCCGGGAGGATCGAGTTGACGAACCACTTCGAGGGCTTCATGCAAATCTGAGGCAGAAAATCCAGCGGTGTAAGGGGAGCGGGGAAGAGCGGAGGCGGAAGGAGAGCTAGCGCCTGCCTCAGAAGCGGAGGTAACCGCCGTGGCTCCATTTCCATTGGACGAATGGAAAGAACTTTCCGGCGGAGCGAGTGCGGGGCGACTCTCATTCGCCTCGACTGCGGAATCTCCGGCGATGCCATTCATGCTCGATAACCCTGCCGTGCTAGGGTCCGAGAGGTCCAGCAGATCGTCAGCAGTGACCGCGTCGTCGAGAGCGGCTTCCTCCAAACCTAAAGCTTCGGCCTCCATGACAATGTTTCGGGCGGCGAGAGCGTCGGCCTCTGGGGTGGTGGGTGGGGCCACGCCCAGCATTTCTTCGTCGCTGGCAATCAGATAGCCGTCCTCGTTGAGGTTGCCGAGGATCTGTTCGGCGGCTTCGCGGACTTCACGACGCAAGCTCAAGGCACCCAACTGCCAGGCAAGATGGTCCGTAAGGGTGGTCGGCTTGGAAAGGAAGTTCTCAAACGAGGGGCGTTCGATCTCCTCCATCTCGCCGCGGGTACGATAGCCGGGATCGAGATAGTCCTGAAAGAAAGAACCGAAATCGATTTCTTCGAACGGATCCTTCTTTTCAGCGGTGATGGGGGCTTCTTCGGTGGAAGTCTTGGAGGTGGCACGGTCGCGATCTTCTTCCTTGCGACCAACTTCGTCAATCAATGGAACCGATTCTTCGAGCTCTTCGAGAACCGGATTCTCAACCATCTCGGCATTGATCATGTCCTTGAGCTCAAGCTTGTTGAGCGCGAGGACGGAGACCATCTGGACCAGGCCCGGGGTGAGGATCTGGCGTTGCGATAGTTTGACGCTTAATTTGTGTTGCAGCAAAACCATAAAAATCAGTAATCAGTGGCTGGTGGTCAGTGCTAAGTCGTGGATCGAGTTGTCCGCTACTTTTCGACAACTGACCACTGACACACTGAGCACGGAACACTCCCTTTCACACCAGGGAAAAGCTTTCCCCGAGATAGACCCGACGAACTTCAGGATCGCCGGCCAGTTGCTCGGGCTTGCCGTGACGGAAAATTCTGCCGTCGTCGATGATGTAGGCGCGATCGGTTACGGAAAGCGTCTCGCGCACGTTGTGATCCGTGATCAGCACTCCGATCCCGCTGGCCCGCAGGCTGCTGATGATTTTCTGCAGATCGAGAACCGCGATCGGATCGATGCCGGAAAAAGGTTCGTCGAGCAAGATGAACGTTGGATTGATACACAGGCAGCGGGCGATTTCCACGCGGCGGCGCTCGCCACCGGAAAGGGCATAGCCCCGATTTTGCCGTATGTGTTCCAAGCCAAGTTCATCAATAAATTTCTCCATCTTCTCGCGGCGCTCATGCCACGACATTGGCTGCGCCTCTAACACTGCGAGGATGTTTTCCTCAACCGTGAGTTTTCGAAATACCGAAGCTTCTTGAGGGAGATAGCTGATGCCATACTGGCGAGCCCGCAGGTACATGGGAACGTCAGTGATGTCCTGACCGTCGTACAGCACGCGGCCAGTATCAGGGGGGATCAGACCAACGATGGCGTAGAACGTAGTTGTCTTGCCTGCGCCGTTAGGACCTAATAATCCAACAACTTCCGCCTGCTCAACGCGCAGGCTGACACCATTCACAACACGTCGGCCGCGGTACGATTTGCCAATCTCTTCCGTGGCTAGGGTACGCATTTATCTTGCCATTTATCTGGCCACTCGCGTTTGTGTTACCACAGGAGTACTTGCTTCGCCTTCTACGAGCACCCTATCATCGCCCCTAAAAAAAGTCAACGAAACCCCGGTAATCTTGCCTCGTTCGGCATCAAAAATGCTAGGCGGTCCCCCGGTGAGGACAAACTTGTCGTCGGAGGCGGTGTAAACCAGGATCTGGCCGTCGGCGTGGCGGGCGGGTTGTTGAACCACGACGTGGCCTTGGGCCACCATGCGATCCAGTCGACCTGGACCGCTAAATGATTGATTGTTATAGGTTTGACTCCTTGGTAGGAGGTAAGCATCCATCTCGTTCGCCGTAGCTTGAAACAGATTGCCTTTGGCGGTAACGCCGCCTTCGTAGTGAGCACGTCGCTCCCCATCAGAATAGGTCAGACGCGCAGCGGTCATCGTGATGGGACTGGATTCGCTAAATTTTCCGCTAGATTTTTTATTCGTTTTATCTTCGCCCTTGGTTTCGGACCTGCGGGGCTGATCTGCCGGAACTTTGTCGGGCGGTCCCAATTTCTCCTGAACCAGCACGGTTGAGACCGGTTGGGCCGAGGTACCCTCGGCCACCAAGGAACGATGATCACGGTCGAACTGGATGGACGGGGCCTCAATGATATTTGCGTCCTGCCACAGGCGAGCGTTGCCTTCATACAAAGCGACGGCCGGAGAGTTGTGCGCGGTCATGGTAGCGGCGGTCACATGGATCGGCGAAGACGAGGCCAGCAACGCACCGTTGGGTTGCTCCTTGAGATCGCTGTAAGTGCTCTTGACGTTTTCATTGGCGAAGGCGTCATCGGTGACGCGATTGATGCGAATGGTTTTCGCAGTCGTGGTCATGCCGCTTTCGGAAACACGCGGGGATCCGGAGAGCAGGAGAATACCATTCGAAGGTGTGTAGACAGCTTTGTCCGCCCACGCTTGCGTACGTTTCTCGGGCGGCTGACCGTCAGTGTAGGCAACACTTCCCTGCTGCATGATGGATGCGATGCCGCCTTGGGGCAGAAAGGTGGCGTCCAGAATTTGACTGGTGCTGACACGATCCGGCTTTCCGGGGGCGAGGTTCACGATCTTCGCATTGGGCGCGCCGTGCATCGAGACCAGGCGGCTGGAGCCCTCGGGATTCTCGGCAAACTTGGCATCGAAGCGACCGGCGGTAATAACGGCGCGTTGAGCCGACCCACCCGAAGAGCCCGCCGATTGCGCCGGCGAAATTGTGATCTGCGCGGCGCCGGAAGTTTGGGCACGTTCAAGGCGGCGTCCATCGGCGACGAAAAAGTCGACGACTTCTGCGCTCAGATCGAAATCCTCGGGAGCGTTGGCATCTGCCGTGGCTGTATTCGTTTTGGTGGAATGCTGCGCCAGGCGAACTCCCTCTGCGGCATGCACCTTCTGAAGTTGATTCTGGCCGTAGAAGTCCAGAATTACTCGTCCCGCATCGCCCTGCATCGGTTGAGAGCCGGAGCGCTCGGTGTGGACATTGCCGGTTAACGTGGCCGTGCGCAGCTGGTTCTGCTTGCCTGTGAGCAAGAGTTCTGCTTCATCTGAGCGGGCATGCATCTGGTCGGCGTTTTGAGTTGTGGTCTCTGCATTGACCTCTCCCTTGGCTTCCACGCGCTGCACTTCGTTTTCCGGACCAAGGAAGAATGTGGCTTGTTCCGATTGCAGCGTTCCGCGTTCACGCTTCATGACCGGATGCTCCAGCACGACTTCCCGCGGCTCGCGCGTGATCGTGCCATGCGTCGCTAAAATGCTCGCGGCATCTGGTCCGCTCAGAGTGACATGAATCTGCGAGGCCAGCGTGAGGGTGGCGCCCTTCGCCGCATACCGCACCCCAACGGCCCAGCCGGTAGCTTGTGGCGTGCTGAAGTCAACGCGGGAGTCGGTGGAAGCGTCGCCGCTGTCGCGGTTGAAAACGAGGTCACTGGTCTTGAGATGGATGGGATTCTTGAGTTCTCTGGGAGTCGCCTGATCGGGCGCAGCTCCACCGCTGGGGTTGGCTTCCAGATCGATTTGCACTTCGCCTTTGGCGGTAACATCGCCGGATTTCGGGTCAAAGGTGAAGTCGTCGCCATAAATCTGATCGAAACGGGACGTGTCGCGACCATAGAGGATAATGCTGACATCGTGCAGCTCGGCGCGCCCGTCGAGCCTGAATTCTTTAACGTTCTTGGCGCGGATGGAAAAAACGGTGCGGCCCGACTCGGATTTTGAAAATTGAAAGCCGCTGGCCGTCTGTTTAATGTCGTATGCGATCTTGCCGGGAAATCCTTTGAGGACGCTATGCTGCCGCAGACGGGCATAGAGATACATACCGGCGACCACTGCGGTGAAGAGCACGGCGATGACAGCCAGCCAGCGTCGGAGGCGGTAGACCGGGAGCGGCATTGCAAGTTCAGTCTAATTGAAGTGGGTCGTCGCTAAAACTCAGCTGATCACGACGCGATGTCTGAACACCAGACTTGCAGGCGACAAGCCTTTCCTCAATCGAATAACAAAGCCACCGCCACAACGGCCAGCCAGCAATTGCCGTCCGTGACTCGAGTCACTGCCGGTTCTGCCGCGACCGGTAGAATCGCTTCGTGTCGCCAGGATGGCGACTGAAAGCCGGCTGCGGTCGCTATCCTGGGAGGCACCTTTTTATGATGAAATGTGCGGTTACGAGCGATTTTAGGACGCGAATGGAGGCATTCTTGGCCAAGCTGAGAGAGGCAAAGCCTTCTCGAGCCCGCCAAGCCGGCCGATGCGATCAAGGGATTGGGTGGTCCGCGACGACCGAATGAGTGGCTCTATTTGGTCCCTAAAAGCACCGGCTTCTCGCTCCCTAGGGTCACGGCTTTGAGATCCCGAAGGGTCAGCTCCAGGCCTCCGAAGTCGGGGTGGTCGTTGTGGCCGATGGTAAAGGCGATGTCGATGGCGTCGCCGGCGAGGAGTGGGGACGGTTGCAGGCGTTCGGCCATGTTCCAGCCGAGGGCGTCGAAAACAGTTCTCAGTTGTCGGGTGCCGGCGTTTCCGTTTGCTGTCAGTTTTAGTTTGATGTGTTTGTCTTTCAGGATTTTCGGCGGGGCAATCAGGCGGACATTGCGGGCGGTAAATGTTGGTTCGTGATTTCCCGCTCCGTAAGGTTCGAGCAGACACAGCATCGGAAAGAGCGCGGGAGTAATTTCGCTTAGATCCAGTTCGGCTTCCACAGCGAGCACCGGATCGAAATCGGCTGCGGTCAGGCGGGTGCGGGCGAAGGCATCCAGCTCGGCTCGCAGTTGAGCGACGTTCGCCGACGGAATGGAGAAGCCGCAAGCATGGGAGTGTCCACCGTAACGGGTGAAAAGACGGCCGCTGGATTCGATGGCTTCGAGCAGATGGAAGGGGCGAATGGAACGGCCGGAGCCGTGCGCTTCTTCGCCATTGCTGGAGATGACGATCGCGGGACGGTGGTAGCGTTCGACGATGCGCGTGGCGGCGATGCCGATGACGCCGCGGTGCCAGCCTTCGCCATCGACCACGATGCAGTAGGCTTCGCAGAGCGCGGGATCGCTGGCGATGCGCTCTTCGATCGAGCGGAGAATGCGGCGCTCTTCTTCCTGGCGTTCGGTATTGAGGCGATCGAGTTTTCCGGCAAGTAGCCGCGCGCGATCGGGATCTTTCACGCTGAAAAGCTCGATCACGTCGCGGGCAACATCCATGCGTCCGGCGGCGTTGATACGCGGGGCGATGCGGAAGGCAACTTCGGCGGAGTTCGGCGGACGCTTAGTAGAAATCTGCGCGACCTCGAGCAGGGCTTTCAGACCGGGATTTACGGCGCGGCGCAGAGCATCGAGGCCAAGGCTGGCGAAGACGCGATTCTCGCCCGTGAGCGGGACGGCGTCGGCGATGGTCGCGATGGCGACAACTTTCATGAACGACAGCAACAGGCGAGTCTGATCTTTTTCCGGGAGGCGGCGCTGGATTAATCCTTGCGCGACTTTAAAAGCGACGCCCGCGCCGCAAAGCTGCTTGTAGGGATATTCGCATCCGGCTTGATTGGGGTTGACGACCGCGTGCGCCTTGGGAACACCGTCTGGGCCGGGCAAGTGATGGTCGGTGACAATGAGATCGACGCCGAGGCGACGCGCGGTTTCCGCGGGAGCGAAGGCGCGAATGCCCATATCCACGCTGATGATGAGTCGAATGCCGGCGGCGGCGGCGCGCTCGATGACATCGTCGCGCATGTCATAGCCTTCGCGGATACGATGCGGGACGTGAAAGTCAGCGGTGCCGCCGCACAGTTCGATGGCCGTTTTCAGAATGATGATCGCCACGGTGCCGTCCACGTCGTAGTCGCCGTAGATCAGGATGGGATCTTTGCATTCGATGGCGGCATCGAGGCGGTCGACGGCAGAGCGGAGGCCGGCCATCTGCTCGGGCGAGTGAAGATGGTCGAGCGATGGAATGAGAAAACGTGCGGCGGCTTCAGGTTCGGTCAAGCCGCGGCGTATCAGCAAACGTGCCAGCGTGTTCGAGGCACTGCTACGTTGGGAGGCGTTTGCCTTCGGATTGCCGCGGTTGAAAGGAAGTTGAGGGAGATCGCAGAGGGCTGCGGCCAAGGTCTCGACCTGCACTGGATCTGCCGCAGCCAGTTCCCAGCGGGCGTTTTCTCGCACGATCAGTTCTCTTCGTCCTGATCGGGTTCGTCGATGGCGATGCCGCCGAAATCTTCCGACATTTCCAGCAAATGCTGGTAGCGCTCGTACCACTCGGTGCTGACTTCGCAGAGAAACATCGATCCCTGATAGGCCCAACCGAGTTGCAGAAACCCGACTTTGCCGGTGTGGGCGCGCAGCCAGCGGGCATCTTCCAAGTCGTCGCCATCGGAGATTTCGGAGTGGGACAGCCGTTCTACCAACTCGTCCAATTCCTCGCGATCGAGTTTCCAGGAGTGCATCGTAAGGAAGGGTGCGCCGACGCTCTTGGCGAGTTCGACGAAATCCTTCCAGGCGTCGGGATTGTCACCGGTCTCCCACATGATGCACTGCACTTCCTCGTAGTCCACGTAGCCGTGAAAGCGGCTCATGCCGTGGCCTTCGATGAAGGCGATCATGTCTTCTTTAATGATGGTTAGGTCTTCTGGGGTGGGTGACATGGCGTATTTCTGCTTACGACTGCAATTGTATGCCGTTTGGCCGGGAGGGTGCCAGCGACGGACAGATCGACAGAGGTCAGCCTGATTTCCACTTGCTCAAGATCGAATCGGCCCGCCCGACCCAAGAGATACCACCACAGGTACCCAGGGTGCGAATCAAAACGGAAAGTTGTCGTTGCGCCAGCCCAGCACTACGAGCACCCAGGAGAACGGAAAGTCAACGTAGATCATGAAATGCACGCCTGACTTGATGTTCGCAAACGCAATGACGGCGCAGGCAGCGAGATGGAATAGGGGTGGGGGCGACAGGTAGCCCAGCGGCGATATTTTAGTAACCATGAGCAGCAGTTTTCGGCGTTCAGGCGTGCCTACGGCACGCGGTTGTAATTTTTTCGAGTCGAGGCGGCATCCGCGCCGTAAGCGAATACCGTGTTACACTTTATGATTCAGTTAACATCTGCTGACACAGGACATTCTATCCGCTCATGCTTCTTTCCAAGGAATACGTGGGCTACCTGGCCCGCGAAGTTACCAAGAAACTGATTGCCGGCAAGGCTATCGAAACCACCGCCGTGCCCAAGGTGACGGAGCGCGTGCACGCCGCGCTGCTCGACGAACTCACGCTGGAAGACCGCATCAACGATGAAGTGCGGGTCATCCTGGAAGCCTACTCGGAGGAGATGAACAAGACCGGGGCCAACTACCAGGAGATGTTTCGCAAAGTAAAAAGCGAGCTGGTGCGCAAGTACAAGGCGGTGCTGTGAGACTCAGCCGCGACAAGGTGAACGTGCTGGCGCGGGCGGTGGCCGACGCACTCAAGGCGATGGACGAAGTCGATTTCATCGAAGACCCAAACACGATCCGGCAGGAAACCCGCAAGATTCTCGAAGACCTTCTCGCCCAGGAAGCAAGGATCGATCAAGCCGCCCGGCTGAAGATCGAGAGCCAGAAGCGCACCATCCTCGAAGGCTCGCAGGAGTGGGACATCCTCTACCGCAAGTACTACAACGAGGAAGTGAAGAAGCTGGGGATGTGATCGGGCGCGGCCGTTGCGCTGCGCCTCTTCCGGAAGATTCAGCTTTCCGCACATCGCGATCGCGTCGATCGACGCGTGCCACGGTGACACCGAACTTTGGGCGAGAGCCCGTGAGTGACGTCCACAACTCCGACAATGAACACGAATCAGATTGACCTCAATCCTTGAGTCTCGACGCGGGATTGATAGCCTCGACTGTCAGTTGGGCGAGATCCGTGATTTTTTCTTGACCGTCTGAACTCTCGGGTAACCAGTGCTAAAGCGACGTTACGTCGTCGGTAATCGCCGGCCGTCGCGCCTTTCGAGAAAGGGTGGAAACAGCCCGACTGGCCTCAGTACATGATGGTCCGGGTCAGGTGATGCGGCCAGGGGGTAGTGTGATAGTGCGTCCACAGGCGTGCGTCAATTTGCGGAATGATCACCTGCCGGTCCGGCGGCCGGAGCTTGTTGATCTCATCCGCCAGCAAGGCGGTCGCGTACAGGCAATGGGCCCGAATTTCGATTTCCTGGCGGCTGTCTCGCGGAATCATCTGGTAGGTATTGATCGCCTGTTCCAGCGCGGGCGAGTAGCTGGTGATGCCCATCAAGCGTAGCGCCACGGGCACAATGTAATCGGCAAAGGCGGTCATTTTCTGCGGATCTTCGAGCTTGAAACCTCCCGCAGCTCCCAGCCCGGAATAGATCTGCCAGAAGCCGAGTTGGGTCAGCTTGTAGAACTTCACTTCGTGCCCGTCGTACAGGCTGACGTCGTTGTAGCGCGAAAACTCGACGGCCAGCCGCTCTACGAGGCCGTTGCCATTGTCATAGAGGCGCGGAGGACATTGCCGGATGAAGTTGTAATAACGCCCTCCATATTTTGCCGCCAGCACCTCGCCCGCCCCGCGGAAGAGCGCCATCTTCTCCTCCAGCATCGGGATTTCCATGTTGCCGGCGAAGATCTTCTCCATGTCGCGGCGCGTGATCTTCGCGAGAAAGTTGCCCTCAAGAATTGGAATCCCGGCATCCATGGCGCGTTTCAGGCAGGCGAACATCGCCTCGGAATCCGACAGGTGAGCGCCGGCGTAGTCGGTCTGGAATTTTACATGGGTCTTGAAGTCGGTGAATGCCGTATCAATGGTATTGGCGACCATGACGAAATCGATGGCGATGTCGGGAGTCTTCTCCAGTCCATAAGGCACCGCCAGGTTCGGCAGGGGCAGTTCTTCGTAGGCCATCCAGTCGGCGATCTCTACGATCTTTTCGTAATGGGTGCGCACGTCGCGGGAGTTCCCGATGACCGGCCTGAGGCTCGCGGTGACGGGACTACCCAGAGGCTGGGGCCAGCGAAGTAAATCGGCCGGGCCGGACTTCGTGGAGTCAGCCGCGAACGTGGAGGTTTTTCCCGTTGCTCGAACTGCGGCTAACGCAGTGACTCCCTGAAACACCTGACGGCGACTTAAATTCATTCGGCATTCCTCGGTGGAGCGGTGGTTTTTCCAGCAGAATCGAAGACAGGATGCGCCCTGGGTTGTGCATGAGTGTAGCAAAGGACTGTGGAGTCTGGGGCGTTGACCGCCGCAGTTCGCTCACCCAAGCACCTTTCGCGTACGAAGACGGGCGAGGTAGCCGAGGCCGCCATCTTCGCAGGCAAAAACCTCGTAGGCATAGAGGGTTCCCGCGGCATTGCTGTTCTGCACGAAGGCGGTGAGATGGATGTTGGGATTACCCAGCATCTCCCATCGTTCCTGGCTGGCAGTCACAGTCCAGGATGTGCCCGCCTTCCGATCGCTGGCGGCGAAAGCCTTGCCCATGGGAAGGCCTTCGGTGGTGAGGTGGTGGCAGCCCATGAACGTTTGCCCCGTCCGGAGTCGTCGAGCAGCACGAGCCACCAACTCCCACTGGTGGGTTGAGCACCCTTCGGAGTGATGCTGGGTTCGGCGTCCGTACCCCGGGCGGCAGGCGCTAGTGACCTGCTTCTGGATCGCGGCGACGGCGGTGGCCACATCGGCATCCGCCAACACGGTGCTCTCGTCGATGATGGAGATTTGAGTGGTAGGAACTTGGGCGCGGGTGGTTTGCGGCAGGTAGTTATCTCCTGGGAAACAAGTGCGGAGAACGCGCAGCTTAAAGCCTGCGTGACTCTGTGACGAGAAGCTTATACGCTAATCGAGAAGAGGCGAGCGTTTTTTGGCGATGTAAATGTGAAGTGCAATTCCAAATTGGAACTGCTCTCTCACTGCTAGCCTTGAGCAACTTGATCTCCTTTTCCAATCACGGTGCAGAGTTTCGCTGAAATCACGTCTACCGTAATTCAAACCGCCGCAGGAGCGGGGTTCGATCTCGCGGGCATCGCTCCGGTGAAAGATGCACCGGAGCTGAAATATTTTCCTCAGTGGATTGCAGCAGGCCGTGCGGGGGAGATGAAGTATCTCGAGCGGCGAGACGAGCAGGGCCGATGGAAGCGCGCATCTCTGACGCACGTTGCCCCGTGGGCGCGAAGCGTCGTGGTTTGTGCCATCAATTACAACACGGCGCAACCCTATTCAACGCAAGCGGAAGGGCAGTCCACCCGCGCGCGAGCGCGCGGCTGGATTTCCCGCTACGCCTGGAGCCGCCAGGATTATCACGATTCTGTGATGAAGCGCTTGCGGCAGGTGGAAGCCGCATTAAGGAATGCATCCGGTGCGGATGATTTGCTAACCCGCTGCTACGTGGACACTGGTCCGATCGTCGAGCGCGTGGTCGCGAAGTATGCGGGAATTGGATGGATCGGAAAGAATACATGCATCATCAATCAGAAGCTGGGATCATGGCTTTTCCTCGGCGTAATCCTCACTTCGCTGGAGCTTACGCCGGCTTTGCCTGCGCTGGATCGATGCGGCACCTGCACACGGTGCGTTGAAGCCTGTCCCACAGATGCGTTGATCGCGCCCTACCAACTCGATTCCAACAAATGCATTTCTTATTTGACCATCGAAAAGCGTGGTGCAATTCCAGAAGAGCTTCGTGCGGGCATGGGGCGGCACATTTTTGGTTGCGATATTTGTCAGGATGTTTGTCCCTGGAACCGGAAAGCACCAGCAACCGAGATTGGAGATTTTCAGCCTCGCCCGGAACTGCTAAATCCGGCACTGGAGTGGCTGGCTGCGATGAGCGCGGAGGAATTTCGCGCGGCGTTTCGAGATTCGCCAGTGCGCAGGGCGAAGCGCACAGGAATCAGGCGGAATGCCGTCATCGCCATGGGCAACAGTGGGGAGCAAAAATTTCGCGCGCTGCTCGAGGATTTGACTGCAGATGACGACGAAGTGGTGGCTAAGACCGCCGCTTGGGCCTTGGGGAAGCTGCGATCCAGGGACTGATCGGAAGCGCATTTTGAGACACCCATGAACCAAGTCAACCACGAATCCGCGGGATCGAAAGTTTGGATGCTCGGTTCCTGATCGGGGATCTACTGAGTTTTCTATGGTATAGGAATTTTTTGGCCGGATTCCCTGTTGCTATCCTGACTTCCGTAACTGGCCTTCCCGATTACCGACAACTATTCTGTGCAAAAGGGGTTCCTACATCAGGCGTTTTTGTAGGGAAAACTATGTCCCGTCTTCTTCGATTGCGGCGTTCGATCGGCATGGTGGCGATGCTCGTGTTGGTGTCTGCATCTTTGGCCAATGCCTCGGCTACGCTTTTGCTGGAGGAGCCTTATGGCAAACTGGGATTTTTCACCGCTACGGGACATGCCGCTGTGTATTTATCCGGAGTGTGCGCGGAGACGCCAGTGGTCCTGCGCGCTTGCGCTCCGGGCGAAATGGGCTCGGTCATCAGTCGGTATGACGGAGTTCGCGAGTACGACTGGGTCGCAGTGCCGCTGATCCCTTATCTCTATGCGGTCGAGAAGCCGGAAGACATACCGCTGTTCGTGGATCTGAAGATGGTCGCCTTTCTTCGTGACCAATACCGGCGTAAACATTTCGAAGAGGTGGCATCGGACCTGACGAATGGAGAGGCTCCTGGCGGGAACTGGTACGAACTGGTAGGGTCGGCTTACGACCGGGCTTCCTACGCCTTTGAGATTGAGACTTCCACGGCCCAAGACCTGGCCTTCATTGCGGCTTACAATGCGGCGCCGAACCGTTCCCACTTCCGGACGGTCTCCCGCAACTGCGCCGACTTCGCCAAGGACGTCATCAATTTCTACTACCCCAAGGCATTGCATCGAAGCCTGGTTGCCGACGTGGGAATCACCACTCCGAAACAAATGGCGATCACGATGGTGAAGTTCAGTTCGCGCCATCCGCAACTGGCGTTCTCGCGCTATGTGATTCCCCAGGTTCCAGGGAGCGCGGCGCGGAGCAGCGCGGTGCACGGGGTTGTGGAGTCGTTCTTCAAGTCAAAGAAATATATTGTTCCGAGTGTTGCAATCAGTCCTATTTTCGCGGGCTGCGTGGCTGCCGTTTATGTGGGCACCGGAGCGGGCCGCTTTGATCCCGCACGGCAAGCGATGGTATATAGCGCCGAACGCGGGCTGGAATCACCGATCGGGGCAGAGGATCGCCGATCCTACCAGATCGAACTCAATCATCTTCTGGCTGCCGATGCCGCAAGAACCAACCGTACCCACGTTGAAAAATCGTTGCAGCGGATTATGAGCGGAGCGGCTCCCGGATTTGATGCCGAAGGGCTTCCGGTTCTGCGCATGAAAATGGGGGATGAAGCTGTCGATCTGGGCGCGGCTGAAGGCAACATTTTGGCCGCGGACAACTCCGGGCAACTGGCCGAACAGCTCATGGAAGCGAGATTGCGCGAGGAACTGCGGCGCAGAAAGCCGCCCCAGACCTCTGGGAGCGAAATCGAGCACGACTGGGCTCTCTTGCAGAAGGCAATGGATTCGTCCGACGATCAGGTAGCATCCCGAACTGGTAGGCCTTTGCAACTGGGCGCGCAGGCGCGCTGGGGCCGCGCTGGCAACCAACCCTAACTTCCTTTCCGACGGGCGGCTACAACCCACAATGGACTGCAGACTACTGTTGGTCAGGAGGCTGTGGTTGATGCGGAGATGGCATGCCCGGGGCTGGAGGGGAGGCTCCTGGCTGATTCGCCTGTTGCTGCTGCTGAATCAGTAATTGGCGCTGCTGCATCTCCTGCAGCAATTGCTGAGGCGTCTTGACGCCAGGCTGGTCGGGAGGCGCGGATTGTTCCTCCGCCGCAGCTTGGTCCGCAGCATCTTCAGCCGAGTTATCCTCTGCCGCGTCGGCCTCAGGAGCCTCCCCCGCGTTGACGACCTGCGCACCGGAAGCTACGTTATTAGCTGCCGGAGTGGGCGCATCCGGAGTCTTGGCAACCAGCACAACGCGCACCAGGGCATTGGCGTCTGCCGGCGACCCCAGCAATATGTAGTTGAAACGCGATCCGTTCAGCAGCTCCGCCATTACTTCTCGAGCCGGCGCCGGTCCCAGACTGGTCGCCACGCGTTCCGTGGCACTGGAGGGAATTTCGATTTCCGCTGAGGTGTACTTACGGACGCTGCGGAGAATATCCCCCAGCGTCGAATTCGGGGCGACGATGGTCAGCAGTCCGCCCTCGTAGCTGACTCGGGGTGGGACCGCCGGCATAGCATCGAGCGGAACCTGGGGGACGGGACCTCGCGTGCCCGAGGGCAGAGGCGGCGGCAATGCCTTCTTCTTGCTATGTGCACGATGCGTGGTCTGCGTGTCCGCGCGCCCTGCGATCGGCAGACACAGAACGCCCGCCACGAGCAGCCCAGTAAGCTTCAGTCGCATACCCATCACTACCCTCCACTCCGATCGATTCCTGGGGAGAGCGGTTATCCAACAGCAATTCTAGCACCGCTCTGCGCGCGGGAGCGAGCGCGGCCTCGTCCGCAACCTCCCTACTCTACAGAACGTATGGACTTCAGGACCTTGCCAGGCGAACGTTTGTATCATGGGCAAACGCGGAAAGCTCAACCGTTTGCGCTTCGTGGTTCATCCATGGAGCGTACAATTTTCCTTTTGGGGGCGGAATGAAAGACTTCGATCGACCTTTTCCGAGAGATGATGCGGCGGAGACGGTGATCGCGGCGGCGCGGCGCACGAAGTTCTTTTGCATGGCGCTGGCTCTCACGGCGTGTTGGGCCGCGAATGCGGCTGCGGAAAACTGTGTCACACCGAGCGATATGGAACCGGCTGTGCGGACCGCTCTGGTGTCCGCCGGGCAGCGGTATTTTGATTTTATTGTGAAAGGCGATGCGGCATCGCTTCGGCTCAACGCTATTCCGAGTCTGGCTTCAGATTTTTCAGCGATCGAGACCACGGTCAAGGACAACCAGGCGGCATTGTCCGGTTCGAAAGGGACCGCCCGCCCGCCCTTTCTGCTGGAAGCCGACGGTACCGCGCCCATTCCGCGCGCCGAGTTTTTCTGCGGGGTCTTCGGTGCCACCGGCCAAACCCGCGACAGCGCTATTTTTTCTCTCAACCACCTTCCCCCCGGCAAGTATGGCGTGGTGATCTTCGACGCGCCTTCTTCGAAGAGCGCGTACACCGTTTCGCTGATCTTGCAGCAGATCGGTTCTGACTGGAAGCTGGGCGGGCTCTACATTAAAGCGGCGCAGACCGGCGGCCACGACAGCGATTGGTTCCTCATACGGGCGCGTGATTGCAGGAGCAAGGGACAACTGCACAACGCCTGGCTTTACTATCTCGAGGCACGGTCCCTGGTTTCGCCGCTGCCCTTCATGAGCACGGCCGCCACCGACAAGCTTTATGACGAATCGCAGAAGGCGCAACTGTCTGATTGGCCTTCCGATGGTAACACTGTAGATCTTGCGGCTGGAACTGCCACCTATAAACTGCTGGACGTTTTTCCCCAGGTAGTGGCCGACGACCTGGACCTGATTGTGAAGTATCAGACCGCAGATGTGTCGAATACGAATGCGGCCTATCAAGCTAATATTGCCGTGATGAAGGCTTTGCTGACGAAGTATCCGGAGCTGCGGGATGCGTTCGCGGCGGTGGTGGCGCGGGGCGTGGACCCGAGCGGGCGGGATTACGGAACGATGTCGGCGATGAAGGATATCAAATAGCCGTGGTCAGTGGCCAGAGGCCAGTTCCTGATCCAGCGTGCACTCTTTTGGATCTTTGTCTTCGCGGAGGCCGAGGAATACGGGGGCGCGTAACTTAGGGATGCCGCTACCAACAGCTCCGTCGGTCCATTCCGCGTATTCGATTTCGGCCACCAGTTGCGGCTTGACCCAGGTCACTTTCCGCAACGCCTCGACCTCACCGTAGAACGGCTTTTGCCTGGTCTCTCGCTTCGTCAACCGCTTCGAGGTTTGGCCCAGCGATTCTTGATTGAAGCCGCTGCCGGCTTGCCCCACGTGGATCAATCGGCCCTGTTGGTCGTAGAGGCCGAGAACGATAGAGCCGAAATGGGCGCGGCTGCCTTCCGGCTGCGTGTATCCGCCGATCACGCAATCCAGGCGGCGACGAATCTTGATTTTCAGCCACTCGCTGCTGCGGCGCTCTTGATAGAAGCTGTCGCGCTTCTTGGCGAGAATTCCTTCCAACTCTTTTTCGCGCGCGACCTCGAACAGCGCCTTCCCTTCCCGCTCGTAATGATCGGAATAACGAAGCGCGTCTCCGGCCATCAGGAGCGAAGCCAATTTTTTCTTGCGCTCCTCCAGCGGCACACGTCTCCAATCGTAACCATCCAGATAGAGGAGATCGAATGCGTAATAGAGGACGGGAACATCGGCATTGGTGGCGGCGCGGCGGCCGCCGGGACGAAATCCTGTTCGCTGCTGCATCCGGCTGAAGGAAGCTCGCCCCTGCTCGTCGAGCGCGACAACTTCGCCGTCGAGGATCGCGTTTTTCGCTTTGACGAATTGCGGGAGATCCTTGAGCTCGGGATAGCGATGGGTGAGATCGTTCTGGTTGCGTGAAACCAGCCGCACTCCTCCATTTTCGATAAAAGCGATTGCGCGGTAACCGTCCCACTTGATTTCGAACAGCCACTCGGAGCCATCGAACGGATGTTCGATGGAAGTGGCCAGCATAGGATGAATTTCCGTCGGCATGGGGCGCTTGACGGGGGCCAAAGTGGGCGACGGTACGGAAGGAAAATCTCTTGGCACCGCGGACACAGGGTGAGTCTTGGGATCGGGCTGAGCGGCGACGGCTGATTTTCCCGAAGCTTCCGCCCCGGCGCTGGATTTATTCTTACTTCCCCTGTGTTTCCCTGTGTCCTCCGCCTGCCCTGAGCGAAGCCGAAGGGTGTTTAATTCTTTCGTTTTTTTTTAGCTGCAGGTTGCGCCTTTCTTGCCAGATTCTTCTTGTCGAGTTTTGCGATCGCATCCGCCAGCCATGCCGCCTTCAACTTGCCTCGTCCAGAAGATGGACGACTTTTCCACTCTCTCGATCCCGCATCTCCGGCAATCTCTGCGAGGCTGCGCTGGCTGAGGACTGATTCGTCGTAGGCATCGATGTCGTATCCCTCCACCGCATAGTCGTCGTGTTTCTTGATCAGCAGCCATTCGTTGCCTTTGCTTCCGGGGCGGCGGCCTTTCATCCTTACCAGGGCGAAGTCGCCTTTTAGCTTTTTGCCATGGAGACGGAACTTCAAGTCACCCTTGGCAAGCATTGCGGCGGCTTCGGCCTCCGTTCCCGGAACATACTTTCCTTCCACAGCAACGGGAGAGAGCGGCTGCCAGGTGCCAACGTCCCACACCATCACCGTGCCCGCGCCATAGTTGTTTTCCGGGATGAGGCCTTCGAAATCGAAATACGAAACCGGATGATCCTCCACCTGCATCGCGAGCCGCTTGTCCGCCGGATCGAGCGACGGTCCCTTGGGCACCGCCCACGACTTCAGCACGCCCTCCGTCTCCAAGCGAAAGTCATAGTGCAGCCGCGTGGCGTCATGCTTCTGCACCACAAACCTGTGCCCTGCCTTGCTCTCGACCTTGGCTGGAGGCTCGGGCGTCTGCTCAAATTTGCGTTTGCGTTTGTATTCTTCCAGCGCCATAGAGAAACCATTTAACCACTAAGGACACGAAGGTACACTAAGGAAAATAAGGCGTTGAAGCCTTCGTGCAACTTCGTGTCCTTCGTGGTTCATGATTTCGACTGCGCCACCGTGCGATAGAATCCCTACACTTATGAACCGCGAATTCCCCGAAGTCCCGCTGGTTGGTGTGGGCGCCATCATCATCGAAGACGCTCGCGTGGTTCTGGTGAAGCGGCTTCATCCACCGCTGCAGGCCGCATGGTCCATCCCCGGAGGGGTGCTCGAAGTCGGCGAGCCGGTGCGCGAAGCCGCCATCCGCGAGGCCCGCGAGGAAACCGGGCTTACCGTCGAACCCGGCGAACTTCTCGGTGTCTTCGACCGCATCCTGCGCAATCCCGAGAAGCGCGTCCAATACCACTACGTTTTGATTGATTTTCTATGCCGGCGGGTTGCAGGCGATCTTGCCGCCGCCAGCGACGCCGCGGACGTCAGTTGGTTCCGGCGAGAAGAACTGCCGGGGCTGAAGCTGCCGGAGGATACGCTGGAGGTAATCCAGAAAGGCTTTGACTTTGGCGCAAATCGAAAAGGAAGATGACTCGACTCGTTGTTTCAGGGCTTATCCACGACTTGAGGTTTCGGCACCAATTCTATATTTACCGACTTCTGTTCTCCCGATGCGAAGTGCATGGATACGAGGGACGGATCGGACGGATCTGTGCAGAACCAAGTCTTCCATCGCGGAGCGCACACAAAGACCAGGTAATCAGTCGCAGTCGGCCAATGGACGCGAAACTCTCCCGCGTTGCCCCCTGCGCGGCCACAGGACCGTCCGCTCTGTTCAACATAAATTACGTTGATTTTACCCTCGGGCTTTCCAGTGAGACTGTCCCGAACCGAACCACCTACCTGCCGCCGCTGGCAGGAACCGAGTACCCTGAGCATGCGCCGAGCCCGAGGAGAAACCTGAGAACGGCGGTGAGAGCCGCGCCCTGCGAAAAAACGGATCGATGCGCACACTCTTTTGGCGCCGCACCGGGGGAGCGGTAACGCATCCAGCTGTCCTCAAGATGGGAATGAATCGGAGTCTTTGAGCGGACTTTATCGAGGGTGAAAGGAAGTCACTAAATAACCTTCGGGCTGCGACTCCCTAACGGACGATCGGCGTTGTAGTTGTACGGGGCTACAAACAATTCATTGAAGCCTGTGAGAAGAAGTCAGGCGCGTGACCGGGCGACCGTTTTCAAACGGGATTCATCCGGAATGTGCCTCGGCCGGTTCGCCATCGCTCCCATCGTCTTCCCACTCCGCATCACAAGCGTGGCAGCGCCAGCCAGGACGCTGCACGGGCATGGGTACCCGAAGGAATGCGCTCATGTAGGCGATCGGACGGTCCAACTCCTGGAAGTTCACATCCAGCGACTGGCACCTGGGACAGCGCGGCTGCTCGTAGAGGCCGATGCCCTGCACGTAAAGACCTTCGAGAATCGGCTCGTCGAGGAGTTTCTGCGCGTTGGCTGCATCCGGCGCACGCACCTTGAGTTTAATTCCACCGATAAAATTCGAAATGAACCAGTCCAGCCGGACCAGGTTCTCGTCTGCCAGAAAACATTCGATACCGGAAGACTCCAGACTGCCTTTCGCCAGCAGGGCTTCCGGCAGGTCGCGAAACTGCCGGATGGTCACAAGCTCGCGCAGTTCCATCTCCTGCCGCTGCCCCGGCGGCAAGTCATCCGAGCAGTCGAGATGCCGGCGGTCCATTTCGTCTTCGAGAGCGTCCCACGCCAGCTCGGTGAGTGACTCCGCACTTCGCGCCAGGCGCAGCAACTCGCCGTCGGTCATGCCAGCGTAGTTTGCCGCCAGACGCCGGCGTTCACGTTGCTCATCCAGAAAAGATCCGTCCCGAGATGACACCTGCCAAGAATACTTGGACTTTCCTCGATTCGACAACTGGCGAAACCGGGCATCCGTTGGCAACCACAAGTTGGAGGCACCGCATCGGAGCAGTCGCCGGAGTATCCTGTTTCTCATGCCGTTCAAAACTGGATGCACTTTTTCCCCGAGCACACAGAATTCACACTGGGAAATATTAAATTGAAGGGAATGTGCGGCCATTGACGTCTAATTCAATCGTGAAAGCAACGGACGTTTTCGTGATCGGCGGCGGCCCCGCAGGGTTGGCGGCAGCGGTTGCGGCGCGTCAACGAGGCCTTGAGGCTGTGGTTGCCGACGGGGCGCGACCTCCTATTGACAAGCCGTGCGGCGAAGGTCTGATGCCCGACGGCCGGACAGCGCTCGCGGAGTTAGGAATTGAAGTTCCGCCGGACAGTTCATATCCTTTTCGCGGCGTGCGTTTTGTCGGCGGCGGATTGAACGCGGACGCGAATTTTCCCGGGAGGCTCGGCCTTGGCATCCGCCGCACCGTATTGCACCGAATCATGGTTGAGAATGCGGAAGCCGCGGGCGTGACGTTGTTGTGGCACACTCCGGTTACCGGCATACATGCGCAGGGCGTGCTGCTCGGTGAACAGATGGTGCGTTCCCGCTGGGTGGTGGGCGCGGATGGAGGACACTCGCTGGTCCGGCGCTGGGCCGGTCTTGACCGCCACATCTCGAATCGGACTCGCTTTGCGTTCCGTCGCCACTATCGGATTCGCCCGTGGAGCGACTTCATGGAAATCCACTGGGGACCGAAGTGCCAGATCTACGTTACTCCCATCGCCAAGGACGAAATCTGCGTTGCTTTGGTTTCTCACGATCCGCATCTGCGTCTGGAATTTGCCATGAGCGCATTTCCGGAGATCGCTTCACGACTGAGCGGTGCGGAACAGACGTCTATGGAACGCGGTGCAACTTCCTCAACCCGCAAACTCCGAAAAGTCTACCGGGATCATGTGGCATTGCTGGGCGACGCCTCGGGCGCTGTCGACTGCATAACAGGCGAAGGCTTGTGTCTGAGCTTTCGTCAGGCAACAGCCCTGGCAGACTGTTTCAAAGACGGGAATTTGCGGCGTTATCAGCAGAAACACAGGGCACTGGCCAGACGCCCCGCATTCACGGCCCGCCTCATGCTTGCCCTCGATTGGAATATTCCTTTGCGGCAGCGAGTGATGCGGGCGTTCGGTTCCGATCCGGATTTATTCCGCCGCATGCTGGCCATGCACGTTGGAGAACTCTCCACCATGGAGTTGGCCATCGGCGGTCTGTCAATGGGATGCCGGCTACTGAGTGCGTGAAGTTCCGTGTCCTTCCGCTGAGCCTGCGTAGATTCAGTCCCGACCACTCAATATTTCAGTTTTCGATCGACTGGCAGCGACCCGCTTTCCGTTTCGCTGGGCTACGGTGCCAACACGAGGTACTCAAAGTTTCCCGAGCCCAAGCGCCGCTGGAGCTGGTCGACGATCGTCCGCACTTGAGTCGGGGTCTCATGGGGACCGGAAATATAGAAGGGCTTGCCCGCATGCCCATACTGGAAATGAGATGGACAGGCAGTGGCTTCCACATCGCCGAAGATCTTGTGCACTACGACATAATCGGGAGAGGGGTTGAATCCCAGCTCGCGCGCGTAGACCACGCCGCCTTCTACCAGCTTCCGCAAACCGGCGGGATCGATCCGCTGCAAGCTTTCGGCCTCCCGCCAACTGCGCAGGCGCCTGTCATACTCGTCCCTGCCGACGACAGCGAAAAAGGTATCCTTGACCCCCAGACAAAACACGTCCAGAAGGAACATGGCGAGGGCCATGCGCTCCCCCGGCAGCGAGCGACTGAAAACCAAGTTACCGATCCCCCGCTCAAACAGATTCGCTGGGACTAGACATTCATGGATGGGGGCATTGGCGGCCAGAGCAATCTGGCTGGCCATCGACCCAGCTTTCCTCGGTTCGGTCTGGGTTGTCTTATTCGCCTGCTTTTGCCGCTTGCGAGCTAGGTATTTCTGATATCGGGTTTCCGGTTCCGTCATGGGGCGTCCCTTCCATTCAAGTTTACAGAAAAAACTATGCAAGGTTATCCGCACCGCAGCAGCGCC
Organism: Candidatus Sulfotelmatobacter sp.; assembly: GCA_049515395.1. GTDB lineage: Bacteria > Acidobacteriota > Terriglobia > Terriglobales > Acidobacteriaceae > Sulfotelmatobacter. The sequence goes on along the minus strand of JBEKUD010000025.1, from coordinate 1,613 downwards.
GCAGCCTGTTCGAGTGCGTCCCGGAGAGCTCCTCGCCGTGATGCTGCAGTTCGGTCAGATACCCGGAGGCATTGGCATTGCAATCGCAGCGTCCGGAATCCTTGTTTTGGCGAATCTGGCATTCGCGAGGGGCGTTTGTCCATGTTCATTTCACTTCTCCATCATCGGAACTCGGGCATAATATCGGATCATGTGCGCCATCTCGGATGACCCCTCCAAATCGCCCTTGGTTTTGGAGCCCGAGACTGAGCAAGAGAAGAGCCTCGATCCGTCCAGCCCTCGCATTCGATGCCCGCTCTGCGGCTGGTCGCCCTGCAAGGACGACCTGTGGTCTTGTAGCTGCGGACACCTTTGGAATACTTTGATACCGGAGGAGTCTGCCCAGCGTGCCTCCACCAATGGACTTCGACGCAGTGCCCCTCGTGCAAGGAGTGGTCGCCGCATTCCGATTGGTACACGAAGTAGAGATGGCACCACGAGGAAGTGAAGCAGGAGCAATCCGGTGCTAACGATTTATTAGTCGCAGGTCTGAGTTCTGGGGCTGCCGTGCGCGTTATCTCAATGCCACTTTCAGCAGGTGATTCATGTAGGCAGACATCCCGCTCAGAAGCGCGAGAATCGTCAAAATGACTGATACTGCAACTGTGAATGGAAAAAGAAGATGTTTCATGCCGTCCATCCTGTCGCACAGAAACACTTTAGCGCGATGTGGAAAGCTTCGTTCTCAAGGTCAAGTTGCTCGCAGTAAGCCCAAAATGCCGGATAATCTGTTCCAGTGGTTCAGTCTGATATTGTTGGGTCTTCCATACATCACTCCTGTATTATCCACCGTCATAAACCACAGGTCTGTGACCGAACTCACCGTGCTATGTTTATGCCGAGGCTGTCGAATCAGAAATTGGCGTCAGGTCTCAATGAGAAAAGCCGCCAGCGATTGCAAGGGATAAAATGTGATTTTCGGAGGCTGTTCGGCTAAAACTCTTGAGCGAGGCCGCGAGCCGCTCTGCGACTGACGTCGGGCGCAATGATCAATTCGAGAACGGCTCAGAGTCGGACTTTCATCGGGATTCGTAAGGCTCTTCCAACGTTTTTCGGAGCCTGCGTTCGCAGCGATTTGCTGTAACCCCATCTCGTTATTTGCCCTGACCAAGATCCACGTCGTGTGATGAGCAGCACTGCGTACACTTGGTTCTTGAGATAGTGCCGCTAATCAGAGAATCGAGGCGGGCTCCATGGAACCGACGCAGCCGCTTGAATTGCTCACCCAAAATTATGCGGATTTGGCTGAAGAGCACAGTCTCCTTTTAGAACAAGCCGTCGAAAAGGTTGTGCTCTTTGCCCAGTGGGTAGGCGGAACCCCCGAGGAGATCCTCTCGCTCCTCGATTCCGGGATGAGCGTCACTGAATTGCTGGTATTCCTAGCCTCGAAGCGCCCGGAACTGCCGAGATAGGCACGCTGCCTCGTCCGTCGTCCACGGTTGGCGTTTTACCGGAGGTGCGAACACGGCTCATCTTCTCGGCAAGCTTTTGATGCACGACGAGGGCCGAGACCATTTCAATTCAATGACCTCCTCCGAAGCAAGGGCTTGGACTGTTACGACATCCTGCTGACC
>JBEKUD010000024.1:0-49110 GCA_049515395.1 Candidatus Sulfotelmatobacter sp. | reverse complement strand
AAATGTTTTATTACTTTATTGAATACCATCGCGCAAAACTGAACACTCTGGCTTCAATCCTCAGCCCCTGTGTCGCTGTTTACGCCTTCTCATTACTCATTTTTGCGACGGAAAGTAGCTAGAGGTCGTTTAAAAAATCCTCGAGCAATCGGCGAAAGGCAACCGCAGTTGGTTCCCAGCCGCCCTGCATCGCCTTCGCGCTGGCGTCCCCGTAACCTGCATCGGGTCTCGGGCGCAAGCGGATAAAAGGCGGCAGACCATAACGCATTGCGAGGCCGTTGGCCCAAAGGCGCGCAGTGCGGCCGTTGCCGTTGGCAAATGGATGAATTCGCACCCACTCAGCATGCGACCAAGCACAGAGATCGACTATGGCAGCCAGTTGGTCGGCATCCGGTTCCTGGCCGATCGGTAGTGCGTCTAGCTCGGCGGCCAGTGTCTGGACCTTTGCTTCAAAGCGCTTTAGCTCCTCGGCCACCTTTGCTGAGTCCACGCCATAATTCGCGCCGACGCTCACCTGGACGTTCTCGACACCTGGTTCGCCGCGAAATGCGCCGACAAATCGCGAGTCGGGAACATCCAGATGCTGCATGACGATGGTTTGCCAACGCCTTGCCGCTTCCAGGGTCGGAGTCTCGCGCTGCTCCGCCGCCTGGACGATTTCCTCCAGAACGCGCGCGAGGTTCTCCCGTAACTGGGGGCTGTCTTCGTCCCAGTTAGGCACCTAGAAGCTCTCGTATCTTGCTTTGCACAGGCCCTGCAGGCTTGAGCTGTCCCTCGACGAACTGGCCCTCTTTCGGCTCGCCTTCAAGCGGGTCCTTGAGGCTCGCTTCGGCTTCCACAAACGCGGCGATAGCGCGCTTAAATCCAGGATCCTTTTTCCGATATGCTCGAAGTCCTGCCAAGTTAGCTTCCAAGCCGCGTTCCTTTCGACCCTGATGGATGAGGTAGCTCTTGATGGCCTCGTTCACTAGCTGATTGATGGGGCGCCCTTCGACCTTACTAAGGTTCACAAGGGCGACACGTTCTTTAGCGTCAATTCTCAGCGTGAAGGGAGTTCTAGCCATGCCAACATCTTATGCCAGTCCAAGAGTGATGTCAATATGCAGTTTTGACATCACCGGAGCCTATTAAAATCCATGTAAACTATAACCCAGCTGCATCCCCTTTACCGTGACGCTCGTTGACGGCAAGGGGAGAAGCGAGCGTTTGGAATTTCCCGGTTACGTGTTCATAAACTGACTAACGATGGTAATTAGTGACATCGCTCAAACCTCGTTCTTCACCGTTCAGCGGCCCCGCTCGGATCGAGAAGTGAAGAAGGAAACTCGCCATCAATTGCCTTGCTTTGGAGGATTTGCGCGAGTATTTGCCTGTTCTTGGTTGCGCAGGGGTTGCGGATTTTTGCAAGACTTTGCCGGGATCTGCAGAGCGATCTTGTTGAAGCTCTTTAGAATCACCCTACGTTGGCAATACTCCGCAGGTCCTTGGTTCGAGTCCACGCGCCGCCACCAATGTTCAGTGGCCCAAATTTCTGATTCTCGGTTCAACCATCCCGGTAACGTCTGGAGGTCGAAAACATCTCACTGCCCCGGGTCAAGAAAAGAAAATCCGTTTCAGCCGTTTTGGCTTCTCTCGATCCTCGGTCTAAAATAAGCTACGAAGCAGGAAGTAACTTGGCCATGACTCTCGACACCCATACCATCTCACCGGTTTCGCGCTTTCGCGCCGCCATGATCCTGGCCATCATCGCGGACGCACTGCAAATTGGCATTTTCCCTTTATTCGTCGAAGGCGCCCTATCACCCGCCGATGACCTGCTCGATTTCGGCGTCGGAGCGGCGATGGTTCACCTTCTCGGATGGCACTGGGAGTTTCTGCCATCGTTTGTGGGCAAGCTCGTGCCGGGGGTGGACCTGGTTCCTTTATGGACGATGGCCGTGGCAAATGTCTATCGCAAATCGAAGCGAATCAGGGTGACCACGGAAGAAAGTCGTGAACCAGCCAAGGCCCTAACCGACGCACAGCATTCACACGTCGCCCAACGACACTAGAGGCTTTCGACCCTACTCTCGCCCAGCTTAATTTACCGACCCGGGGGTTGCAATTGAACAACTCATGGGCTCGAAACCGAGTATAATTCGGCAATGCCGCGAGCGGCCTTATTAACGCTGCTGGTCATTTCCGTTCTGAGTGGCTCTCTGCAAGCACAGCGAGGAGGAGCAGCCTTTCACGGCGGCGGAGCTGGACGACCTTTCGGCTCAGGATTTGGTGGCCGGAGCGGCTTCTCAAATCGATCGTTCTCGCACGGGTTTTTCCGAGATGGTTATCGCAACGGCAACTTCGGTTCATATTTTCTCCCGTTTGATTTCGTTGACGAGCCAGTTGACCAGGAGCTGCCCGATTTCGAAGGTGCGCCGAATGGGCATTTGCTCCCACCCGTAATTCGACGGGCACCGGAGCCCCCTCTACCCAAGGGGCAGTTTATCGAAATTCCTGCCAGTGAAAAGTTGGCCGCCGCTAAAGTGCTGCCGCCGACTATCTTCATCTTGGCAAACGGAGAACGCGTGGAAACGAAGCGGTTTGTGCTCACGGCGAGCCTATTGACGGTTCGCATTGGTCGTCAGCAGCGCACGATCCCGCTTCAAATGCTCAATATCGATGCGACCGTAACCACCAATCATGAGCGCGGAATTGATTTGCAAGTTCCAGACGACCGGAATGAGATTTCCTTAAGCTTTTAGAGGTCGATTCGCGTTTCCCCTCTCGCCTTGAAAGTCCCATTAGCCATAAGATGCTGACCCATGTCGTCCAGGCGGCAACGAAGGTCGCGCTGCCGGTTGACTACTCCTGAGCAGAATCTCCATACTTTTCAGTATTTTAGGCATTACCGAAGTTTCCTACATTGACCACAGGCCATTGTTACGAACGCCGCCAGCTGTTTATTCTTGTGTGGGATCGGCGCGCTGACCGCAGCATGCGCCGCCCTCTAGAGTTATGTCCGCTAGCACAAACTCGTGGATACGCTTGCCCGTCGGGGGGCAGGTTTTCGTGGGCTTAGTCATTGCCGCTGGGACTGCATGTTTGCTGCAAGGGACCATCCACCAGAACAGCAAGAACATCGCGGAATTCATCTGCTATACCGGGGTTGCGATTTTGGCGTCGCGACTGCAGGTCACTTTGCCCGGCATCCCCGGAACCCTTTCGGTGAACTTTCTGTTCATTCTTGTGGGAATAGCGGAACTGGGATATTCAGAGGCTCTTACTCTGGGCGCGGTCGCCATGTTGGCTCAGAGTTTGTACCCGGGTCGGCCTAGGCCCATTCAAGTCACATTCAACATTTGCAACGGTTCGCTCTCAACCGCTGCGGCCTACCTGTTTTATCACAATACTTTCTGCAACGAGATCATCGGAAACCGTCCGGTGATTCTATGTTTGACCGCTTCCATCTACTTCGTCGTCAACGTTGGATGTGTCACGGCAGTTATCTCGTTTGGCGAAGACAGGCCGCTGCAAAAGATTCTGATGGATTGCTACTTCTGGTGCTTCCCTTATTATTTGGTTGGGGCTGGCATTGCGGGAGCAATTTCCTGGATCAACCACCGCTTCAACTGGGAGACTTCGTTGCTGTTTGTTCCGGTCATTTATCTCATCTACCGCTCTTACCGGCTCTATCTGAGCCAGCTCGAAGATGAAAAGCGGCACGTGGAGGAGATGGCGAACCTGCATCTGCGAACCATTGAGGCCCTCGCCCTCGCCATCGAAGCCAAAGATCAAACGACCCATGATCACCTTCAGCGGGTTCGCGTCTACGCCATCGAGGTAGCAAAAGAGCTGGGGATGAAGGGCGCGGAACTGGAAGCGCTCCACGCCGCCGCGTTGCTGCATGATATTGGCAAGCTGGCCGTTCCTGAACATATCATCTCGAAACCCGGCAGGCTGACTCCGGAAGAGTTCGAGAAGATGAAGATCCATACCGTGGTCGGCGCGGAGATACTCGAACGCGTTCGCTTCCCTTACCCGGTGGTGCCGATCGTGCGCGCCCACCATGAAAAGTGGGATGGTTCGGGATACCCATTCGGGCTAAAAGGCATGGAGATTCCGATCGGAGCGCGGATTCTTTCCGCAGTCGATTATCTCGATGCCTTGGCGTCGGACCGGCAATACCGGCGCGCAATGCCGCTGGATGATGTGATGAAGCGGATTTCGGAAGAGTCGGAGAAATCGTTCGATCCCAAGGTGGTAGAAGTTCTTAAAAGGCGCTATCGGTCTCTGGAAAATCTTGCGCAATCGAAATCGTCGGAAGATTCCGGTCTGGCCCTGTCTTCGGAAATCAAAATTACGCGAGGGCCGGCGCCGGCTGCGGGATTCGAGAATGCGGGCGTTGCCGACCGACCAGGGCGGGAAACCAGCTTTCTATCGTCGATTGCAGCAGCGCGCCAGGAGGCACAGAGTTTGTTTGAGTTGAGCCAGGACCTGGGAGCGTCTCTCAGCCTGGGTGAAACGCTGTCGGTCTTTTCGGTGAAACTCAAACCGATGGTTCCCTACGACGCGATCGCGATCTATATTCTGCGCGACGACGTCTTGATCCCGGAATACGTGAACGGCGATAACTACCGGCTGTTTGCGTCTTTGCGAATTCCTTTTGGCGACGGGCTCTCAGGATGGGTGGCGCAGAACAAGAAGCCGATTGTGAACGGCAATCCCTCGGTCGAGCCCGGCTACCTGAACGATCCCTCCAAGTTCAGCACATTGCGCTCAGCCCTAGCTTTGCCGCTGGAGGGAGTGACGGGTGTAATCGGAGTTCTCGCACTTTATCGCGCCGAGCGTGACGCGTTCACCTCCGATCATTTGCGCATCCTTCTGGCGGTGAGCGGCAAAATGGCTCTCGCCATCGAAAATGCTCTCAAGTACCAGCAGGCGGAAAGCTCCGCCACCACCGATTACCTCACCGGCCTGCCCAATGCCCGGTCGCTATTCCTGCAACTGGACCGCGAACTGGCGCGCTGCAAGCGCGACAGCGCCTCGCTCACGTTGATGGTATGCGACATGAACGGATTCAAAAAGATCAACGACCGCTTCGGTCATCTGGAGGGAAATCGCGTCTTGCGTCTGTTTGCCCAGGCGCTGAAAGATAGCTGCCGCGAATACGACTATGTAGCCCGCATGGGTGGAGATGAATTTGTGGTGATCGCTCCCGGATTGGCGGCCGAGGATGCTGCCAAGAAGGTTGAACTCATCCGTCCACTCGCGCGGCAGGCGGGCTTCGATGTTTGTGGAGAGGACATTCTGTCGTTGAGTGTCGGAATGGCTGTGTCTCCGGCCGATGGCAATGACGCCGAGCAATTGCTTACCGAAGCCGACCGCCGCATGTATCTCGAGAAGCAAAAACAGCCAGTACAAAAAGATCAGCGGCTGCACACCCGTATGAAATGCCGGCTGACGGTCGAACTCCATTCGGCCGGTGCCGCCCCGGTGTTTGGCAATTTGATCGACGTAAGCCTGGGAGGTTGCTATGTGGAGACCAGCGCCATCTTTACCCCTGGCTCCAATTTGAAAGTGGTTTTCTCCATCGACAACGGAGATTTGAGCGCCGAGGGCAACGTGGCCAGGATCCATCCCGGATCAGGAGTGGCGGTGCAGTTCAAGGAGATGAGCCGCGAATCGCGCGATCAAATGTACCGTATTCTGGAATTCGTACAAAGCACGACTACGATGTATAACGACCGCTACCTACAGAATCTCTTCAACCGCTAAGGTTCTTGAAAACGATGGTTGCAAGGATTCTAACCGCGGCTTGAACGCCTCCTCGGCCGCCCGTACACTTAAGAAATGCACGTCCACGGCCATGGCGGGGGCGGTCCCACGCGAGTATTGAAGATCTCCCTGGGCGTGACTCTGGCCTACATCGTGCTGCTGGTGGTGGCCGGCATTCACGCCCACTCGTTGGCGCTCCTATCCGAGGCCGGGCACAATCTTTCGGATTTCCTGGCCTTGCTGCTATCGCTGGTTGCAGTATATCTGCAATCGCGCCCCGCCAGTTCCACCAAGACCTACGGATACCATCGCGCGGGGGTATTGGCGGCACTGGTCAACGCCATATCGTTAGTGGCCGTTTCCTTCTTCATTTTTTACGAAGCGTTCCACCGCCTGCAGCATTCCGAGCACGTGCAGGCTTCGGTGATGATGTGGGTCGCGGCTGCGGGGGTGGCAATGAATGGAGTGATCGCGCTGCTGCTCTATCGCTCCGGCGGCGACGTCAACATCCGCAGCGCGTTGCTGCACGAGGTTGGCGACACGCTCTCCACCGCAGCCGTGATCGCCGGAGGCTGGGCCATTCTGGCAACCGGGGACGATTGGATTGATTCCGCCCTCTCTTTCGGCATCGGCGCGCTCATTCTGTGGTCCGGTTTCGGCATCGTCCGGGAGACGCTGAACATCTTGCTCGAAGGCACGCCGAGTGGGATCAAGCTTGAATTGGTGGAATCCTCTATTCGCTCCATCGAAGGGGTCAACGACGTACATGACCTGCATGTCTGGAGCATCGGATCAGAAACCCATGCTCTTTCCTGCCATATCTCGATTGCCGACATTCCGCCCTCGGTCAGCGAGCGCATTCTTCGTGATGTGAAGGACCGACTGCATCATCACTTTCACATCGACCACACCACCATCCAGTTCGAGCATGTGGAATGCGAGGTGGCGCATGGATGCGTGATTCCGGTTGGCGACAGCGTGGAACATCACCACCACAGCCACTGAGTCTCTCCTCACCGATCCTACAAGTTCCCCTTCTGCTTCTCGAAAACCGCACGCACCCGCTCAATCGTATCCGCGTCGGCAGCCGATTTATCCGGGCGCAGTCGCACGATGCGCGGGAAGCGTAATGCATAACCGCTGTCATACCGGTCGGATTTCATCATGTTATTGAATGCCACTTCGAGAACAATTTTGGGTTTGACGATTCGCCGGAAGCCTTGATCTTCGATGGTGTGATCGAGAAACCATTTCGTCATTTCTGCAATCTCTGCATCGGTCAGCCCGGAGTAGGCTTTGCCAATATTCACCAGCCGGTCTTGATCTATGTCCCACACGCCAAACGTGTAGTCGCTGAACACGCTCACACGTCTGCCATGCCCGTACTCGACGGCGGTCACGACTACGTCAAGCGTAGCCAGTTCGCGCTTCATCTTCAGCCACGATTTGCCGCGTTTCCCGGGCCTGTAAGCTGAGGTCAGATCTTTAATCACCAAACCTTCATTGCCCCTTGCCTGGGCTGCGGTGAACAGTTGCTCTAAATCTTCAGGAGACCTGGCGCGAAATACCGGCGCCCGAATGATGCTGGCTGCTGAAATTGGATCCTCATTGCCGAATGCGAACCTTTCTTGCTTGACTGTATTCCGGTTTTTTCCGGTCTCTCTGTGGTGATCGACTTTCCTTTCTGCCAGAAGCGTATCGAGCAACGTCGCCCGCTCGTGCAGCGAGCGATCGATCAGCAGCTTCCCGCCCGCGTATAGGACATCGAATACCAAATATGCAACGGGAATCTCCTGCAGCATTTTCTGACTTACCTTTTTCCGCCCTAGCCTTTTTTGCAGGACGGAGAAGGGCTGCGCGTGGCCGAGTTTAGCGGCTTTTTCCTCCGCTGCCTCGGAGGGGTTTTCGTCGACCACCTCGTGCGTTTGCTCCCGACTAACGGGATACTCCCATGCCACGATCTCACCATCGAGGATGGCATCGTGTGGCAATCCCGCGAGGGCGTTCGGCAATTCAGGAAATGATTCCGTAATTTCGTCTCTGGTACGCGAAAAGAACTTCACCTCTCCGCCTGAGACGTGTGCCTGGGCGCGGATGCCGTCATACTTATCTTCCACGGCGGCGTCTGCGAAATAACGCAATCCTTCTTCAGCCGATTCGATAGGGCTGGCCAGCATGAACCCTAGGGCGTGAAACATTCGAATCTTCGCCTCGGCCAGCTCTCCTTCCGTTGCTAGTCGAAGCGTTTCTCCTATATCCCCGAGCAGCATGTTTGCGCGCTGGACGTCCGCAAGCGTTCCAGCATAGGCTTTGGCAATCGCTTCCTCCACCAAACTTTCCTTCAGTCCGATTCGCAAGTCGCCGGTGACGATCTTCACGAGGTATTTCGCCTCGAGCGGCGTAGCGCGGGCCAGCAAATCGCGGACAAGCGCAGTCTTTGGCGAAGAACCACGCGCTGCGGCAATTTGGCGAAAGACCTCAGCAACCTCGAGAATCCGCAGACCTTGCTCGGATCGATCCGGCAGAACCTCGCCGGCCACGGCTCCCAGATCACCGTGCTTGCGATAGGCAGCGGTAAGCGCTTCCTCACTTTTCCCTGACAACTCTGCGACCACTCGCCACAGAAGCGAACTCCCCACCTGCATCGTGGTCTCGTCCCAGGCGGCAAACGCTCCGCCGGAGAGGAATACGGCCGAGACTGCGGCTTCGTCGACCCTGCGCGATTTCAAATAATCGGCCACAATGCCCGTCTTCTGCAGCTTCCTGGTGGTGGCTGCGAGTGCCTCGCAGCATTCAGCTAGCTTCCGCATGGTCTTTGAGATGCACTCCGGAAACAGACGATGCCTTCCCGGCTTGCGATTCTGCTTCGGGAGATGCTTCGCCACATCGTGCTGTGCTCCAGCTGCTCCAGCGCTGCTCCAGCACTGAGAGGGGATATCTGTAGCTCCCTGTGGTAACCTAAATCCTGGTGACGTTTGGCCGCTGGAGCATCTAAATACAGTGCGTTCACTTAGAAATCTCGTTCGTTTCCTGGTAGCTGTGCAGCTTCTACCCGCGCTCGAAAGCGGCGAAGAAACTCTAGTTGGCGGGCAAGCGGTGCTGGAGGGCGTGATGATGCGTTCTCCGCACGCCTGGGCAATCGCATGCCGCAAACCTTCGGGTGAGGTGGTTACGATGAGCCAGCCGCTGGAGCGTCCCTCGGAAAAACATAAGTGGATGGCATGGCCGATCGTTCGCGGCGTGATGACGCTGGGGTACGCCATGTCCCTGGGCTATCGAGCGCTGCGTTTCTCGGCAAATGTTGCGATCGAGGACGTGATGCAAAACGAGGAATCCACAACGGGTCATGCGGAGACGGCCGCTTCAGCCGCCCCGCCGAAGCTGAGCGAGACGGAACCTTCCGGCGAATCCTCCCCATCGCAGACCCGGGAAAAGGCTGCTGCTATCAGCGGATGGCTGGCCGCCGGCAACGTCGTCCTCTCCCTGGCCTTCTTTATCTTCATGTACAAATATCTGCCGCTGCTGGCCGCCACGGAACTCAAGAAGTTTAATCCGGCGTTCGGGGGGCAAGTTGTATTCAATCTGATTGACGGCGTGGTGCGCTTGATTCTATTCCTTCTGTTCATCTGGGGCGTTTCTCTGTTTCCGGACATCCGACGCGTCTACCAGTATCACGGCGCTGAACACAAGACGGTATTTGCCTTCGAGAATGGCGATCCGCTGGAGATCGCGGCCGTACAGAAATATTCGACATTCCATCCGCGATGCGGTACCAGCTTCCTCATGACGGTGATGCTCATTTCGATCGGCTTTTACATGCTGATTCCCTTCACCACATTCTGGCTGCGCTTCGCCTCGCGCATCGCGCTGCTGCCGGTAATCGCCGGGGTTTCCTACGAGATCATTCGCTTCGCGGCCAAGCATCGAGGCTCGCTGTTCGCCTTGATGACTGCTCCCGGACTGTGGCTGCAGCGCATTACCACGCAGCCTCCGTCTGACGAGCAGGCGCAATGTGCTATCGTCGCCCTCGATCATGCCATGGCTCTGGAAAAAGATAACGGCGGCGAATTGGTGATTGCCTAGCGGCTTCGCCGCGAATATTACCTTCTCTCTATAACTCCTCATCTACAATGCCGTGAGACGTAGCTGCTACGTCCAGCCGCTCGACGCGGCTCCGGCGAAACCGAGACGTAGCAAGCTGCGTCTCTACGGAAAGCACGCTCATGTTTGATCGTCTCGACCAAATCGAAGCTCGTTACGAAGAACTGACCAGCGCTCTGGCCTCGCCGGACATTGTCAGCGATTCGATGAAATATCAGAAGACTGCCAAGGCCCACAGCGAGATAGCGCTCGTAGTCGAAAAGTATCGCGAATACAAAGACCTGACGCGTGGCATAGCGGAGAGTAAGGCGATGCTGGCCGACGAGAAAGACGAGGAGATGCGGGCCTACGCCCAGGAGGAGCTCAGCAAGCTCGAGCCCCGCGTCGTGGCCATCGAAGAAGAATTGAAAGTCTTGCTGCTGCCCACAGATCCGAACGACGAGAAAAATATTATCCTGGAAATCCGAGCCGGAACCGGAGGCGACGAAGCAACGCTTTTCGTAGCGGAAATCTTCAGGATGTACACGCGCTATGCCGAAACGCAGCGTTGGAAAGTGGAAGTGCTTTCTTCTTCGGAGTCCTCGGCCGGTGGGTTGAAGGAAGTCATCGCTATCATTGAAGGCAATCGTGTTTTTTCTCAACTCAAGTATGAGAGCGGGGTGCATCGTGTGCAGCGCGTTCCCGCCACCGAGCAGCAGGGACGTGTGCACACGTCGGCCGTCACAGTCGCGGTGTTGCCGGAAGCGGAGGACGTCGACATCAAGATCGAGGCCAAAGACTTACGCATTGATACCTTCTGCTCCTCGGGGCCCGGCGGTCAGTCCGTCAATACGACGTACTCAGCTGTCCGCATCACGCACATTCCCACCAACACGGTGGTGAGTTGCCAGGACGAAAAGTCGCAGATCAAAAATCGCGAAAAAGGCATGCGCGTGCTGCGCTCTCGCCTCTATGAGATCGAGATGGACAAGCAGCAACAAGCGCTCGCCAAGGAACGCAAGGCCATGGTGGGTTCCGGCGACCGCAGCGAAAAGATTCGCACTTATAATTTCCCCCAGAACCGCCTGACGGATCATCGCATCGGGTTCACCATCCACCAACTGGAGGCCGTGATGGACGGCAAGTTACAGCCACTGATCGAAGCGCTCACCACCTATTATCAGGCCGAGAAACTGAAGCATGAAGCTAGCAAGGTGATAAGTTAGCCGAGCCGCGGTTTAGCCGCAAATATTGTAGTTGCAGCAACCCCGCGGGATGGATTCAGCAACTAAGGTGCGCTATGTCCAAGGGCAATTCTCATTCGCTGCTCGCGCTTACTGGCTTCGGACTCGCAACCGCGGGTGCCGCGTGGTATGGCTCACGTTACTGTCGCAGGGAAAGCCGGGCAACCTGGTACCGTCACCTCAACAAGCCGAGCTTTACCCCGCCCCAAGAGGTGTATCCGGTCGTTTGGACAGCGCTCTATGCCATGATGGCGTGGTCGGGATGGCGCATCTGGAGCGCCGCCCCATCGCGAGAGCGCAATAAGGCGTTGCGTTTGTGGATTTCGCAGCTGGCTACAAACGCGAAATGGTCCAAACTTTTCTTCGGAGAACCCAGCCCAACGTTCGCTTTGGCTGATGCCGTTGCTTTGGAGGGCATGATTTTTTCCTACATCAAAGCGGCTCGAAAAGTGGATCGCGCCGCGGCCAATGCTTTCATTCCCTATGCGGCTTGGGTGGCATTTGCCGCAGTACTGAGTTCGGAAATCGCCCGGCTGAATCCGCGAGAAGATTAAAGCAGGCCCCGGTTCCGCGAACCGTTCAGCAATCTTCCCAGCGTTGTTCCAATCCCGCCGATCCCCCCACCGCCGTGGCCTGTGGTGAAATAGTGTTGTGCAACTGAAACAAGCTCTCACCTCCGCGGTCGCTCGGCTACTGGCGGAGAATGTTCCGTCGCCCCGCACGAACGCGGAGCTTCTCCTGATGTTCACTCTGGGATGTGGCCGTGCTTACTTATATGCGCATCCGGAGCGCGTTCTCACGGCGGAGGAAACCGCTCGCTACGAAGCCGTACTCTCGGAACGAGCGCGCGGAGTTCCAGCGCAGTACATCACGGGGCACCAGGAGTTTTGGGGCATGGATCTCATTGTTACGCCTGCCGTATTGATTCCGCGGCCCGAGACCGAACATGTCATTGAAACTGTGCTTGAACTGGCCGCTGGGAAGAGTCTGCTCCGCATCGCGGATGTGGGCACAGGCTCCGGTTGCATCGCTCTCGCACTAGCCAAAGAGCTGCCGCAAGCGGAGATCCATGGTATCGACATCTCCGCAGGAGCTCTTGAAATCGCGCGTGCCAACGCCGCCCGCCATCAACTCGAAACCCGCATTCAATTTCACCATGGCGATCTTTTGGAAGGATTCGAGAAAAACTCTTTCGACTTGGTAGTTTCGAATCCTCCGTATGTCAGCGACTCGGATCAAGACCAGGTGCAACTTGAAGTGCGTAAGTTTGAGCCGCGCAACGCGGTCTTCGCAGGTCCAACGGGAGTGGAGGTGATCGCGCGTTTGATCCCGCAGGCGCACGCGACGCTCGGGCCGGGCGGCTGGCTGGTCATGGAAATCAGCGGGACGATTGCGGGAGAGGTAACCCGTCTTCTGCGGAATTGGAATGATGTACGGATTCGACCGGATCTGCAGTCGATTCCGCGCGTCGTTCAAACGCGGAAATAGTTACCGCCGAACACTCGCGGGAAGAATCTCCTCCACGTCCACAATATTGGTGGGGTATGTGCCCGTGTAGCAAGCGGAACAATAGGAGGTTTTTTCTCCTTCGCCGCAGGCTTTCTTGAGCCCCTCCAGCGACAGATAGGCGAGGGAATCCGCACGCATATACTGGCGTATTTCGTCGATCGACTTATTCGCTGCGATCAATTGGTTTTTGGATGGAGTATCCACGCCGTAGTAGCAGGGAGAAATCGTGGGCGGACACGAGATGCGGATGTGAACTTCCTTCGCTCCCGCACTACGAATCATGCGGACAATCTTGCGGCTTGTGGTGCCGCGGACGATCGAATCGTCGATCAGCACGACGCGCTTCCCTTCGAGAAGGGAGCGCACGGGATTCAGCTTCAGCTTGACGCCAAAATCGCGCACACTCTGGCTCGGTTCAATGAAGGTGCGCCCGACGTAGTGGTTGCGGATCAGTCCGAAGCGGAACGGGATGCCGCTCTCGGCAGCGTATCCCACGGCTGCGGTCACGCCGGAATCCGGCACTGGAACAACCAGATCGGCCTCAACCGGCGCCTCGCGCGCCAACTGCCGTCCCAGTTCTTCGCGACTGGTCTGCACCGCGCGACCAAATACCATGCTGTCTGGACGCGAGAAGTAGACATGCTCGAAAATGCAACTCGACTGTGGAGCAGCGGTCGAATAAAAACGCGAGGTGACTCCTTCCGGGCCAACCACGATCAATTCGCCGGGCTTCACGTCGCGTTCGTAGATCGCCCCGATTAGATCGAAAGCGCAAGTTTCCGAGGCGAAGACGATGGTGTCGCGCTTCTGCCCCTCCAGGGCTGGAATGCGGCCCATCGCCAGAGGCCGGAAGCCGCGCGGATCGCGCGCGGCGATGATGCGATCCGGACTCATCACCACCAGCGAGAATGCGCCTTCCACGCGTCGCAGCGCGTCCGCAATCGCTTCCGGCAGCGTGTGTTCACGCGAAAGCGCGATCAGATGAACAATCACTTCGGTATCGCTGTTGGTCTGAAAAATCGACCCTTGACGCTCCAGCCGGCTGCGCACTTCCGACGAATTCACCAGGTTGCCATTGTGCGCCACGGCAATGGCACCCTTATTCGATTGCACCAGAATCGGCTGTGCATTCAACAGCGCCGAATCGCCGGCGGTCGAATATCGCGTATGCCCAATGGCTAGTGTGCCACGTATCTTGGCAAGCACCTCTTCGGTGAAGATGTCGGCAACCAGGCCCATGGCCTTGTGCACTCGCGATGTCAGGCCATCGGAGGAAACGATCCCGGCCGACTCCTGCCCGCGATGCTGTAGAGCATGAAGACCCAGGTAAGCGAGCTTCTCCGCCTCAGGATGCGCGAAGATAGCTACCACTCCGCACTCCTCGTGGAATTTGTCGGAAATCGGCATTTATCTCCTGGGTCTTAGCTTGTAAATCTGGCCTGTAACTCCTGGCTGCTAGATTACTTATCCGCGAAATTGCGCGCTCAATTTTTTTCGATGCAAGTATTTCAATCCGCCGCCACTGCTGCTGGCTCAATCCGCAATAACCGCTCCAATGAGCTTTCATACGCTTCGCCCAACTCAGAAACTATGGTTGACAGGACTAGTTGGTTGTCGATTGAAAGTTCCAGCCGCTCCGGAATCGTTTCTCCGATCACGTCTCCGACGATTCCGTATTTTTCTGCCCACTGTTGGATCCGAGAAACGCTCGCCGGGTCGCACGAAACCACGATGCGGCTTGCATCTTCTCCAAAGAGTACAAACTCAGCGGGAAGCTCGCTCGCAGGGAGATTTAGGCGTGCACCCACGCCTTTGGGAAATGTCTTTTCCGCCAGAGCGACGGCCAGTCCGCCATCCGAGCAGTCATGCACGGAATCGACCAAGCCATGCTGAATCATTTCAATGATCGCTTTCTGCAGCGCAGCTTCTTTTTCCAGATCGATCTCCGGAGGATATCCCCACAGCGTTCCCAGGATTTCCTTTGCATATTCCGACGAACCAAACTCACTCTCTACATCGGCGATATCGGCCGCCTCGCCGCCACGCAATAGCACGATCGTGCGTCCGCTGGAGGTGAAATGCATCCTCGTGGTCTTGTGGACGTCGTCGAGAATACCCACCACTCCGAGGACTGGCGTGGGATAAATCCCTTCGCCGAGCGTCTCGTTATAGAAGCTGACGTTGCCGCCGGTGATGGGAATCTCCAGCTCCTCGCAGGCCTTCGTAATGCCATCGATAGTTTGCGAGAACTGCCACATGATGTGTGGCTTTTCCGGATTACCGAAATTCAGGCAGTTGGTCGCGCCCACCGGAGTGGCACCCGAACACGCCACCTTGCGCGCGGCCTCTGCGACAGCATGCATGGCGCCCAATCGCGGATCGAGATAACACCAGCGTCCATTGCCATCGAGCGCCATGGACAGGCCGCGTTGCGAACCCTTGATTCGAATCACGCCCGCATCGCCGGCCCCGGGGGCTTCCACGGTGTTGGTCTGCACCATGTGATCGTATTGCTGCCAGACCCAGCGCTTACCGCAAATATTCGGACTGGCAAGAAGCCGTTTGAGATTGGAAGCGAAGTCACCGCCATTTAGCCGGATGCCCTCAGGCATTTCGCGGGGCAGGGGCGGTTCCCAGCGCGCTAGGGGGCGCTTGTAGAGCGGTGCTTCGTCAGTGAGAGCCTGATTCGGAATCTCGGCGACCACTTCACCGCGGTGCAGCACGCGCAATTTATTGTCGCGAGTCACCTTGCCAACTTCAACCGCATCGAGCCCCCATTTTTCGAAGACGTGAAAAACTTCCTGCTCGCGGCCTTTCTGAGCCACCAGCAGCATGCGCTCCTGCGATTCGCTCAGCATGATCTCGTACGCGGTCATGCCGGTTTCGCGTTGCGGAACTTTGTCGAGCTCAATTTCAATGCCCACGCTGCCGCGCGCACCCATTTCGCAAGTCGAGCAGGTGAGGCCGGCCGCACCCATATCCTGAATGCCGACGATGGCTCCAGTCTGCATCGCCTCCAGACAAGCCTCGAGCAGCAACTTCTCCAGAAAAGGATCTCCCACCTGAACGTTGGGACGCTTGGCTTCCGACGCTTCGCTGAATTCCTCGCTGGCCATCGTGGCACCGTGGATACCGTCCCGGCCAGTCTTCGAGCCGACATAGATCACCGGATTGCCTGCGCCAGCTGCGCGGGCGTAGAAAATTTCATCCTTGCGGACCAACCCCATGGCGAAGGCATTCACTAGTGGATTGCCGGAGTAGCAGGGCTCGAACTTCGTCTCGCCCCCCAGGTTGGGCACGCCGAAGCAGTTGCCGTAAGAGGCGACGCCGCTGACCACTCCTTCGAAAATGGAGTGATTGCGATGGATCTCGGCCTGCGTTGTCGAAGCTTGTGTGGGGACAGTCGCCTCGGCCGTCCGGCCGCGTGCAACACCCACTGACGGGCGTTCCTTTGGCAGGACAGCCGAGGCGACTGTCCCCACATGTGCCTTGCCAGGCCCGATCGGTCCAAACCTCAGCGAATCCATCACCGCGACCGGCCTCGCGCCCATGGTGAAGATGTCGCGCAGGATTCCGCCCACTCCGGTGGTTGCGCCTTGAAAGGGCTCGATAAAGGACGGGTGGTTGTGCGACTCGATCTTGAAGGCGCACGCCCAGCCGTCCCCAATATCGATGATGCCGGCATTCTCTCCCGGACCTTGGAGCACGCGCCTGCTGCGCGTTGGCAAACGCTTCAGGTGTACGCGCGATGATTTGTAGGAGCAATGCTCGCTCCACATGACGCTGAAGATGCCGAGTTCGGTAAGGGTGGGCTCGCGGTGTCCGAGAAGCTGCTTGATTTTTTCGTATTCATCGGGCGTAAGCCCGTGCTGCCGGAGGGTCTGCGGAGAAACGGCAGAAGTTGTGGAAGTGGCCATTGGGAAGCTCTATTGTCGCATTTACCAGGACGGCTGGGTAGGGCCATTCGGCGGCATTTTTGGCCGGCAATTCTCGCCCCCACCATCTTCGAGATCAGCGATTTCAGCGTAAAGCCAGCAAATCAAAAGCGGTGGCGGTCTTCTGGTCCGCACTCCAGGGCGCGCGCCCACAGATTTCCGCAAGTCATCGACTTGCTTGCGCAGTCCCGCTTCCTTCAATCCCCACGCCTAGCGGCGGCGGGCCAGACTTCCCGCTTACCAATAGAAACAACAGCCAGCCCGCAACCTTCGCAAACGGAAGCGATCGCACGCCGGAATAGCGCCACCTCCACCATGTGAAGAGGCGGATGGGAACGAGGCACCGCTGCGAGATCCTCTAGGAGTGGCCGCGAACCGCATGGGATTCCCGCCGCCCGGACCGCAAGACCGCGATCCCGAAGATGATCGAAAACGTCTTTCAGGGCACTTCGCTCTGCGTCTTCAGACCACTTCTGCCGGTTGGATCAACCTCTCGGCCTGAGCCGCGGTCCGCTTCGATGCTTCCTGCAAGACAAAGCGGGGGACCGGATCGACCGGCGGCAAATAGCCCCCCACGACGACGGAGCAGTACCTCGAACTTGCCGGGCTCTCCCTTAACCGCAACCATCGCTGCCCAAACTGTGTGCAGCCTGCATCCGAGTGCGGCGGGGGTGGCCATGCAGGGAAGGGTAAAAGTTGGTTGGAAGGTGCGCAAGTCGACGGTTTGACCGGCGGCATCTTTGCAATCGTGAGGTCTTTTTCCGGTAAGATGCCAACCAGATGAAATCCATCGTTGTAGGTACCGCGGGACACATCGACCACGGGAAAACCGCGCTGGTGAAGGCTTTGAGCGGGATCGATGCGGACCGACTGGAAGAGGAAAAGCGGCGCGGCATCACCATCGACCTCGGCTTCGCGCACATGGAATTGATTGCCCCGAACGGAGAATCGGTGCGTCTCGGCTTTGTCGATGTTCCCGGGCACGAGCGCTTTGTGCGCAATATGCTGGCAGGAATTGGCGGCATCGATCTGGTGTTGCTGGTGATTGCGGCGGATGAGGCGATCAAGCCGCAGACTCGCGAGCACTTCGAGATCCTGCAACTGCTGGGTGTAGGACGCGGCATCACGGTCCTGACAAAATCCGACGCCGTGGATGCGGATACGCTCGACGTGGTCCGTCTGGAGGTGGAAGAGTATTTGCGCGGAACTTTTCTGGATACCTCCCGAGCTCCAATGCTGGCCGTGAGTTCTGTGACGGGCGCGGGACTGGAGGAATTGAAGCGAGCCCTGGTTACGGCGGCTGCCGATGTTCAGCCGCGAGATTGCCATGCGATTGCTCGCCTCCCGATCGACCGCGTGTTTACCATGAAGGGTTTCGGGACGGTGGTAACGGGAACGCTGGTTGCGGGAACGATTCGCCGCGAGGACGAACTGGAAGTTTTTCCCACGGCCCGACGCGTTCGCGTGCGCGGAGTGCAGGTGCATGGGCAAGCGGCAGAGGCGGCCATGGCCGGGCAACGCACCGCGCTGAACCTTGCTGGAGCAAATACGGAAGACCTATCGCGGGGCATGACCCTGGCGCCTGCAGCCACGTTCGAAACAACACGGCGCGCGGACGTTTCGCTACGACTGCTGGCATCCGCGATGCGCCCGTTGAAAGACCGCGCGCGGGTACACTTTCATTCTCATTCGATGGAAACGGTGGCGGAGGTTGGGCTGCGTGGGAAGAAGCAGATTAGTCCGGGTGAGGAGGAGATTGCTCGGATCAAGTTGCCGGAATCCGTGCTGCTCCTGCCGGGGGACCGCTTCATCATTCGGCAATTTTCACCCGTAATAACGATTGGTGGTGGGATTGTGCTGGATGCGGCGCCGATGCTGCGCATGCCGCGGCAAGCTGACTGCGACAACATTCTTGCCGAGGGAAATGCGGAAGACGTTCTCACGGCCAGGGTTAAGCGACGACAGCACGCCGGAATTTCCATGTCGCGACTGATCAGCGAAACCGGATGGGCGAGAGCTGCGCTTGAAAATCGTCTCCAACAACTGGGAAGCATGGGCGTACTGGTGAGCATGGGCGGCGTGTTCGTGCATGCACCCGCGGTCGAGGCTCTGAAGTTCAACATCATGAACACGGCTGGGAAGTTCCACCAGAAAAATCCCTTGGCAGATGGAGTGAACAAAGAGGAATTGCGTTCGCAAGTGGAGGCTTCATCCGAAGTGTTCGAAGCGGCTGCGAAAACCCTGATGCGGGAGGGCAAGATTGAAATTCTGGGTGACGTGGTCCGCCTTGCCGGTCACCGCATTTTGATGAAAGAGGAAGAGGCAGAATCCAAGAATAAAATTGCAGATGTTTTTGCGGCTGCAGGGTTGAAAGTGCCCGCGTTACATGAGGTGATTGCCGGGCTCAAAGTCGACAAGACGCGGGCGCAGAAGATTGTGACGCTGCTTTTGCGGGATAAGGTCCTGATCAAGGTGTCCGAAGGCCTGGTGTTCGACCGTAGCGCGCTCGAACTGTTACGGCGGAAAGTGACAGCCTACAAACCGAAATCTCCGACGATTGACGTTGCGCAATTCAAAGAGTTGGCGGGAGTCAGCCGAAAATATGCGATCCCGCTGCTCGAATATCTCGACCGCGAGCGGGTGACAAAGCGCGTAGGCGATGCGCGAGAGATTCTTTAATTTCACCCACAGGTTCACGGATGGCACCGACCGGACGAATCTCTTAGTTTTTCAGCGGAAATCCCTGTGAATCCGTGGCCGCGTTAGATCTTCTCTTCCGGAAATTCCAGTTCCAATCCGAGCGGGTCAGTTAGGCGATTGGTGAGATTGGCGAGGCCGGCGAGCATGTGGATGTCCACGATCTCGGGCTCGGAAAAGTGCTTCTTCAACTGGTCCAAGTCTGTTTCACCGATTTCATGCGGGGCGCGCGTCAGTTTCTCGACGTAGGTTAGCGCGGTGTGCTGTTTCTCGGTAAAACTCGAATAATTTCCCCCCTTCAGCGCCGCCCAATCTTCGGCCGTAAGACCGGCGCGTTTAGAAGAGGCCACGTGGTGCTGCGTGCAATAGCCGCAGCCATTGATCAGTGAAATTCGAAGATAGATAAGTTCGTACAACTTGCGGTCGAGGGAACGACCTACGCTGGCGTAGAAACTTAGAAAATTCTTAAGCATCTCCGGACGATGAGCCAGCGCTTTCTGCACGTTGCCGGGCTTACCCCGCAGGGTGGTTACGTAAATTTCGCGCACTTCCGGAGACGCGGCCTCCGAGGCGATCAAACTGATGCGTGCCATGAATCCTCCGAGACGAGACCGAATGATCTCATGATAACTGTAAACTCGACGCGAGATGCCGAACCAGACGTGCCTGGTTCCGAGGCCAAAGGAAAATAATGACGGCGCCCATACTACTCCCAGGAGCCGTCATGCAACACACTGCTATATTGCCGTGGTTCTATTGTTCTCCTGCCTAACCTTCGCGCATACGCAGGGCCGCAACGAGGGAGGAGCGGACACGAAAATACTCGCCCTGGAACACGCCTGGAATCCGGCGGAAGAACGGAAAGACATCAAGGCCCTGGATGGCATCCTCGACGATTCGATTATCTACGTCGACGATGAGGGCACTCTTCGAACCAAAGCAGCAGTTTCTGGCGACATTGCGATCGAGCGATTTGCATCTGCAGCAGGAGACTACCCAGTCCATGATGGCTCCCATGTTTGGGAGCAACGGCGTCGTGTCCGGTATCTGCATTGCGAGGGGCGTGGAAAAGGGGAAGCCGCACGTAAGTGGACGTTTCATCGATACGTGGGTCTACAAGAATGGCATTTGGGTGTGCGTGGGCAGCCCGGCCACGGCGATCGCGCAATCACATATCTGCAAATATCGCCTGTGTTTATTGCTCATGAGCACCCGATTGATGCGAATTGTGGAACGGGATGTGGAAGTTGTTTACGTTCCCTTGACGTTGGCGACTCAGGTTATGCTTGATTCTCAACTGAGGTATTCTTTCTTTATTGTTCTCTCCACCGACCACGAGGGATGGCGTGCTGCGTGCGCCGGGCCGCCGTCAGCCCAGGACGGCGCGGTGAAGGCAGAGGTGCGCATTATTGGAGGTGGGCTCGCCGGCTCGGAGGCCGCGTGGCAATGCGCGCGGCGTGGCTTGAACGTGGAGTTGTTTGAAATGCGACCGGTGCGATCGACCCCGGCGCACCAGACGGCGGATTTTGCGGAACTCGTATGTTCGAATTCCTTGAAATCTGAGTCTGAGAACGCCGCTCCATGGCTGCTCAAAGAAGAGATGCGGCGGGCCGGCTCCCTGCTCCTGAAGATCGCGCGGGAGTCTGCAGTTCCGGCGGGGCACGCGCTGGCCGTGGATCGGGTGACCTTTGCGGCGAAGGTGACGGAGGCCGTCTCCCGCGAACCCAAGATCATGGTGCGGCGGGAAGAAGTGACGCGGATCGAGGAAGATGGAGAGCACATCACAATCGTCGCCACCGGGCCGCTCACTTCTGACGCACTGGCTGCGGAGATTGCGCGGCTCAGTGCGCTAACTTCGGAACCGACCTCGGAGCGGACAAGAGTGCCCGCTCCCGATGGCCTGAACGCACACAATCCTCATTTGTATTTCTATGATTCCATCAGCCCCATTGTGGAGGCGGATTCCATTGACATGTCGCGCGTATACATGGCCGCGCGGTATGACAAGGGGTCGGCTGACTATATCAATTGTCCGATGACGCGCGAAGAATATGACAGTTTCTACGATGCGCTCTTGGCGGCACAATCGGTGGAGGAACGCGATTGGGAGAAGCTGAATTACTTCGAGAGTTGCCTGCCGATCGAGGAAATTGCGCGTCGTGGACGGGATACGTTGCGATTCGGGCCGATGAAGCCGGTGGGCCTCAAGGATCCGCGCACTGGACGGATGCCCTATGCCGTGGTGCAGTTGCGGCAGGAAAATCTGCGGGCAGATTCTTATAACCTGGTGGGCTTCCAAAATCACCTGAAGTTCGGGGATCAAGCACAGGTGTTGCGCCTGATTCCAGGGCTGGAGAATGCGCGATTTCTGCGCTACGGGCAAATTCATCGCAATACATACATCAACAGCCCGGCGCTGCTGGAGGAGACTTTGCAGATGAAGGCGCATCCTCGAGTTTTGTTCGCAGGCCAGATTTGCGGGGTTGAGGGTTATGTTGAGTCGATTGCGACAGGCATGATGGCGGGGATGCACGCGGCGGCCCTGGCCCAAGGCGATCAACCGATTCCGCCCCCGCGTCCTTCGGCCTTCGGATCGCTGACGCATTACGTGGCTCACGCGGATGCTAAGACTTTCCAGCCGGCGAACATCACATTCGATCTTTTGCCGGCACTGGAGAAGAAAATTCGCGATCGCAAAGAGCGGCATCGTATGCAATGCGAACTGGCTCTCCAGGCTTTCGACGGGTGGATGAAATCCGTCCCGACTCCCGCCTTAGGCTAATGATTAACTTTCTTGCAAGCCTGCAACCTGGCCTCCGCTCGAGTTTTCTGAAACATATCACGAATCAAATCCGTATCAGAGAGTGGGATAGAACCGGGCACAGGCTCACTTTAGCGCTTCGGTCGCGTCCAAATCAAAAGCCAGATGACCCTGCGAGATCTTATTGTCGATGTGACGCGGACCCTCTGGGCGCACAAGCTGCGGGCATTCCTGACGATGTTCGGCATCGCCTGGGGAATTGTTTCCATCGTGCTGATGGTTGCCGCGGGCGAAGGTCTACGGAAGGGACAAGAGGAACAGTCGAAAACGCTGGGCAAGGACGTGATGATCGTTTTTCATGGCCGCACCAGCCTGCAGGCGGGCGGAACGCATGCAGGACGACTGATTCACTGGGAGGATCCGGACGTTCCAGTGGTGCAGGCAGAGGCGCAGGATTGCGAATACGCCATCCCGGAACTCGAGCAGGAAACGGTTCTGACGCACAGCAACTTCAACAACGCGTCATTCACCGTGACGGGATCCTATCCGCAGTTCAGTTCGATTCGTAGCCTTAAAGTGGGGCTGGGTCGCTTCTATGACTGGAGCGACATGCGCGAGGCAAGGCGGGTCGCATTCCTCGGCTCGGACGCGGCCAAGCAATTGTTTCCCGGGCGCAATCCCGTGGGAGAAAACGTTTATTTGAACGACTTCCCTTTCGTTGTCATTGGCGTAATGGAAAAAAAGAAACAGGATTCCAGCTACGATGGCTGGGACGTCAACAAAGTCTTCATTCCTTTTTCCGCAATGCGACGAAATTTTCCCGATAAGCCTCCGGGCACTCCGTCGACTTTCGATCAGTTGCTGGTGACGCCGAAATCGGTTGAACAGCATGAAGCCTGCAAACATGAAGTACGCGTCGCGTTGGCG
Organism: Candidatus Sulfotelmatobacter sp.; assembly: GCA_049515395.1. GTDB lineage: Bacteria > Acidobacteriota > Terriglobia > Terriglobales > Acidobacteriaceae > Sulfotelmatobacter. The sequence continues at coordinate 26,203 of JBEKUD010000024.1, read as the reverse complement.
CGCATGCACCGCTACGATCCCAATGACAAAGAGGCTTGCCCCATCTGGGATACCGTGCAGGAAGCCAAAGCATTCCGACAGATGACCGACGGCATGAAGTATTTCCTGGGAGCGGTAGGGGTGGTGACGCTGTTGCTGGGCGGCCTGGGCGTGATGAATGTGATGTTGGTCGCGGTACGCGAGCGCACGCGCGAGATCGGAGTACGAAAGGCGCTCGGCGCCCCGGCGGGAACGATCCTGCGGCAGTTCTTCGTCGAGGCTTTGATCATCGCGTTAATCAGCGGAGCAATCGGTCTGGGGGTGGCCTTTGGATTTTGCGCGCTGGTGAACTTGTTGCCCATGCCGGATTTTTTCGCCGGATTAATTCCAGACTGGACCTCCGGCCTTGTCGCCGCCGGATTGCTCGGTGCCGTCGCCGTGGGTGCGGCGGTGTATCCGGCGCGGAGAGCGTCATCAATTGATCCGATCGAGGCTCTGCGATACGAGGCGGGTGGCTAGCGCATGCTGATTGAAATCATCCTCGAAGCCTGGATCGCGCTGAAGCGAAATCTGACACGCAGCTTCCTTACCATGCTGGGCATCGTTTGGGGCATCGCAACGGTGACCCTACTCATCGCATATGGCAGCAGTTTTCGCGGCATCCTGGTGCACGGGTTCGACGCATTCGGCAAGAGCGTTGTGATTTGCTGGCCGCAGCAAACCAGCGAGCAGCCGGGCGGCCAGCGTGCCGGGAAAAAAGTTGTGGTCGGACAGGCCGACGTCGACATGGTGAAGGCAACGGCGCCGCTGGTGAAGCATGTGTGCCGCGAAACCGTGAACCGGCCTGGAATTTCTTACGGCGACCGCATGGTAGGAACGGCTGCGGTCCGAGGAGTCTGTCCTGAATACGGCGAGATGCGGAACGAAGTCCCGGCAGAAGGCCGCTGGATTGATGTGACGGATGAACTCGAGCGGCGGCGGGTGATCTTTCTCGGTGGTCGGATTAAGGAACAACTTTTTAGCGGCCGTCCCGCGATTGGCGAGACTGTAGAAGTGGGTGGAGTGCGCTTCACGGTGATTGGAGTGATGGCGCGCAAGATTCAGCTGAGCAATTACTTCAGCAGTGACGACGAATCCGCGTGGATTCCATATTCCACGGCCGGGGATTTGTGGAACACGCGCTACGCTGCCGTGCTGTTGTTTGCGCCAATCGCTCCGCAATTTGAGAAAAAGGCAATGGCGCAGGTGCTGGCCGCTGTAGCTACGCGGCAAAATTTCTCGCCGACCGATCCAAAAGCTTTTCAGATGTTCGGTCGTGACGAGTTTCGTCCAGTGATCGATGCGTTGACGATTGGGTTACAGGTGCTGCTTGCTTTCGTTGGAACGTTGACCCTGGGAATCGGGGGCGTCGGCGTGATGAATATCATGCTGGTCTCGGTCGATGAACGAATCCGCGAGATCGGACTGCGGCGCGCCTTGGGAGCGAGAAAGCGGCACATCAAACTGCAGTTCCTAGCCGAAACTTTGCTGATCATGATACTGGGCGGCCTCATCGGTGTCCTGCTTTCTTATTTCATCGCGTGGGCTGTCGGGACCTTACCGATGATGGGTCCGCTCTTTGAAGACGACTCCGGCCAGGGCGATATTCACCTGCGCATCTCAGTCATGACCGTGATACTTTCGAGCGCGGTGCTGCTGATCGTGGGCGTGATCAGCGGTCTGGTTCCGGCGCTGCGTGCGTCAAAGCTGGATCCGGTGGAGGCGCTGCGCTACGAGTGATCGTAACGAATTGATTTGATCCCCAGCGCGATTCTTAGTACCTTGGCTGCTAAGTCACTCGCAGATCGAGGTGCCCTTTGCCGATCTCCGCCGTCGACACCATCTCGCTTGCCGTCGAACACACTAAGCAGCAACTGTTCAAGCCCTTTCGCTTTGGCCAATGGACCAGGCTCGCGTTCGTGGGACTGCTTGCCGGCGAACTTGGCTCCGGCGGCGGATTCAATGGCAACAACTTCAGGCTTCCTCGGCATCCCGGCGCCTCCCGGCATTTTCTCCCATCGTCATGGGGAGGAATTGATCCCGCGCTGTTGGCCGGCCTGATCGCAGTCTTGGTTGTTGCCGCGCTGACATTCGGCATCATTCTCATGTATGTGAGCAGCGTGATGCGCTTCCTTTTGTTCGACAGCATTATCGCGAAAGAGTGTCGCATTCGTCAGGGATGGAGCCGCAGGCAGATTGAGGGATGGCGCTACTTTCTCTGGAAGCTGCTTTATCTTCTGGCTACTTTTTGTGGGTTCGCTGCGCTGATTGGCATCCCAGCGGCCTTTGCATTCGGCATGGGCTGGCTAAGCGAACCGAAACAACATTTGCTCCCGTTAGTGCTGGGCGGCATCGTCCTCTTCTTTGTGCTGTTGCTTTTCTTCGTGGCCATGGCGGTAATTTTTGTGTTGACGAAAGATTTTGTCGTACCACAAATGGCTGTGGAGGACATCGGCGCTCTGGAAGGATGGCGGCGGCTGTGGCCGATGATCCAAGCCGAGATGGGCGGATACGCTGGCTACCTCGGCATGAAGATCATAATGGCCATCGGCGCGGGCATCGTGATTGGCATCGCAACTCTAATCTTGGGGTTGTTCATCGCCATACCGACGATCGGATTCAGCATCCTTGCCGTTCTTACGGGCAAGAGCGCCGGGCTCACCTGGAACGTTTTTACGATAACTCTCGCGGTGGTGATTGGATGCGTTCTGCTGGCAATTTTTCTATATCTGGTCGCGTTGATTTCCGTGCCTGTCGTTGTGTTCTTCCCCGCCTATTCGATTTATTTCTTTGCGGCGCGCTATCCAGGGTTGGGTGCCGTGCTCTATCCCGCACCGGCAGTTTCGCCGCAAATTCCATCGGGGGCTGCTCCTCCCTGCGACCCGCCGCCGCTGCCCTCGACTCCTGCGCCGGCGGGATAAGCAGCAAAGCACCCTCTAGGGAAAGCACCTCCACGGGGAGTGGTGGGCACGAATAGGGATCCCGCACCCAAGGTGAGAATGAATCAGGAGGGCGTGTAGTGGAAAGATTTGGAGGCGAGCCTCTCGAAGATTTATTCGACGTGCTTCGGCGGAGAACAGAGCCCAGACTTCGAGCGAATGGATGCCGGCTCTAATTCCTCGCTCTGTTCTTAATCCAAATGGGCGTTCCCAGAAACCCAAAGGCGTGGCGAATTTGGTTTTCCAAGAACCGCTGATAGGAGAAGTGCAGCTTCACGGCCCGGTTAGTAAAGAGCACGAATGTTGGCGGCGCGACCGAGGCCTGCGTCATGTAGAGAATCTTCACGCGTGAACGCATCGGCACGGAAGCACGCTCGAAGTCCACGGTTTCGATGAAGCGGTTCATGGCCGATGTGGGGACGCGCTTGCGGCGCTCGGTGGCAACCTGTTCGAGCAGCGGCAAGATTTTCTCCGTGCCTTTGCCGGACTTGGCGGAAATGAAAACTGTGGGCGCGTAAGTCAGGAACTTGAGGTCGTGGCGCAGACGTTCTTCGTAGGCGTCGCGGTCGCCCGGACGCTTACTTTCCCGCATGCGCATCGCTTTCGAAGGCCTGCCGGGTTTTAGCTCACCGCTGATCACCAAGTCCCACTTATTGACAACGATAATCATCGAGCGGCCGCTCTCGTGGGCGTATCCGGCGATAGCCGCGTCGAGCTGGCTCACGCCTTCGGTTGCATCGATGACGAGCAGCGCAATGTCGGCGCCCTCGAGATGCTTCCGCGCCATCACGACGGAAAGCTTTTCCGCCATCAGGTGCGTCTTGCCTTTGCGCCGAATGCCGGCTGTGTCGATGAAACGAAAGCGCCGGCCATTGTGTTCGACAATTTCATCGACGGCGTCTCGGGTGGTGCCTGGAATCGGCGAGACGATGGCGCGATCGGAGGCCGTAAGGCAATTCAGCAACGTGGATTTTCCGACGTTCGGATGGCCGATGATCGCGACCTTCGTCTCATAGACCGGCTCGATCTGCGTATCGCCAGTATCTCCTTCAGCCTCTGCAGCCCCGCTTGCCATCCTTCCCGCGGCGATACCGGGGTTCACGCCAGCATCTTCTTTGGGTGGTAAGACTTCAAAAATCGCGTCGAGTAGATCGTCGATCCCGCGCCCGTGTTCGGCCGAGACAGGAAACATCTGCCTGATTCCCAGACGATGGAATTCGTCAACGATGGACGCTTGCTTTTCCGAGTCGGCTTTATTGACCGCGAGAAAGAGCGGGCGCCCCGTCTTACGTAAGAGCTGTACCAACTCAATATCGGGCGCGGCAAGCTCCGCGCGCCCATCCACGACAACAATGATGGCGGCGGCTTCATCAAGCGCCACCCGAGCTTGCCGGAGGATTTCCGATGGAATGAAATCCTTATCCTCCGGAATGATCCCACCTGTGTCGATGATGCGGACGCGGCGGCCGCGCCACTCGGCGTCGCCGTAGAGGCGGTCGCGCGTGATGCCGGGCTCATCCCCGACGATCGCTCGTCGCGAACCCACGATGCGATTGAATAGAGTCGACTTGCCCACGTTGGGACGACCCACGATGGCAAGTGTGGGAACGCCGGCTGCGGTGGTAGCGAGAGTGCTGGTCGAATTGTAAGTAGGCTGGGTCAAAGTGAGCGGCAACCGATGCTGGTGACCAAGAATGATTATTATAGAGACTCCCGTGACTTTGAGTTCTCAACCCGCATCCTCCGCGCCGCCTCGACGCCCGGCCTCCAGCGGCAAGAATGGCTCACTTTCCCAATTCTTTGCCCCGGGCGGAGTCCTCGCCCACACGCATCCTGCCTATGAGTTCCGCCGCGGGCAATTGCAAATGGCGCAAGCCGTTGAGCTGGCGCTGGAAGAAAAGCGCCATCTGATTGTGGAAGCGGGCACAGGCACCGGCAAAACACTCGCATACTTGATGCCGGTGATTCGCTCAGGGAAACGAGTGATCATCTCGACGGGCACGAAAAATCTGCAAGAACAACTTTTCTACAAAGACGTTCCATTCCTCGAGCAAGCGTTGTACGGAGAGCCGGCTTCCGGCTCCCGGCTTTCGGTTTGTTACATGAAGGGCCGCAACAATTATCTGTGCCGCAAGAAGCTCTACGACTTGACCAACCAACCAGTGCTCAGCGGGTTGGAAGAAATTGAGCAATATCGCGCGATTTCTGCCTGGGAAAAGGCGACCGCAACCGGCGACCGCGCTGAACTTGCCGAACTTCCCGAGACCAGCGCCCTCTGGCACAAACTCGACGCTCGCGCGGACGCCTGCATCGGTCAGAAGTGCAGCGAGTGGGAGCGCTGCTTTGTCACCGAAATGCGCCGGCGCGGAATGGAGAGCGACATCATCATCGTCAATCATCATTTATTTTTCGCTGACCTCGCGATCAAGCTGCAGGCGGAAGGCGCGCCGGACGCGGGGATTCTGCCGGAGGCAGCAGCGGTGATTTTCGATGAAGCGCACGAGCTGGAGGATGTTGCGGGAAACTACTTCGGAATTTCTATCAGCAATTCGCGAGTGGAGGATTTGGCTCGCGACGTGGAAACTTCGCTGCAGCATCATCGGATGCTTTCCGCCTCCTTGTCTGGGGCCTTGGGCAGTCTGCGGGAGAAATCCCAGTTTTTCTTTTCGTTGTTGCCGCCGGGCGAAGGGCGATTTGCTTTCGAGACGCGGCGCGAGTTTCTGGAAGAAAACGGCGACGAGTTTCTTGCACTGAACCAATCCATCACACGGATGGCGGGCGAACTGGAAGGTCTGCCCCGGAAACCGGAGGAAGTTTTCAATTTCGTCCGGCGCGCCCAGGAACTGCAAGTGCAACTCGGCTACGCAATGGAGGCGGAGGATCGCAACACCGTCTTTTGGATCGAGCGACGAGGCGGGCGCGGAAGGACGAGTTCGCCTAAGACGGTGGGCTCCGGCGCAGAGAAGACCGGAAGGCAAAATGTCTTTCTGCAGGCTACCCCGATCGACGTCGGCCCAATTTTGGCAGAATGCCTCTGGTCGAAACTAGATTGTGCCGTCCTGACGTCGGCCACCCTTGCCGTGGGCGGAGGGTTCGAATACATCCGGCAGCGGCTTGGGTTGGAACATGCTCGCGAGTCAGTCCTACCTTCACATTTCGACTACGAGAACCAGGCCTTATTTTATGTGCCTCCCGATCTGCCCGATGCGCGAATGCCACAGTTCACGGTGAAGGCCGCGGAGCGCATCCGCGAACTGCTGGAAATAACGCGCGGGCGCGCCTTCGTGCTCTTCACCAGCTACGCGCAGATGAATGACGTATATCAGCGGCTCTTGGGCGAGTTGGAATTTCCTATCTTGCGGCAAGGCGATGCCCCCAAGACGGCTCTGCTCGAGGAGTTTCGGCTTACTCCAAATTCCGTGCTATTTGCTACGTCATCGTTCTGGCAAGGCGTCGACGTGCAGGGCGAGCAACTGAGTTGCGTCATCATCGATCGTCTGCCGTTTGCGGTGCCCAGCGACCCGATCGTCGCAGCGCGAGTGAAGGCAGTTGATGCCGACGGCGGCAATGCATTTTTCCAGTATCAAGTGCCGGCAGCGGTGATCACACTCAAACAGGGCTTTGGACGCCTCATCCGCTCGCTGCATGACCGTGGATTGCTGGTGTTGTTGGATAACCGAATTCTGAAAAAACAATACGGCCGCGTCTTTATCGAGAGCTTGCCGAATTATAAGAAGACCACGGAAATTCGGGTGGTCGAGGAGTTCTTCAGCGCGCGAGGCTGAAAGGCCCTCGGCGGAGGAGTCGCATGCCGCTACCGCTTGCGGCATTCTGGTGGAAGGGGAAGGTGTACTTGTACTCTGCCGCGTAACGGGAGCGCTCGATCAGGCGATCGGCGAAGTCGGCAGGGCTACCGCTGAACTTCCGCGACGGACCTGGTGGCCACAACAATGACGAATTGTTATTTTCCAACTTCCACGAATTCGATGCGGTCTCCAGCATCACCCCCAACTTACTGCGGACGTGCGCTGAAATTGTGATTTGGCCTTTCGAGGTGATGGTCGAGACTGACCAATGCTGTCCTTTCGTTTCGTCAATATCCTCACGTATAGTAAGTATCGCCGGATTGTGTCAATCGTTACTTTCACTCTTCCGCCGTTCTCGGATTCGCCAGCGCTCCGACGACAACTCCCGAAGCCTGCCCCTTATCGTGATAGACCCGCTCCGTAGCCTTCACGAAATCTGCAGGCTTAGCGTCGGGGATATTGACGAAAGTTTGCGGATTGCGGTCGGTAAGCGGAAACCACGAACTCTGCACCTGCACCATGATGCGGTGCCCGCGACGGAAAGTGTGGTTGACGTCCTGCATGTTGAAGTTGATCTCTTCGACGTTGCCCGGTGTGAATGGCTCCGGCTTTTCAAAGCTGCGGCGAAACTTTCCGCGGAACGGCTCGCCCCGCACCAGCTGCTGATATCCGCCCATGGTGAACGGTGGAGGAGGCACGTCGGTGCGCGCCTTCCCTTTATCTTCCGGTTTCGGTTCGTCGAGCTTGTTGTCGGGGTAATCGTTGGGGTATACGTCGATGACTTTCACATCCCAGTCGGAATCCGTTCCGGTTGTTGAAACGAAGAGCCGGGGTGAGACCGGACCGGCTATCGTCACGTCTTCCTGCAGCACGGGCGTCTGGTAAACCAGAACATCGGTTCTGCTATCCGCGAAGCGCTGGTCCGAAACCATATATTCCTGCGGCACGTTGGTTGCTGGATAATTCACGAACGGCACCGGCTTCGCCGGATCGCTGACGTATTCGTCGAACGCCTGCGAGTCAGCAGCGGGCGGATCGAAGGAGAGCTCTCCACCCGCGTGGAAATAGAGAGTCTTGTGCTCTGCTTCCTTCGGCGGCCACGTGGAATACCTCCTCCAGACATTCGTCCCGGTTTCGAACACATACGCCTTCGGCAGCTTCGCGTCGCCATTTCCCTTGAGATATTGCTCGAAGAAGGGAAACAGAATATTTTTTCTGTAATATTCGCCCGTGTTAAACGAGAACTCCACCCGTCCCAAGTGATCACCGTCATAGCGGTACCAGCCGCCGTGCACCCAGGGTCCAACCACCAGCCCGTTAAAAATCCCTGAATTATTCTTGTCGATCGAGTGAAATGTGGTGAACGGGCCTTGCAGATCCTCCGCGTCGAACCAGCCCCCAACCGTGAGCACGGCGCAATGGATATTCTTCATGTGGGGGGCAAGATTCCGTGCCTTCCAATAATCATCGTATGTGTCGTGATGGATCTGGTCATCCCACAGCGTGCTCCTGCCCTCCAGATATTTTGAAAGATTCGAGATGGGCCCCGCATTCAGGTAGAAGTCGTACCCGTCTTTGGTACCGAAGTCGAAGCGCACAGGCGTCTTCGGTGGCAGCTGCGGATTCTCCTGTGGCTTGAAAAAACTATAGAAACCGAAGTTGGCATCGAGCATGAACGCTCCGCCGTGGTAAGCGTCGTCGCCCATGAAAAGGTCGGTCATCGGGGCCTGCGGCGAAGCCGCCTTCAGCGCCGGATGCGAGTCGATCATGCTCGCGGAGGTGAAAAATCCGGGATACGAAATTCCCCAAATGCCGGCGTTCCCATTATTGTTGGACACATTCTTAAGCAGCCAGTCGATCGTGTCGTAGAGGTCGCTGCTCTCGTCTACGTCCTGCTTGGATTTCTTGGCATCGATGTGAGGACGCATCTCGATGAACGTGCCTTCGGACATGTAGCGCCCGCGCACGTCCTGAAAAACAAAGAGGTATCCCGCCTTATCGAAGTCGGGCGACGGCCCGAGCTGCTTGCGAAATTGGTCGACGCCATAGGGCGCCACGCTGTAGGGAGTCCGATCGATCAGAAACGGGTAAGCCCGCGAACTGTCCTTTGGCACGTAGACCGCCGTGAACAAGTGCACTCCGTCGCGCATGGGAATTCTGTACTCATACTTTGTGTAATGCTCCCTGACCTCAAACTCGGGCCCATCCGGCTTACTCTGTGCGCCGGCACTGGACAAACTCGACAATAAGACCAGCAGGAACAGCACAATTCGAAGAGAGAGAACGCGTAGCATCATTGCTCCTTTGGGATGAAAGCCGAATTATGCAAACTACATTTCGGCGAAGGCGGAGTCAAGCGGGATAACGGGGATCAGCGATACAATAAATAGGCCACCATTACACGCGGCCATGGCCCTATTCGGCTTCGGCGCGCTGAGGGATGCATGTTTGAAGTTACGGTTGACGATACTTTTGCCGCGGGACACTACCTGCGCAACTATAGAGGCAAGTGTGAGAATCCCCACGGGCATAACTATAAAATCCGAGTGACGCTCGCCGGTGCCGAACTCGACAAAGCTGGTCTGCTGCTCGATTTCAAAGACTTGCGCGAGGTGATGAGGCATGTCATCGACCGGCTTGACCACCAGATGATCAATGACCTCGAGCCATTTACTGTGATCAACCCATCGGCCGAGAATCTCGCAAAGTATTTTTATGACGAATCGAATACGCGTTTGAAGACCGTGACCAACGGACGCGTACACGTGAAGGACGTAACAGTGTTTGAAACCGACACCACGACGGCAAAGTACAGCGAGTAAAACAGTGGTCAGTCGGTCGGTGGTCAGTCGATCAAGATTAGATTCTTTGGTTCAGCATATAGCGGCCGCCCGTTGATCAACATCCGCCGATCACTGAGCACTGGCCACTCCTCTTCATGCAGATTACTGAAATCTACAAATCGATTCAGGGAGAGTCCACGCATGTGGGGCTGCCGTGCGTGTTTGTGCGCCTCACCGGATGCAATCTGCGCTGTTCCTGGTGTGACAGTGCGTACACGTTTCACGGCGGGCGAAAAATGACTTCGGAAGAAATCCTCGCAGAAGTGAAGCGCCTCAGTCCTGACGGCGGCCTGGTCGAAGTTACTGGTGGCGAACCCATGCTACAGGAGCGTGATTTGGTGCCCCTTATGCAACGGTTTCTGCAGGAGGGATATCGAGTGTTGCTGGAGACCAGCGGAGAACGTCCGCTGGAACGGGTTCCTGCGGAAATCATTAAAATCGTAGACGTCAAGGCTCCGAATTCAGGTGCGGGAGACACCTTTCGACCCGAAAATCTGGCGACGCTCAATCCTCATGACGAAGTGAAGTTTGTTCTCAGCGACCGGACCGACTACGAGTTCGCCCGTGAATTCATTCGGCAGCACAATCTGGCCGAGCGCGTGAATGCGGTACTGTTCTCCGCTGCGTTCCGCGAAGATGCCAGCGGCGCACGAGACAGTTCGCATTGCCTGCTTGATCCTGCAGAATTGGCACAGTGGATGTTGGCCGACGAAGTCCCGGCACGACTAGGACTGCAATTGCATAAATTTATATGGGACCCAGCCATCAAGGGAGTTTGAAGGAAGTGATTGGTCTTTTGACTGTTGATGGTCGATGGAAACCGATGCGCCTGCGTCTCTAATCAGTAATCAGCAAGTGACCCTTGAACCAAGGATGGAGTGCTTAACAAAGTCGCGGGCAATCGTGCTCTTAAGCGGAGGAATGGATTCCTGTGTCTGCGCGGCACTCGCGGCCCGTGAGCATACAGCCGCAGCGGTCCACATCAGTTACGGGCAGCGCACCGAACGGCGAGAACTGCAATCCTTCCTGGCGATTTGCGATCGGCTCGAAATTCAGGACAGACTCGCGGTGCGCAACGACGCACTGGTTGCGATCGGAGGCTCCGCGCTCACCGACAAGAGAATTGCGGTGCCCATGGCGTCTGCCGTCGGCCACCAGATTCCTGCAACCTACGTCCCCTTTCGAAATGCGCATTTGCTGTCCGTTGCGGTGAGTTGGGCGGAGGTATTGGGAGCCAAGAAGATCTTTATTGGCGCGGTCGAACCCGACAGTTCAGGGTACCCCGATTGCCGCCCCGCGTATTATGAAGCGTTCAATCGTGTAATACGCGCGGGGACGAAAGAAGGCGACATCGAGATTGTCACGCCGCTCATCGCCCTGCAAAAAGCCGAAATCGTACGGCTTGGCCTTGAACTGAACGCGCCATTCGATTTAACTTGGTCATGCTATCGCCATGAGGATCGAGCTTGCGGCGCATGCGACAGCTGTGTTTTGCGGTTGCGGGCTTTTGCGGCAGCGGGAGTTCGAGATGTAATTCCCTACGCTTCGATGGAACCAGTCTGATTGTCCTTGATTCTCGATTGGGGAATGAAAATGCACGCGGATTCCAAATTTGATTCTTCCCGCAGACATCAGTTATCCATATTTACAATTCAGCAGGCCGGGAGGCCACGATGAAAAAGCACTTCGCTGTAGCCGTTCTTGTTCTCTTAATGCTGGGATTGTGTGCGCCACCAGTCTTCGCGCAGGGTGCGTCGGGCACAGTCAAGGGTGTTTGCAAAGATGTCGAAGGCAATCCAATTGCCGACGGAATAGTGGTATTCGCCAACCAGGATAATGGTCAGAAGTACACGCTTAAGACCAACAAGAAGGGCGAGTATTTTTCGCTCGGTGTCGGCGCCGGAAGCTATAACGTAATGCTCTATAAAAACCCCGACGATTTAAAAGCCAACAAGGAATTGTTTCACCAAAACAAATTTCAGGTGACCCTGGACGAAAACACGCTCGACTTCGACCTGAAGAAGTTGGCCGGCGAGCAGGCCAAGGGTCAGGGACTGACTCCTGAGCAGATTAAGGCCCAGCAAGAGGCGCAGGAGAAGCAAAAGAAAGAAGTCAACACGGTGAAGTCGTTGAACGAGAAACTCGCCGCGGCCAAGGTAGCCTCGGATGCTGGTGACTTCGATACGGCAATTGCCGATCTCACAGCTGCAAACCAGATTGACGCGACCCGCGATTTGGTGTGGTTCAAGCTCGGCGATGCCTATCGCATGTCGGCACCGAAGCAAACGGATGCGGCGGAAAAGCAAAAGCGTCTCAACGACGCTGTGGATTCCTACCAGAAGGCGCTGCAACTCAAGCAGGCCGCCACCAATGACAAAGACCCAAATGCCACCAAGACTCTCGCTGCGTATTACAACAACCTGGCTGAGGCCTACGGCAAAGACGGTAAGATTGAGGACTCGGTAAAGACCTATCAGCAGGCAGCCCTGGCTGATCCCAGCGCAGCCGCACAATACTACTTCAACATGGGGGCGGTTCTCACCAACGCCGGAAAGGCGGATGAAGCGATTACCGCTTTCGACAAATGCATTGCTGCGGATCCCAACCGGGCTGAAGCCTACTACCAGAAAGGTGTAAACATGCTGGGCAAAGCCACGCTGCAGGGCGATAAGATGGTTGCCATTCCGGGAACTGCCGAGGCCTTCCAGAAATACCTGGAACTGCAACCCACGGGCGGTCACTCCGAGGAAGCCAAAGCCATGCTTACTAGCATCGGGGCGTCGGTGGAAACCAGTTACGGCACCAAGAAAAAGGCCCCGCCCAAGAAATCAAATTAGATCGATCTGGATCGAGCCGACCTAACGGCCGCGAAGGGCGGACCGGCCACCCTTCGCGCCCCATTTCCGCGTTACTAAAGGCCATGTACTGAGTGTCCTTACGCATCGTCCGGTGGCGCGGTAGAGTGTAGACAATCGGTCAGTTTGGTTGGTCGTTCTCCGTTCTGTGGTGCGTGCAATTCCCTGATGAGGATGGAATGGCAGCACCAGGCATCTCGCCAATTTCGGTTTCTTTGGAAGCTTATTCCGGCAGCGGCAAAGTGGCTACGCCTGCTTTGCTCACTGCCATGCTGCGCGGAACGGAAAAGATCAGCGATCTGATTTTTTCCCCCGGGCGAGCCCCTCAAGTCCAGGTTTACGGTCAGCTGATTCCCGTACACGTGCCGGGACTTGACAGCCTGACGGCCGATGACACGCGCCGCATCGCCGCCGATCTGATTGGAGACAACAAACAGGCAGTCGCAACCCTTCGGGAACAGGGATCATGCGATATTTCCTATGGTTTGGCGGGGGTAGCTCGCTTTCGCGCGAATATCTTCATCCAGCGCGGCAGCTGTGCTGTTGTGATGCGAGTGATCTCCACCGAGATTCCTGACCTGGCCTCGCTCGGCCTCCCGGCGCATCTGGCCGATGTGGCCAAGCTCCGCGACGGCATCGTCCTGGTCACCGGACCCGCCGGTTCCGGCAAGTCATCCACCCTCGCGGTACTCCTCGATTGCATCAATCGCGAGAACTATTACCACATCATCACCATCGAAGATCCCATCGAGTTTCTGCACAACCACAAGTCTTCCACCATCCATCAGCGCGAGTTGCACAGTGACACTCCCAGTTTTGCATACGCTCTCCGCTCCGCTCTGCGACAGGGACCTAGGGTGATTCTGGTCGGAGAAATGCGCGACCGCGAAACCATCGAGATCATTCTCGAGGCAGCCGAGACTGGCCATCTGGTTCTTTCCAGCCTCAATACCATGGACGCCCAAAAAACCGTGGAGCGTATCGTCAGCTCATTCCCGACGGATGAGCGCCAAAAGATTCGGGAGCGTTTTGCCAAATCGTTCCGCTACATCGTTTGCCAACGTCTTTTGCCGAAAACCGATCGCAGCGGCCGCATCGCGGTCGCGGAGATTCTGAAAGCCAATCCGCGCACGCGGGAGTGCATCGAAAAAGGCGAACGTGATGGCAGGACATTGCTGGACGCCATGAAGGCCGGCGCCACTGAAGGCATGCAACACTTTGACGGCGAAATCGCGCAACTGGTGCGGGACCGCGTGATCGATCTGGAAACCGGGCTCGCCTTCGCCAGTAATGCCACCGTCCTTGGTGAGGAACTGGTCCGCTGACAGAGAACGCTTTTTGCTGCGTTATGATCATGGAATGGCGTTACCGCCAGCGCAATCCAAAGTCCTGACCTTCGAAGACGCACGCCGCGTAGTCGAGGAGCAAGCCCGCGAGATTTCCCCCAACGCATCAGAAATCGTAGACTTGCTACCAGCCTCTGGAAGAGTCCTCGCCGAGGCCATCACCGCCGATCGCGATATTCCACCTTTTCCACGGTCCACCCGTGACGGCTATGCCGTGCATGCAGCCGACCTCGCAGTGCTTCCGGCCAAGCTGACCGTAGTGGGAGAAATCAAAGCTGGGCCTCAGCTGGGGAAAGCAGAGCCCGCTCTGAATCGCGGCGAAGCAGTTTCCATCATGACCGGCGCTCCGGTTCCGCCGGGTGGGGATGCGGTGGTAATGATTGAATACACATCTTTGCGGGGAAACTGCGTCGAAATCACAAAGAGCACTGTGAAAGGTGAAAATATTGTTGCTCAAGGCGCCGAGGCCGGATGCGGCAGCCTTCTACTCGATCGCGGAACCAAACTTAACGAGGCCGCAATCGCACTCGCGGCGTCGGTGGGAAAAGCACGCCTACAGGTGTTCGTTCGCCCGCACATTGCAGTGCTTACCACAGGCGATGAGATCGTCGAAATTGATGCCGGAATCGATCGCACGCAGATTCGTAACTCTAACAGCTACTCGCTTGCAGTGCAGATCCAGCAAGCCGGAGCTGAACCGGTGCTGCTGCCGATTGCTCCCGACGAACCGCGCCGTCTCCGCGAATTGATCGAGCACGGTTTGCAGTCAGACCTACTGCTGATGACTGGCGGCGTCTCCATGGGACGCTATGACCTGGTCGAACCGGTTCTTGTTGATATGCACGCAGAATTTTTCTTTACCGGCGCAAAAATCCAGCCCGGACGACCTGTCGTGTTCGGCCGTATCCCGGGTGGCGCGGGCGCCCCCGCCCGTGAAGGAATTTCAGCACCACGGGCGCACAAGTATTTCTTCGGCCTCCCCGGCAATCCTCTCTCGACCATGGTCACCTTCGAGCTGTTCGCCCGCCCGATGCTCGAAGCCTTGGCTGGCATGACACTTCGGCCGCTCGCCTTCCTGCATGCTCGTTTGAAATCGGACATCCATGCGAAGACCGGACTGAAGCGATTTCTCCCCGCCATCCTTTCCGGCGAGTACGAAAACTCGCAAGTGGAACTTGTTGCATGGCAGGGGTCAGGCGATATCGCCGCAAGATCTCGATCCAATTGCTTGATCGTGCTCCCGCCGGATCGAGAGCACATCCCCGCTGGCGACTGGGTCGCCGTGATGCCGCGGTAGAAATGGAGATTGCCATCTGTTGCATGAACCTCAGCTACCGCGCGCCCGCGTGTAAGATAGAGTTTCCGCATGGCGACGAAGCTTTCCCACTACGATGATTCCGGCCACGCCCGCATGGTCGACGTCTCCGGCAAATCCGCTACCAAACGCGAGGCCGAGGCCAGCGCATTCGTCCTGATCAAGCCGGGAGTATTGAAAGCGCTGCCGCACAATCCCAAGGGAGATCCGCTGGAAGTGGCCCGTATCGCAGGAATCATGGCTGCCAAACGTACGGCGGAACTGATTCCGATGTGTCACGCCCTGCCGCTCTCGCACGTTGATGTCGAGATGCGGCTATGCGAGAATGGCGTCGCCATCATGGCCAAAGTGGTTACAACCGCCGAAACCGGAGTCGAAATGGAGGCCCTGGTGGCTGCCGGTATCTCCGCACTCACGATTTATGACATGCTAAAGGCTCTCGATAAGTCGATCGAGATTCGCGAGATCGTGTTAGAGCGAAAGAGCGGCGGCAAGAGTGGTGAGTACCGGCGGGGGAAGTAGCGCGGCCATGCAGTAGATCGAGCATGCAGTAGATCGAGCATTCAGTAGATCATGGAGAACAACGTCAAATTACTTTTAGTGGATGACAATCCCATGGTGTTAGGGATGTTGGAGCATGCTCTCGCGCCATTCGCGCGGGTGGTGTCGGCGACGGAATCTGCGGATGCACTGTTGAAGGCGGTCGACGATCCTCCCGACCTTGTGGTGTGCGATTACCGGATGCCGGGGATGGATGGACGGCAGTTGGTGGAGAAGCTGAAGAGTCGTCCGGCTACCGCCAATTTCTCGGCGATCTTGATGGCGAGTAGGTCGGATATTGACGAGCGCCTTTCGCCGCAGGATGCCGCCGACGACTATCTGGCGAAGCCGTTTTTTCTGAAAGAAGCGACCAAGCGAATCAAGCGAACGGTGGACCGAATCGCTCTCGAGAAGATGGCGAAGACGGCGCCTTCTGACGGTGTGGTTCGCGGGAACCTTTCGCAGATGAATGTGATCGATCTGATGCAGTCGCTGGAAATGGGGCGCAAGAGCTGCCAGCTCAAACTGAACAACGAAGGCGAGAAGTGCGAAGTCTTTTTTGTGGAAGGCCAGGTGAAGCACGCCACCTACGGATCTTTCGTGGGAGATCAAGCGGTCTTCAAAGTGCTGCGCTGGACGGGCGGCAATTTCGAACTCAACTTTGAGGGCAAGACCGATCAGGAAACCACGCAACTCAATACTCAAGGTCTGCTGATGGAAGGTCTGCGGTTGCTCGACGAATCTCAGCGGGATGGAGGCGCCGACGCGGCCGCGGTTGAAGGGAGCGTCGCCAGCACTCCTCCCCCGTCTGGCACGAGCGCCGGCGGACGCGCGGAAGAGGAGGAAGATGTCCTCCTCGACAACTGATACGAATGGGCAGACGGGATTTACGGCCGCTGTGATTACGGTCAGCGACTCGTGTGCACACGGGCAGCGCGTGGATGTTTCGGGGCCGGCGGTAGCCGAAGCATTGGGAAAATCTGGCTTTCGCGTGGTTGCCAAGCAAATCGTGCAGGATGATTCGATGCAGATTCAGAACGCCCTGGTCCATCTGGCGCTGGAAGTGCGTTTCATCGTGACCACAGGCGGCACGGGAATCGCGGAGCGCGACGTGACTCCGGAGGCAACAGAGGCGATCTGCGAGCGCGTGATCGACGGCGTAGCAGAGCGGATGCGAAGCGAGGGTTTCAAGAAAACTCCATTTGCATTGTTGAGCCGGGGAGTCTGCGGCGTGCGCGGCAAGACACTGATTCTGAATTTGCCGGGCAGCCCCAGCGGAGCGGTGGAATCGCTGGAAGCGGTTGTGGAGTTGGTGCCTCACGCGCTGAATTTGCTGGACGGAAAGACGGAACACTCATAGCAGCCTCATCTGCACGCGCGCCCGAATATTCCGCTTCGCACATTCCGGTGCTTTGACATCCGTACACTCAATTTCCTTTGAAATCGATTGCACACATACTGGCGCGGTATACGGCATGGATTTTGCATGTGCTGGGACCGCTGGGAGTTTGGGGAGTGTTCGCGATTGCGTTCGCGGATTCCGCGCTGCTGGGCATGCCGGTGGACGCGATCGTCGCCGTCTATGTTTACCAGGATCACCAGCGTTTGATTTTCTATGTGCTGATGGCGTCGCTCGGATCGGCGCTGGGGAGTATTCCGCTTTATGTCATCGGCTACCAGGGCGGCGAGATGGTGTTGCGCAAGCGGATTTCGGAAGAGCGCTTTTTGCGCATTCACCGCTCGTTTGAAAAGCATGAGTTCTGGGCTTTGATGTTTCCGGGAATCCTGCCACCCCCCACGCCGTTCAAAATCTTTGTGCTGGCAGCGGCCGTGTTTGAGATGCGGTTCGACCATTTCCTTGTGGCCATCTTTGCGGGAAGGTTTGTACGGTTTCTGATGCTGGCGCTGGCGACGCTGTGGTTCGGACCGGAAATTGTGGGATTGATGGGAACAGTAGTTCGTCGGCACATTTTATGGGTGCTGGGAGCGGTCGTGGTGGGCGTGGTGGTATGGCTGGTGATGCGACGGCCAGGGAGGCGGTTAAAGCCCGAATCTTAGTCGAGTTAGCGCAGCTGAAAGTGTGTATGGGTGAGAATTCCTGACGTCCCTCCGGGACTCCTTCCATCTCCGACTTCCACCCCGCACGTACCTGCGGGGCTATCCCATTCCGCCCTTATGGGGGCTCAAATGCGATGATTTCATTCCACCTCTTCTACTGGAGCTTTGGCTCTCACGCAGCGCTGAATCGTGCGCCATCCAGAAGCGCCTCGCTGCGCTCGGCGGGAGAACGGGGCGGCTGTCCCCACCTGATCTCTATGCGGCGGCGATGTGGTTGTTGGCCGCTTTGTGAAGACGTCCGGAGAGCGAGTGAAAAACTACCGGCGCGGCAAACATCACGGCGGTGAAAAGCAAGTCCCCTTCCAAGGCGCGGCGGAAGAACGGCAGGCCGGCGTCATAGCAAGTCACGAGTCCCGCGAAAGTTTTCGGATACATTTCCCAGGCGGCCCAGACCGCGAAATTACTCACCAGAAAAAATGCGATGGAGCCGGCCAGAGCCGAGCCCATGATCTTGACGGCGCCCGAGTTCTGGCGCAGCGTGGTGCCCAGCCACAGCATGCCGGCGTACCAGGCCCAAGTCACGAAGTGATCCCAGGTGAAGGGATAGCGGTAAACCAGCGTGGTCAAAATGACGTCTGAGGCGGCCAACAAAACCAGGGGAAGCCAGATGCGGCGGCGCGGACCGCGGGCACCGAAGAACAAGAGCGAGGCTCCAACGGGAGTGAAGGCAAGGGGGTGAGGCAGAAATCTTACGGCGACGGCAATGATGACGAATAGATAAGCCAGCATGAGCACCTCAGGAGACGCAGAAGTTATTGTGGGCGTTGGAGCGAGGTGGCGTCAAGGGTTTGTGTAACGAACGGCCCGAGGCGCTGGCTGGACAGCCGAGGGCCTGCCCTGAGCGACGTCGAACCGACGGCTATCCCCACATGATTCTTTACCTGGGTTCGTGGAACATTCCGCGATTTGGGCTGGCGCCGTAAACGTCGCCGACGACGTTCAGGTTGCGGTCGAGCTGGACGCCTGCGCCCAGGGCCTTTCGAGTTGTGTTGCGACCGAACAGGCGGGGCAACTGCACGAAGCGGAGATCCTGGAAGTCGACGATGTAGCCTTGCTCTGGTAAGTCGAGCGTTTCAGTTTGGGTAAGCGGATATTGCGCCCAGTCGAGGTAGACGCGTCCAAGGTAGGACCCTTTGGCGGCGAGGGTGATGGGCGTTTCTTCGGGCTTGTAGCGGATCTGGAGCCTGTCGTCGGTAACTCCAGGATCGACTTCGGGACCCACGGAGTCCACGGGAGCGAGAACGAAGAAATTCGAAGTTTCCACCACTCCGTACCAGCGGAATGGATTTGCTAAATCGGGATAGGCGGAAGCTCGGACGGGGTCGGCGCCATTGTAGGTGCGGGCTTCAAGCGCGTTGACCGCGCGGCGATGTTCGTAGTCGCGAATGGTCCACAGCAGAACGACGGCGATCAGGGCTGCTGTGGCGGCGATGCGGCCTCGCGGGCCTCGCGGGCGCGAGCCGATCTCTTGATCGATCAGCGAGAAGAGCGAGGGCACGATCAATCCGAGCAGCAAGCAGGTGAACATGATGGGCTCGAAAATGAAAACGATGTCCCAGGAGTACCACCTCTCGGAAATCGGCCAAAATGGACGGACGCCGTAGTTGTTGGTGAAGTCGAGAAGGATGTGGCTCAGGCCGGCGAGGCACGCGAACAGGAAGAGAACTCCCCAGCGTGGAGGGAGATTTGGATCTTTCAACCTGCGGCCGCGCAGACGCCAGAGGAGATAAATGAAGCCAACCACCACGACGGCGTCCATCGGAACTCCGAGGAAGGAGTGCGTGAATCCGCGATGATGCGCGAAACCGAAGGCGGGGCCGCGCAGACGGCTGAGGACGTCAAGGTCGGGGGCTTCGGCGGCGAGCGTGAGCGTAAGCGTGGCCAGCGCGGTCTTGCGATTGAGTCCGGCGCGTCCCAGACAGGCGCCGGTCAGAAAGTGAGTGACGGGTTCCAAGCGGTCAAGAAGGATTCTATGGGGATGAGGGCGAAATGCCAACCGCGCAGAAATTATCGGGAAGGCGACAGAACAGTAAGAGCGTCCGGAACCACAGTGATCTCCGCGGGGAGTGTGCCGAGGAGTTCGCCGTCGGCCTCGACGAAAATTCTGGGCGGCAACGGGCTATCCGTTTCTCGCGGGAGATATTGGCAGGTTACTTTGCCGGCGTGGGCAAGATCGATCCCGGGGATGTGCCAGTTGCGGCGTAGTAGCGCCCGCGTTACGTAGGAGAGATAAGCGAGGCGACTGGCGGTGCGGCAAAGGATGAGGCGGAGATCTTTGCGGTCCAGCGAAGCGCCGGGAGCAAGACGCTGCAGCACTCCGCCGAAATGGCGAATGCGAACTCCGAGAAGCTCTGTGAGATTGGCTCGCTGAGAACGGTCTGAACCAGTTTCGATGTATTCGACCTGAAAGCGGGTCATCGGATACGTAAACCAGAGATGCCATGCTTTCCCATAGTAGGCGGCCATTCCCAGAAGCTGCTTGGTTTCGGGATTGAGTTTGTAGAAGAGGTGGGCATCGACTCCGACGCCGACGGCGATGACGAAGTAGCGGGTACAAGGATTGCCGTTGCAATCCTGAAATTGAATCTGGCCGAGGGGTACGCGGCGCGGTGTGCCATGAAGAGCAGCGGTTGCAGCCGCCGCGATATCCATCGGGAGGCTCAAATCGTGGGCCAATGCGTTGGCCGTACCCATGGGTAGAATTGCGAGCGCAACGTTGGTATTCGCCAGGACTTGAATAACGTTGTGGATGGTGCCGTCGCCGCCGCAGGCGAAGATGGTGTCACATCCGGCGGCTAAGGCCTGACGGGCACACTCTTCGGCATGTAGACGCGAGTCGGTGAGGATGAGATTGGCTTCGACGCCGGCCCCGCGCAGGAGACGGAGAACGGATTCCAGCTTCGATCGGCGCCGCTTGCGGCTGCCACCGGAATCTGGGTTATAGAGCAGGGCTACCTTGCGCATGGGTGAGTGAAGATGGATTGTACCTGAGGGATTTTGCCTTCGTATCTTTCGTATCTCGGGGCTTTGCCAGCAATATTCCTTTGGAATAAAATGTGCCAAATTGGGGCAGGGCGGAATTCCTGGTGGCTCTCCTTTGACCGCCCCCTTAGAAATCTGAATTCAGGAGGATGACCAGATGAAAACTCTGGAGCACTTTCTCTGTGCGGCATGTCTATTCCTGGGAATGGCCGTGGCTCAAGATCACACAATGCATGCTCAGAGCCGACCGGTTAAGCTGATCGCTGGAATCGGAAATGCGCACCACCCGGTTTCCACGCATAACGTGGAGGCGCAGCAATTCTTCGATCAAGGTTTGCGTTTCATTTATGCATTTAACCACGACGAAGCGGCACGTTCTTTTCAACATGCGGCTGAACTTGATCCGAAGTTGGCGATGGCGTACTGGGGCATTGCGGAAGCGGTAGGACCAAACTATAACGATCCCGCCGATCCCGAGCGATACCAACAAGCTCACGACGCGGTGCAAAAGGCGATCGATCTTTCTGCGGGCGCAGCGCAAAGCGATCAGGCCTACATCCAGGCGACGGCGAGACGATTTCCGGCGGATCCAAAGTCCGATCTGAAGAAAGCTGCTGAGGACTATCGAGATGCAATGCGGCAAGTTGTCAGCGAATTTCCCGACGACTTGGATGCAGCGACGCTGTTCGCCGAAGCCGGCATGAACCTGCATCCCTGGGGATTGTGGCACACCGATGGCACGCCAGAGGCGGGCACGGATGAGATTGTATCCACGCTGGAATCGGTGATGAAGCGGGATCCGAACCATTTGGGCGCGATCCACTATTACATTCATGCGGTGGAAGCGTCGGCCGTTCCGGAGCGTGCCCTGGCCGGGGCCAATCGACTGGCGGCGCTCGCGCCCAACGCCGGGCACATCGTACACATGCCCGCGCACGTCTACATTCGCACCGGCGACTATGAAGCGGCAGTAAAAACCAACGTGCAAGCTGCGTCGGTGGATCGTGCCTACATCAAGGCCACGGGCGTGCAGGGGATCTATCCGATGATGTATTACAGTCATAACCTGCACTTCATCGCGATGTGCGCGGCTATGAACGGCAACTACGCCGAGTCGAGAAAGAATGCCGACTTGCTGGTCGAGAATGTTGGTCCGCACGTAAAGGATATGCCGCCGCTGGAAGGTTTCATGACGATTCCAATGTCTGTGGAGATTCGCTTCCATCATTGGAATGAAATTTTGAAAATGCCGCAGCCGGATTCTGCGATGAAGACAGCGAGCGTTTTTTGGCACTTCGGGCGCGGGCTGGCATTGGCCGGGACGGGCAAGGTCACCGAAGCGGAGGCGGAGTACAAAATCATTTCTGACGCGGAGGCGGCTACACCTCCGGATGTTATTTTTCAGATGCCCATCAACAACAAGACGAAGGACATCATGAAGATCGCAGAGGATGTTCTGGGCGCGAAGATTGCGCTGATAAAGAAAGACGATGGCGCCGCCGTCGCTTGGTTGAGGGAAGCGGTTGGCATTCAGGACACGCTTAAGTATGGCGAGCCACCCGATTGGTTCTTCCCGGTGCGCGAATCCCTGGGGGGTACGTTGCTGATGACCGGCGATGCGGCGGGCGCGGAGAAGGTGTTCCGTGAAGACCTGGACCGGAATCCGAGGAATCCTCGGTCGCTATGGGGACTGCATCAGGCCCTCCTGCAGCAGAAGCGGGAATATGACGCGGAATTTATCCAGAGAGAGTTCGCTGGGGCGTGGATGGGCGGAAGCGAGAAATTGAGGGTCGAAGATTTGGTTTGAGTCTGGATCGCGATATTTCGGGGGCTGGGTCGACACCAGCCCCATTGTTGTGGACGAGGGATGCAATCTGCCAAGGGCCTCAACGGGCGACCGAGTAGACGCAGTGCCGAAGGCCGACTCTCATCACTTCTTTCCACACGGCCATCCCGATTTTTTCCGCGACGCGGCGCGAAGGCACGTTCTCGGGACGGATGATCGAGACTAAACGGTCGACGGGAAGGCGGGCGAAGCCGAAGTCGCGACAGGCGCGGGCGGCTTCCGTCGCCAAACCTTGCCCCCAGAGATCGCGGCGGAGGTGGTAGCCGATCTCGATTTCATTCTTGCCATCGACGTCCTGAATGGTCAGTCCGCAATCGCCGATGAGTTCGGCTTTAGCCTTCAGGACCATCGCCCAGAGGCCGTGGCGGTTGGCGGCATAGCGACGAAGGTTGCGCGCGATCCACTGTTCGACGCCGGTGGAGTCAAATGGGGCGGGGTAGAAGCGCATGGTGTTAGCATCGCACAAGACGCGGGCAAGAGCGTCCACGTCCTCCGGGACGAACTCGCGCAGGATCAGGCGTGGGGTTTCGAGGATCAGCATATGTGCTCGCTGCACTGCGCTCGACAGCCGAGAGCCCGGCCTAAGTCTGTCGAAGGGCGGCTGTCCCCTCATGGTTCTTTCCCACTTATAATCTTTGGCGATGACTGTTGCCAGCAAAGATGTCGAAAAGAAGATTGAGGGGCTTCGCGAAAGGATTCGGCACCACGAATACTTGTACTTCGTTCTTGATCAGCCAGAGATCAGCGATGCCGACTTCGACAAGCTGATGCGGGAGTTGAAAGATGCGGAGGCCGAGCATCCCGAACTGCTGACCGCCGATTCTCCCACGCAGCGGGTGGGCGGGAAGCCGCGCGAAGGATTTCTCAAAGTGCGGCATTCCTCGCAAATGTTATCTCTCGACAATACTTATAGCGAGGAAGAACTTCGCGATTGGGAACGGCGCGTTCACGAGCTCAGCGGGCGCCAGGATGTGGATTACGTTTGCGAATTGAAGCTGGATGGCATGTCGCTGGCGCTGATTTATGAAGACGGGAAGCTGGTGCGCGGGATCACGCGCGGCGATGGAACTGTGGGGGAGGACGTCACTCTCAATGTGCGCACCGTGCGATCCGTGCCACTTTCGATTTCGAAAGAGAAGCGGAACAAAGCGGGGATCCCGGCGAATTTTGAAGTGCGAGGCGAGTTGCTCATGCCGCTGGCGGCGTTCAAGAGGATGAATGAAGAGCGGGAAAGCAAGGGGCTGACGTTCTTTGCGAACCCACGCAATGCCACCGCCGGAACGGTACGGCAGCTGGAAGCCAGAGTTACGGCGGAGAGGCGTCTCGATTATTTTTCTTACATGCTCTTGAAAAATGGCCGAACTTATTTCGATCGCCATTGGAAGACGCTAGACGCGCTCGATGCGGCTGGTTTCAAAATTAATGCAAGCCGCAAGCTGGTGCAGGGGATCGATGAAGCTTGGGCTTGCATTCGGCAGTGGGAGGAGAAACGCGAGTCGCTGCCTTATGAAATTGACGGCATCGTTTTGAAGGTCGATCGGACAGCTTTGCAGGATGAACTTGGGTTCACGGGCAAGGCTCCGCGATGGGCAATTGCCTTTAAATATGCGGCGCGGGCGGGGATCACGAAGTTGGAAGATATCCGAGTGCAGGTGGGGCGTACAGGGAAGCTCACGCCGGTCGCCATGTTGACGCCGGTTTTAATCGGCGGCACGACCGTGAGAAATGCCACGCTGCATAACATGGATGAGATTGAGCGGCTGGGCGTGAAGATTGGCGACTGGGTGCAGGTGGAGCGCGGCGGGGATGTGATTCCAAAGGTGGCGAAGATCGTTGATGATAAGGATCATCCGCGTCCGCGCGGCCTTAAAGATTTTGAAATGCCGGAGAAGTGTCCGGAGTGCGGGACGCATGTTGTGCGGACGGAAGGCGAGGTGGATTATCGCTGCGTCAACGCGAATTGTCCCGCGAAGCTGCGGGAAACCATTCTGCACTTTGCTTCGCGCGGAGTGATGAATATCGAGGGGATGGGGGACGCCTTGGTGAATCAGCTTACTGAGCGCGGGCTGGTGAGAAATGTTGCGGACATTTACAAACTGACCAAGGCGGATCTCCTCAGCCTGGAGCGCATGGGCGATAAATCGGCGCAGAACATTCTTGACGAGATCGGAAATTCGAAGAAGCTTCCGCTGGAACGGGTGATCTACGGGCTCGGCATTCGAATGGTTGGGGAGCGCACGGCACAATTTCTGGCTGAGCATTTTGGATCGATGGAGGAACTCAAGAAAGCTGGTGCGGAAGAACTGCAGAATGTGAATGAAGTTGGGCCGAGGATCGCGGAGAGCATTGTGGAGTTTTTTGGCATCCCGGCCAATCGAAAACTAGTCGAGCGTTTGCGCGAGGCGGGGCTTAATTTAACTGGACAGAAAAAGCAGCGCGGTACGAAGCTTGCAGGGAAGACATTTGTGTTGACGGGGACACTGGCGCACTTCACGCGAGATGAAGCCAAGAAAATGATTGAAGACGCAGGCGGGAAGATAACCGGTTCGGTCAGCAAGAAAACGGATTATGTGGTGGCGGGAGCGGATGCGGGATCGAAGCTGGAGAAGGCGAAAGAGTTGGGGGTGAAGGTGATCGATGAGAAGGAGATGGAAAGTATCCTCATTTGACGGTTAGGTTCCACGCCGGTGTTACAAGCTCCGGGCGGCACGGCCGAAGAGGGGCCCGATCCGAACCTATTTCTCAAACCCGGAACCGTCTATCGGCCTTCCATCTTCAATGACTCAGTCATTTTCTTCCAAGTCTCTTCCAGCAATTCCGGCAGAATCCGTGTTTCCCCTACCACCGATACAAAGTTAGCGTCCGCGACCCAGCGGGGGAGGACGTGCATGTGGATGTGTCCGGCGATGCCGGCGCCAGCGGCTTTGCCGATGTTCATTCCGAGATTGATGCCGTCGGGGTGGTAGAGCTGGCGCAAGACGGACTCCATACGCTGAGAGAGTTGCATCATCTCGCTGGCAGCTTGGGGCGGGAGTTTTTGCAGTTCGTCCAGATGAGCGTAGGGGACGATCATCACGTGGCCGGGAGTATAGGGATAAGCATTCAAGATGACGAAGCAGTGCTTGGCGCGATGAACGATAAGCATTTTCGCGTCGTCCCCGGCTTTCACAGCGTTACAAAAGACGCATCCGACGGCTTTCTCGGCGGTGGAGACGTAGGCGTAACGCCAGGGGGTCCAGAGGTAATCCATAGCAAAGGGCAGGGTAGCAGATGGAAGGTGCGTTGGTGAAATTGGGAAGGAACCCAAAGGCCTCAAATCAGATTGAAGGAGATGTGGGGAGCAGGCTCGCTTCGCTCGCCGGACAGCCGAGGGCGGCGGTCCCCACATTCCTCGCCCGGAGATTGAAACACTGTTGTAACTTACGCAAGATTTGCGTTTGACACTGTTTGAGAGGCGTTGCTATAGTCGAAGTGTTCCCTTTGGACGCGGGTTTCTGTAAAACGTCCGGCAGCTGGGATTGTCCAAGCTCACTCGCCAGGGTGAGCCCACCACAACCAAACGACTCACTCCAGCAGTCCGCCAAGCAGGCCCCGC
>JBEKUD010000023.1:0-49951 GCA_049515395.1 Candidatus Sulfotelmatobacter sp. | reverse complement strand
AAGATGAAAAAATCGGGATGCACCACGGTCGCTTCCTCAATCTTCCCGTCTAGCTCCGCAATGCCCTCAAGTAAACTGCGCATCAGTTGCACAATCACTTTCACCTCTGTACTCTTGGCCTCCGTGCGACTGTGCCCAGTTTTGTGCCCACCACCAAACCCTACCGAGTGTGATGGAGTGTCGCGGGATCGCTGGAAAGCCTTGCTGGATAAGGTATCTGTAGCATTTCGTCACTCTCCGTAGCACTCCGTGTAAGTTGTTGAATCTTCGTGCCCCCATTACTTGGGCGCAGGGGGTCCGCGGTTCAAATCCGCGCGCCCCGACCAATTCTGCCCTGGTATTTTATTTTCTCTTCCTTGGCACTTCAGGGGACAATTACTGCAGCGCCGTCAATGGCGTCGTTCCTGACAGCGACGAGTGCTTCATTGGCTCGCTCCAGGGAAAATACCGTCACCTTTGGCTGCAAGTGAATATCAGCGGCGATCTGGAGGAACTCCCGAGCGTCGAATCGAGTCATGTTGGCGACGCTCCGGATTTGGCGCTCGCCCCAGAGAAGCCGGTCATAATCGAATTCGGGAATGCGGTCGAGATGGATAGCGTTGATTGCGACCACTCCCCCTTTACGCAAGCTGGCGAGTGCTGCGATCACCACATCACCGCTGGGGGCGAAAGTCACCGCGCGGTCGAGTTCGACCGGCGGCTTGTCAGTTTCACTGCCTACCCACTTGGCGCCCAGGGATTCAGCCAACGCGCGGTGCGTAGCGCCGCGCGTCGAGACATAAACGTCGCAGTCCCAGGAGCGCAGAACGGCGATCGCCAGATGCGCGGACGCGCCAAAGCCAAAAAGTCCCACGCGATCCCCGGGTTCAACGCCAGCCACTCGCAGGCTGCGGAAGCCAATGATGCCGGCGCAGAGAAGAGGAGCTGCGTGCAGGTCGTCGAGTTCTGGCGGAAGCTTAAACACAAAGTCGTTGCGCGCCGCGACATACTCCGCGTAACCGCCATCGACGGTGTATCCGGTAAAGACCGGCGAGTCGCATAGGTTTTCGAGTTGGCGGCGACAGTAGGGACAAACTCCATCCACACCGCCCATCCAGGAAACGCCGACGCGCGTGCCGAGCGGCAACTCGGGAGTAGCTCCATCGACAACATCCCCTACGATTTGATGGCCAGGGATGAGAGATTGCTTTCGAGGCGGCAAGTCGCCTTCCACGATGTGGAGATCCGTACGGCAGACCCCGCAGGCGCGAACCCGAAGGAGAAGCTGACCAGTTGCGGGATCAGGCTGGGGAAGCTCCTCAATGTGAAGAGGCGGTTTCGATGCTCGGAAGACGGCGGCCTTCAATGGTTTGACCCCAGGCTTTGACGCGACGTGATCGCTGCGAACCATCACAGCATACCGCCTGTGCTCCATCGCGCTCAATGCTTCTTATGTCTTATGTGGAGTTACGCGGCTCGGGAAGCGTGGGCGGTCACGCCAACCATTTTTCTGGCTCGCGGAGTGCTTCGACCAAATCGTTCAAGAACATCGCGGCGTGAGCGCCGTCGGCAACTCGGTGGTCGCAGGAAAGAGTCAGGGTCATCATGGGACGGACGGCGGGCTGCCGTTCGATTGCGACCACACGTTCAGCGATGCTGCCAACGGCGAGAATGGCGGCTTGCGGCGGAGTAATAATCGCGCTGAACTGGTCCACATGATACCTGCCAAGATTGCTGATGGTAAAGGTGGCGTCGGCAATATCGGAGGGACGCAGCTTCCCGGCTCGCGCGCGCTCGGCCACGTCGCGACGCCGATTGGCGATCTCCGCGAGAGTCGCGGTTTGCGCATGCGGGATAACCCCGGCGACCACACCGTCGTTCACCGCGATCGCTACGCCCATGTTCACGTCGTCATGAAGCCGGATGCCTTCCGCGGTCCAGCTGGCATTCAGGCGCGGATGCTTGAGCAGCGCGCGTGAGGTAAGGGCTAGGAGCAAGTCGGTGTGCGTGATGCGGATTTCGTGGATCTTCTCGATCGCGTCAGCGATCTTTCCTCGATATTCGTTGAGCGCGCTGGCTTCGACTTCGCGCGTAACGAAGAAGTGCGGCACAGTGGTCCAGCTCTGCGTGGTGCGCTCGGCCATCAAACGGCCGAGAGTGCTCGGGACTTCGAGGTTGGCCACTTTCGTCGTGGGTGAAGAGGCGCTTGAGGCACGCGTCGCCGACGCCACTTGCACATCGGAAGCAAGAATTTCACCACCCGCCCCAGAGCCCCGCAGTGTTGCAATATCCACGCCCAATTCTTTCGCGAGACGGCGTGCCTTGGGAGAAATCCTCGCACTCTGAACTGAAGATGTTTCGCCAGCGCTGGCGGCAACGGAAGCGGCGTGGGATTCCGTCCCGGCCGGTGAATGCGCCCGTGCCGTCGGGGCAGCGGTTGCGGATGCTCTTTCGATGGGAGGGTTCTCGCCCGGCGCGACGATCCATGCGATGGTTTGTCCCACCGGGATGTCGGCTCCAAGCTGCGCGGAGATCGCAGCAAGTATGCCATCGGCGGGCGCTTCTACTTCCATCACAGCTTTATCGGTTTCAATCTCGAGGAGCGGCTCACCCTTGATGACGCAGTCACCCTCGTTCTTGCGCCAGGCAATAAGCTTGCCGGTTTCCTGCGCCATCTCGAGGGCGGGCATAACAACGCTGAAGGCCATAGTGATTAATGGGGGAAGGCTTGCACGATGGCCTTCAGTCCGAAACTCCCACCCGCTCGGTTTTTGCACTGGCCTCGATCATGTCTAGCACGCGGGCGCTGGGCGCAGCTTCGGTTTCGCGGACAGTGGGTAGCGGCCCATCGACCGTGAAGTAATGCGCGCCCGCCACCAAAAGTTGTTCGGCGGGAAATCGGGTGATCACTTCGTGTCCCGTGGGCGTGACTACGATTTCTTCTTCAATACGCGCCGCACTCCAGCCATCGGTGGACGGCCAGAAGGTTTCGAGCGCGAATACCATGCCGGGCTCGATGGTGACGGGATGTTCGAAGGAAACCAGACGGCTGATCACCGGCTTCTCCCAGATGGCGAGTCCGATGCCATGTCCGTATTGCAGCGCGAACGCGGCTTCCTCGTTCGCGAATCCAAAATCTTGCGCCTTCGGCCACACAGCGGCAATCTCTGCCGTAGTACGTCCCGGACGCACCAACTCGATGGCCGCATCGAGATAGTCGCGGCATCGCTTGTAGGCATCGACCATGGCGTGCGAAGCGCAGCCGACGGTGAAGCAGCGGTAGTAGCAGGTGCGGTATCCCATGTAGGAATGCAAAATGTCGTAGTAGACGGGATCGCCGGGCCGCAGCACGCGATCGGAAAACACGTGGGGATGCGGATTGCAGCGCTCGCCTGAAATCGCGTTCACCGCTTCTACGTATTCGGAACCAAGATCGTAGAGAACCTTGCTGACCAGACCGACCGCTTCGTTTTCGCGCAGTCCGGGCTTCATGGCGCGGTAGAGTTCGTCGTAGGCGGCATCGACCATCATGGCCGACGTGTTGAGCAGCGAGATTTCGTCCTGCGTCTTGATGACGCGGGCATTGGACAGGAGCTGCTGGCCGTCGACCACGGTGATACCTTCGCGTTCGAGCGCGAACAGAACCGGCAGCTCGATGATATCGATTCCAACCGGTTCTTTGTGGAGACCGCGCATCTCCAGTTCAATGCGAATTTTCTGGGCGACATCTTCGGCCCGACCCATCTCCGGCGTCATAGCGCCGCGCAGCATCGAGATTCCGGGGCGCGAGCGCTCGCCGAGCCAAGGGCAATGCAATTGATGATGCCTCGCGGCAGAGCCGAAGTCCCACAGAATGGGCTCGTCGTTCTGCGGCAGCAGAGTAAAACGGTTGGCCTTGTCCTGGGCCCAAGTGCCAATATGTGTCGCGGTCAGGTAGCGCACATTGTTCATGTCGAAGCAGAGCAGTGCGCCCATCTCGGACTTCGCCAGTAGCGCTTTAGCCTTAGCCAGACGCTCGCGTCGCAAGCGGTCGAAGTCGATCCGGTTTTCCCAGTCGACCGCCATGGTCCCATGAGTTTTTAATGCCATGACAAATCTCCTGCGGTAGAGACGTCCGCTTCGAACGTCTCTCTCGCCATTATTCGAGGCGCTTTAGACGTAGCCAGCTACGTCTCTGCGAATCTTTTCAATTCTTCCCGCACAACCGTATTGCTGCATCGAATACCGTTTGCTCCGTCGGTACGGTTACATCTTCCAGCGGCGGAGAGAACGGAATTGGTACGTGCATCGCCCCCATCCGCTTCACGGGTGCATCCAGATCGTAGAATGCGCCTTCGGCGATCACGGCCGCAAGCTCCGCCGTGACACCGTAGCGACCGTAGCCCTCGTCGAGCACAATCACACGCGAGGTCTTTTTTGCCGAATCGATCAGCGTTTTTTCATCCAGCGGCCACGTGGTTCGGGGATCGATGACCTCTGCGCTGACGCCTTCCTTTTCCAGCCGGATGGCCGCGCCCAGAGCGATTTGAACCATGCTGCTGGTAGCCACCAGCGTGATGTCATCCCCCCCACGCTTCACATCGGCTACGCCCAGCGGAATCGTGTAGTCATCTTCTGGAACCGGGCCCTTTAGCTTGTACATCATTTTGTCTTCGAAGAAGACGACGGGATTCTCATCCCGGATCGCAGTCTTGAGCAGGCCCTTCGCGTCGTAGGGGGTCGAAGGCAAAACTACCTTCAATCCCGGCACATGGCTGAACCAGGCGTGTAGAGATTGCGAGTGCTGTGCGGCTGAGCGCCGTGTGGCGCCGAGAGTGGTGCGCATCACCATCGGAACTCTCCAGTGGCCGCCCGACATGTAATGAGCTTTCGCCGCCTGGTTCACCATCTGGTCCATGGTCAAGGTGATGAAGTCTCCGAACATGATGTCGACCACGGGACGCAGGCCGGTCATGGCTGCGCCTACCGCGACTCCGGTGAATCCAGCTTCGGAAATGGGCGTGTCGACGACGCGCTTCGCGCCGAATTCCTCCACTAATCCAGAGAGAACTTTGAAGGGCGTGCCGGCCTCGGCGACATCTTCGCCGATAACGCAAACTCGCGAATCACGGCGCATTTCCTCGGCCAGCGCTTCGCGCACGGCCTGGGCAAATGTGAGTTCGCGCTCAGGCATAGACGTGCTTCTCCACTTCGTCCACGCTGGGATAGGGCGCGGCAATCGCAAACTTCACCGCCGCCTCCATGATGGCGCGAACTTCATCGCGAATGCGGTCGAAATACGCCGCGTCCGCATGGCCCCGGTCCATCAACCAATTCGCCAATCCGAGAATGGGGTCGCGGTCCGTCTTCC
Source organism: Candidatus Sulfotelmatobacter sp. (assembly GCA_049515395.1). Lineage (GTDB taxonomy): Bacteria > Acidobacteriota > Terriglobia > Terriglobales > Acidobacteriaceae > Sulfotelmatobacter. The sequence goes on along the minus strand of JBEKUD010000023.1, from coordinate 44,622 downwards.
AAAGGTGCTCTTCCTGCTTCGACCGGTAGTATTCGCGATTAATGTCGCCGACATGATGCCCGCCGTAACGGTAAGTATCGCACTGCAGAAATGCGGGCCCGTCGCCGTGGCGTGCCCGCTCCACCAGGCGGGTCGCGACTTCATTCACTGCCCGAACGTCTTGACCGTCGACAGTCGCAGCCTCAAGGCCAAACGCAGTCGCTCTTCCCAGAATGGTGCCGGCGGTAGTTTCCTGGTAATGGGTGTACTCGTTATACAGATTATTTTCGCAAACGTAGATCACGGGCAGCTTCCATAATTGCGCCAGGTTCATCACTTCGTAAAGCGACCCTTGCCCGAGAGCGCCTTCTCCGAAGAAGCAGACTGCAACCCGGTCGGTGCCCAGAGTCTTAGCTGAAAATGCCGCGCCCGTTGCGATGCCCACGCTGCCACCGACGATTGCGTTCGCCCCGAGATTGCCCGTGGCGGGATCGGCGATATGCATCGATCCGCCCTTGCCGCGGCAGTAGCCGGCTTCCTTGCCCAGCAACTCGGCGAACATGCGATCCGGCGAAGCTCCCTTGGCGAGGCAATGACCGTGGCCACGATGCGTACTGGTGATGTAATCGTCCACCCGCAGGGCTTCGCAGATCCCCACCGCCACGCCTTCTTCGCCACTGTACAAGTGCGCCAACCCCGGCATGAGTGCGCGCGTGTAGACCTCGTTCACCTGTTCTTCAAACAGACGGATGCTGACCATCTGGCGGTAGGCATGCAGCCACTTCTCTTTTTCCGTCTCCGCGGAGGGGTCGCGGCCTGCATGGTGCTTGGAGGTAGCCGTCGTCATGCTTTCTTACCTCCCTGTGTGACCGCAGTGGTCACTCCCGACATAACGGCGAGAACGTCAAACATGCAGGCGAAATCGTATTTCGTCCAGCCCATGCCACGCGCTGCCGTCAAGATTTCATTGCTCACTGCGGTTGCCGGAAGCGGCACCTCGAGCTGACGGCCTAACTCCATCGCCAGGACCATATCCTTCTGCATCATGTTGACGTCGAACCAGGCTTCTTCCGGCTGTTTCAGCACGAACGGCCCGCGGTATTGGATCATGGGCGACGCAACGGCGCTGTGGGTAAGAACATCTACTGCGGTTTCGCGCGCGATGCCGCTCTTCTCGGCGAGTAAGACCCCTTCGGAGAACGCGAGCATCTGCACGGCCAGACTCAGGTTGATGGCGATCTTCATGGACAGCGCTAAACCATTGTCGCCAACATAAGTGACCTTGGGTCCGATATCGAGCAACAGCGGTTTAACCTTTTCGAAGGTTTCGCGGCGTCCGCCGACCATCACCGAGAGCTTCCCTTCCTGCAGGGTGATCACACTGCCGGAAACCGGGGAGTCGACCATGTCCGCGCCTGTTTCGCGCACCTTTGCGGCCAATGCGCGGCTCACGCTGGGACTTACGGTGCTCATGTCGATAAAAATCTTGCCCGCGCTCAACCCGGCCAAAAGCCCGTTGGCGCCTTCGGCGACGGCCTGAATGGCTGCGGAGTTCGTAACCATCGCAAAGGTGAAATCGGAAGCGCTCGCGACGGCGCGTGGCGAGTCGGCCCACTGCATCCCTTTTTCCACCAGCCACTGGACCTTGGCGCGCGTGCGGTTATAACCGGTCACGCTGTGCCCCTTGCTGAGCAAGCGGTTGACCATCTGGCTGCCCATAACACCCAGACCGACAAACCCGAGTTTCGCCATGCGCTCCGAACCTCCGAAGTCTATTGCCACCGCTATCCGAACTTAACCCTGCCTGCGAAATGATTATGGAATGAGTGACGGCTTAACTAGGCGGCGCATGTTTTCTGCGTGGCGATATAGAAACACCGTTGGGAGCTTTGGAATCCTCCCGCACTTGCTCGAGATGAGCGCGCATGGCAGCACGCGCCATCTCCGAGTCGCGCTGCTCCATCGCGGCCAGAATGCGTTTGTGATGAACCTGCCCGCGCTGCGGACCTCCCTCGACGTTGAAGATTCTGATCCGTTGCTCGCGCAACAATCCGACAATGGAGTCGATCAGCGAAAGTATCAGCGGATTCGCGACGGCCTCCGCCAACGCCAAATGAAAATCCAAATCCGCTTCGATGTAGGCTTCCGGATCTTTTTGAGAGCGCTCCATGACTTCGACGGCCTCGCGCATGGTCGCGATATCTTCTTCCGTGGCACGAACGGCGGCCAGGGCAGCGATGCCTGGCTCAAGAATGAGTCGCAGCTCCGCCAGGTGTGGTGAGCCTTCCGGCTGCCCAAGTTTAATCATCAGGTCGAATGACTGGCGTGCCGCTTGCGAGGTTCCATCGGTAATGAACGTTCCACGACCAGAATACGCTTCGACCAGACCTTTTTCGCGGAGCGTCTTGACCGCCTCGCGCACGGCGGTGCGGCTGACACCGAGTTGCTGCGCCAGCTCCCGTTCGGCAGGAAGCTGATCGCCAGGTTTGAGCGTGCCCTTCAGCACTGAATCCTCGATTTGCTGCACGATTTGCTCATACAGCCGAGAAGTTCGGACAACCTTGTACACAGGGGCTTCTCCCGGGCGAACCAGTTGGGGGGAACTGGCGTTGGTCCGGCTACTATACCGCAGGTCCGGGGAGTTGGGCATCGTTTCTGAATGGATTGGCGAACTCTGGATCATGGATGGTATTTAGGTATGGTGGTATGACCTAGCACCTTACCATCAAGGACAGCGAGAAAGCAAGAGCAAAAAATCGCTTGAATTGTGGAACTTCTCTAGAAATTCTGGCGCAAGGGCCTCCCTTCCGAATCGCTGAGGATCGGCGAATTCTCTTGACTTCGTCCGGAAGGCGATGGTATGGCTGTCGGACCAGATTTACGGAGGGCCTCCATGACATCCCGATGCACCGCCATGTCCGCGGGTCACATCGCGTCAAATATCTGCTGCCTGCTCGTCACCTTCTTCGTGATTGCGTCCTTCTGTGTGCCCAGTCTCGCGCAGTCCACGGCTGGCCGCATTCTGGGAACTGTCACAGACCAGAGCACCGCAGCCGTGAGGGGGGCATCTGTGGCGATCACCGACCTCAATCGCGGCACTTCGCGGACACTCGCCACGGACGAAGCCGGAGCCTACGTCGCCGCCGACCTGACTCCCGGAAGCTACAAGATTCATGTGGAAGCCAAGGGCTTTAAATCCGCAGAGCGGCCGAATGTTGCAATTGAAGTCGCTACCGATGTCCGAGCTGATTTCGTCTTGCAGCCTGGTCAAGTATCGGAGACCGTAATCGTCCAGGCGGAAGTGCCGCTCGTCAACACCACCTCCTCCACGCTCGGGGGTACGCTGAGCAATCAGGAAATCAACGACCTTCCGCTGAATGGGCGCAATTACGAAAATTTGCTGCAGCTGCGCCCCGGCGTGATGCGTTATCCCGGCGGAGGATTTTCAACCACCAGCACCGACGGATTGCGTGCGGAAGACAATGCCTACTTCATTGAAGGACTATTCAACAGCGAGCCTTTTTCCGGACAAGGCATCATCAATGGCGCTGGCATTGCAGGAGATTCCGCAACCATCCTGCCGATCGACGCAATTCAGGAATTCAACGTCCAAGAAAATCCGCCGGCAGAGTATGGATGGAAGCCGGGAGCGGTCATTAATGTGGGATTGAAATCGGGAACAAATTCGCTGCATGGCACGGCCTTCGCCTTCGGCCGTGACGGAGCCATGGACGCGCGTAATTATTTCAACGATGCTCCCGCACCCAAAAATCCCCGCACGCTGGAGCAGTTTGGCGGCAGCGCAGGTGGCGCGATTATCAAGGACAAAGTTTTTTTCTTCGGCGCCTATGAAGGCCAGCGCTACAATGTCGGAAATTCCTATAGCGTCAGCACTCCCACAACTGTGGGCCTACCGACACCGGCAACCCCGACTTGCACCTCGGTGGCGGGCGACTGTGCCAATAGCATTCCGAACGCGATTGCCGACCTGGTGGCAAATGGCATCCCGATCAGCCATGCCAGCCAGTTGATCTCGGGTTGTACTGTGTCAGGCGCCACGGTGACTTGCAACGGATCTGGATTTCCCCTCAACAATACGCAATCGATCAACCTCGTGCAGGGATTTCCCAACAACGTTGGCGTCGACAACGTGATTGGAAAAGTGGATTACAACATCAATCAACGCAGCAGCATGAGCGCTATGTATTTTTTCGGCAACAACTCCGGAACGGTGGAAGATTTTCCTGAGTTGCAAGCCAAATGGCAGTCCGACATCCACACGCGTGCCCAGGTGGTCGGAGGAGACTGGATTTGGATTCCGAATGCGCAATGGGTGAACGAAGCCAGAGCCGGGTACAACCGACTCTACCAACCTACCTTGCCGGGTGATCTGAACACACCCGCGTCAGCCTATGGTCTGGACACTGGCGTGAGTGGACCCTTCACCGGAGGCTTGCCGCGCATCGGCTTCGCCGGAGCCTTCGTGCCGGGGCTCGGTGGTTTCAAGTGGCCAAAGTTTCAGGGGCCGGACTCGATCACCCAGTTTATCGACCACGTTTCCTACACCGTGGGAAAACATTCTCTTAAGTTCGGCGGCGAACTTCACCGGAATGACGTCAACGGCGGCGCTTTCGGCAACGCCAGAGGCAGCATCACTTTCCTGGGTGGCGTTGCCCTCGCCAATTCCACCGCGTTAGAAGATTTTTTTGCGGGCGATCCATTCAAGGCATCGGTGCAAGCTGGCGATCCGAATCGGCAGATTCACAACTGGGCCTACGGATTATTTGTTCAAGACGACTGGCGCGCCACGAGAAACCTAACGCTTAACGCCGGCCTGCGCTATGAGTTTAGTTCGGTAATCAAAGAAGCTCACAACCTTCTGGGAAATTTCGATCCTAATTCGTCGACGGGATTGATTCAGGCTGGAATGAACGGCGTCAGCGGTCCTTACAACCCTGATCACACGAACTTTGCTCCACGCCTGGGTTTTGCGTGGGACGTAACCGGTAAAGGAAACACGGTAGTGAGAGCGGGGGCCGGCCTGGTGTATGAAACCATCAATTGGGAGGCGTTGCTCGCCTTCAACAACGCTTTTGGACTGTCCAACGTTCCCACGGGAGCGATCATCGATGCGGCGGGCGACACCGCGGGAGGAACGATCACAGCCAGCAACCTGGCCATCCCGCCCGTACTGCCTCAGTGGGACAGCGGTGTACCTCTGTATGGAAGCAATGTTAGTACGACTGCGCCCAATTGCTTTTTGAATCCCTGCCCCATCATGAGCGTGGCGCGCAACCTCACCACACCCTACGTCTGGAACTGGACTTTGGGCGTGCAGCACGCCTTCTCGCCGAATCTATCCTTGGAAGTTGCGTACGTGGGAAATCGCGGATCCAATCTGACGGGCATTCGGGATATCAACCAGCCGCCGGTAGGATCGGGCTGGCCTGCGGCGGCTATTACCGCTTGTATCAACTCCGGATATACGGACCCCGTCAATTGTGCACCCAACAATGCAACCGAGGCGGCTGCGGAGCCCTACGCGAACAAGTTCCCTTACCTCAGCAACATCTTCCAGATGGCCAACGTCTACCGATCGAACTACGACGGATTGCAGGTGACGTTGAACTCGCGAAACTTTCATGGCCTGAGCATGGTGGCGGGTTACACGTTCTCCCACGCGCTCGATGATGTGGGCGCGAATTGGGACTTCGGCTATGGGGCAGGGCTGCCCGAGGATTCTTCCCAGGTGGGACGCGAATACGCGAACAGCGATTTCGATATTCGACAGCGCTTTACCCTTTCGCTCACTTATGCCATCCCCGGACGGAGCGGCTTCGGGCAAATGCTGGAAGGCTGGGAACTGAATTCCATCCTGACCCTGGAGACTTCACAACCTTGGGGACCGATTGATCTGGGAACCGACGCCAGCGGCGTCGGTCCGCTGCCTGTCAGTCCGCCGGCCAACGAGCCAATTCGTTGGAGCTTCTTTGGCAAGCCGTCCGACTTTAAGTCAGCTCCGAATCCGATACCGTATTTTCCTGGAGCCACCAACTCAAGTTGCGCCGACCAGGCCCTGGCTGTGGACGGAGGAACGGCAGGAGCAGCAACGGCCTCACTCAATCTGTTCGGCTGCTATGCGCAAGGCAACTCCATCATGATTCCGCCGCCGCTCGGTCAGTTTGGCAACATGTCGCGGAACCTGTTCCCCGACTCCGGCTTCCGGAACTTCGATCTCTCGGTTGCCAAGAATTGGCATTTCGGCGAACGACTCCGAGCACAGTTCCGGGCCGAGTTCTTTAACGTTTTAAACCATCCTAACTTCGCAAATCCTTATGGCGGACAGAACGGGTTCGGCTTGAATGACCCCTCGGCTCGCCCATTCGGCTGTGGGTGCGCCACGCCCGACGTTGCCGCGGCTAACCCGGTCATCGGTTCCGGTGGCAGCCGTGCCGTGCAACTTGGGTTGAAATTCATTTTTTAGCGAATCGTTAACTTACGGTGCCAGAAAGCCGGACGCAGTTCCGTCCGGCATTTTTTCCTGGGATGCGTCGGCGCAAGCTTTGAAGGGGCCTCCGTTATGACCATACGAAATCGGTTTCATTGCGCAGCTTTGCTGATGGCATTTTTTGCAATCTTTTCTGCTCGTGGTCTAACGCAGCCGGAGCCGGGTCGCGAACGTACCCTCGATGAGATCAGAATCGAAGCGATTCGTCGGGCCGAGGTGGGCCAGTATCCGCTGATCGGGCTCGATCCTGCTGATGTGAAGGAAGCGTTCGAGAGCATCCACTCCAGCGACAAGGATGAATGGGCCGCGGGATTCATGCGCGTGGCCGATCGCTACTTCAAAAAAGCTAAGTCTCTGGATGAGTCGGATCCGGCGAACGCGAATGCCGATTACATCCGTGCGTGGCGCCTCTACTCGTTTGGACGATGGCCGATCCCCGCGTCTGCTGGGAAGCAGCGATCGTATGAGAGAGCAATCGAAGCATTCCTGGCGCACGCGCGCTTCATGGATCCGCCGCTCGAGGTCGTGCACGTTCCCTTCGAAGGAAAAGAAGTCATCGGTTACCTACGGCTGCCGAAAAATGCGAAGGGTCCAGTACCTCTGGTGATTGCGGTCAATGGCCTCGACAGCCGCAAGGAAGATCTCGCCGAAAGCTTTGGCGCGATCCTTCCCTTTGGGATTGGGTATCTCGCGGTCGACGGACCGGGCACCGGGCAAAATCCAATCAAGGTGAGTGAGACTGCGGATCGCATGCTTTCAAAGGTGATCGACTACGCGCAGTCGCGGCCGGAAATCGACAAGAGCCGGCTTGCGATGCACGGCGTGAGTTGGGGTGCATACTGGGCGACGAAGATGGCGATCGTCGAGCGCGCACGGCTCCGCGGGTGCAGCGCGCAGTCTCCTCCGGTAGATAAGTTCTTCCAGAAGGATTTTCTGATGAACTCATTGCTGGGCAATCGCGAATATTTGTTCGATCAAGTTCCGGCTCTGATGAACATTCTGGAAGGCGTGCACACGCTCGATGAAATGGGTGACTCCTTGCCTAAGATGTCGCTCGTGCACCAGGGCCTTCTCGGCAAGCCGATGGCGCCCATGCTCATACTCGCGGGAGTTCTCGACACGCAGGTTCCTATCGACGATGAATATTTGTTGTTGAGCAAGGGCGACGTGCCCAAAGAAGCATGGATTAATCCACAGGGCGGACATTTGGGGCGGCAAGTTGGTGTGTGGCCAGATCCGCGGATTTTCAAGCAGGTGATTATTCCGTGGCTGGTCAAGACTCTGGAGGCTCCCGCGAATTGATGCCGCAAGGGTCGGCACACCATGTTGACTGCAATGGAAACGCCGACATCCCGCCTGCGCGATGGGGGTGCCCGAGCCCGTTGTGTCTCGGTGGCTGCGGGTCCGTGATCGCTCTCATCCCGATTCGGAACAGAAGCCCCTTTCGTAACCATCCTTCGTGCACATTTTCTGCTGCACTTTAACATTCGTGAAATATCCTATGGGTAACATCGATCCAGCATTTTGGCATGCAGGCAGGGAGGTCGGCCGTGGGTTCACCGCGCGTTTCAAAGTCGCTACCCTTGCAGGTGGCCGCAGTCTGCTTTCGCAGGCGGGCGACAACGGTAGAGTTCCTGCTGGTGAACACCAACGGCGGAAATAAGTGGACCTTTCCGAAGGGTTCGATCGATGCGCGGCTTTCGCACAGCCAGGCCGCGGAACGGGAAGCCGCCGAAGAAGCCGGCGCGCTAGGGACGATCGAACCCCGCCACTTTCACCTCTACCTACATTCGAAGGGAGTGTTCTGGCAGCCGGGCGGCGTGCAGGAGTTTGTGGTCAAAGCATTTTTGATGGAGATCCACGACTTGCGACGGGCGGATGAGCCGCTGCGGAATCCCACCTGGTTCAGCCCGGACGAAGCCAAACGGCGCTTGGCCAAGGGACGCGAAGTGAAGTACGGGCGCGAAATGGAGGCGGTGATTGATCGCGCGCTGGAGCGCATTCAATTTCATAGGGCCCCGGGGCTCGGTTATGCGAACGGCCGCAATGGCCACGCCGTTGTGCAACCCTGATTCATCGCTGCTCGCGACTCTGTCGTCGAATGTGAGACGATGAATCCAGCCCCATGATTCAGCTTTCTGGCGCCGGAAAACGTTTCGGCCACAAACTTCTTTTTGAAAACACCGACTGGCTGATCACGCCGCGAGACCGCGTCGGACTGGTAGGCGCCAACGGCACCGGCAAATCCACGTTGATGAAGATTCTCGCCGGGCTGGACACTCTCGATTACGGATCGCTGATCGTTGCCAAAGGCACCACCGCCGGGTATCTGCCACAGGACGGTCTCTCGCTTTCCGGCCGCACGGTGTTTGCGGAATGCATGGCGGTGTTCACCGAGCTTCATGCCATGGAGCGGGAACTGGAAACCCTCACGCACCGCATCTCCGATCTCGATCCCACGAGTCCGGAGTATGCCGACGTCGCCGACCGCTATCACAGCCTGGAGCACGAATTCCGCACCCGTGACGGTTATTCGACGGAAGCCGAAGTGGGACGCGTTTTGATGGGCTTGGGATTTCGAAAAGAAGACTGGGAGCGGCCAACCGACGAATTCTCCGGCGGCTGGCAGATGCGGCTGGCGCTGGCCAAGCTGCTCCTGCAAAAACCGAACCTGCTGTTGCTGGACGAGCCGACCAACCATCTCGATCTGGAAGCGCGCAACTGGTTGGAAGAATATCTGCACAATTATCCGCACGCGTTCGTGCTCATTTCCCACGACCGTTATTTCCTCGACGTGACCGTGAACAAGATCGCGGAGATCTGGAACAAGCGCTTCTGGTTCTATACCGGCAATTACGACAAGTTCTTGACGCAGAAGACGCAGCGTAACGAGCAGTTGCAGGCCGCCTATCGTAACCAGCGCGACCGCATCGAGCAGCTCGAGGTATTCATCAACCGCTTTCGCTACCAGGCCACGAAAGCCAAGCAGGTTCAGAGTCGCATCAAGGAACTGGAAAAGATCGAGCGGATCGAGGTTCCGCCGGAAGAAAAGACGATTCACTTTTCGTTTCCGCAACCGAAACCGAGCGGCCGGATCGTGGCTGAGTTTGAAGGCGTCGCCAAGATTTACCCCGGGAAAAATTCCGCAACCGCCAACCGCGGCGAACAAGAAGTTTTCCGCGATGTGAACTTCATGATTGAGAAGGGCGACCGCATCGCGCTGGTCGGCATCAACGGAGCAGGCAAATCCACCCTGATCAAGCTGCTTGCGGGCGCGGAACTCCCCACCCAGGGCGAGTTTCGCCTCGGCCACAACGTGCAGGCCGACTACTTCGCGCAGGACCAATACAAAGAGCTCGACCCGGATGCGCGCATGATTGACGATCTCGGCGCCGCGTCCCCACGATCCACGCAGACGGAACTTCGCAGCCTGCTTGGCTGCTTTCTGTTTTCCGAAGACGACGTATTCAAGAAGATCGGAGTTCTTTCCGGGGGCGAGCGCGGCCGCTATGCATTGCTTCGGCTGCTTCTGCATCCGGCAAATTTTCTGCTGCTCGACGAACCCACAAACCATCTGGACCTCCGCGCGAAGGACGTCCTGCTGGATGCGCTTATGGATTACACCGGCACTGTCGTCTTCGTGTCGCACGACCGTTACTTCATCGACAAGTTGGCCACGCGAGTATTTGAAATCGGAGACGGCAGGGTCGAAGTCTATCCTGGCAACTACGAAGATTATTTGTGGCGTAAACAAGGAGGCAGCGCGAAGCAGGAGGAGACCATCCGGCACGAGCTGGAATCTGGAGAACTCGAGTCTGCCGACTCTGCCGAGCCTTCACCGTTCACGCCGGCAAACGGCAACCGTGCTGCGACCAAGGCTGCGCATGATGGGGCGAAGGCGAAGCGCTTGAATCCTATCAAGCGCAAGAAAATAGAAGATCGAATCTGTGAACTGGAAGCCGAGATCGGCCGCGCGGAGGACGCAATCGAGCAGTGCGAAACGGCGCTGCAGAATTTCGTCAGCGCCGAAGAGAGCCAGAATCAGAGGGAGGACCTCAACCGCCAAAAATCAGCACATGCGGCGTACCTTGCGGAGTGGGAGGAACTCAGCCAATCCCTGCAAGAGTCCGACTGAGCGCCCGCTCTGCCCACTCGTACACTCTCTTCCGTAATCTCGGAAGATTACTTAGCGGTGTGCGATAGTCAGGATGGCCAAAGGACACAAACCCTCCAAGAGGCCCAAGATCCCAGATCCACTGCATTGGACCGGCGCCGCCAGGGCGCGCCGCACGCAGAGAACTAAGGAAGGTCGCATGCTTCAGTCTTCAGATACTTCGTCGGGCGTGAAGTCGAGTTCGCCAGCCTCCAATCCTAACTCTTACAACCCGGTCAAAACCACCTCCGCGCCCGTTGAGCAGGCCACGATTGGGCGGTCTCTGGTGATCAAGGGCGAAATCACAGGCACGGAAGCGCTTTACATTGATGGCCGGATCGAAGGCAAAATCACGCTGACCGATAATCGCGTCACGATCGGACGCAACGGCACGGTACAAGCCGACATCAGCGCTCGCGAAGTGGTGGTGATGGGCAAAGTGACGGGCAACATAGAGTGCACCGACCGCGTGGATATCCGCAGTGAAGGCATCGTGAACGGTAATGTGACCACCGAACGCGTGAGCGTGGAAGACGGCGCGATCATGAAGGGCGGGATCGAAGTACGGAGCGGCCAACAAAAACAGAAGAACTCGGCGCAGCATCAACATAAGTCGGCGGAAGCGCCGAAGGTATCCGTCGCCGAGCCGCCGAAGCCTGTGGCAGCAACCGCGGGCGCATAAGAATCGGCAAGACTTTTTGGGTAAGAGAATGGGCACGCCGGCGCGTGCCCTTTTTCTTTATCCTGATGGCCGATTCAGGCAACCCTTTCGAGGTTGCTCCGGTCCTACTTCTTCTTGGGCTGAAAATCGAGCGCTGCCGAGTTCATGCAGTAGCGCAGTCCGGTTGGGGCAGGACCGTCTTCAAACACATGGCCTAGATGAGCACCGCAACTGGCGCAGCGAGCTTCGGTGCGCACCATGCCGTAGGCGCGATCTTTGTGTTCCTCGACCTTATCCTGTTCTGCCGGCTTGAAGAAACTTGGCCATCCCGTTCCGGATTCGAATTTGGTGGCCGAGTCGAATAACGGCTCTCCACAGCAGACGCAGTGATACATTCCCGCGTCCTTTGTTTTCCAGTACTTACCGGTGAAGGCCGGCTCGGTTCCCGCCTCGCGGGTCACGAAATATTGCTCCGGCGTGAGCTTCTGCTTCCAGTCCGACTCGGTTCTCGTGATCTTTTCCGTCATAAGTCTTTGTTCCTCAATATACTAGACAGGTATGGATGCCCGAGCGCTACTGCCAATTAGATGTTGATTGGCAGGAAAAGTGGCGGCCTTCGTTTTCCACAGCTCCAAGCTGTGCCATCTGACCTTGTCCGGAAGACGATTGACGGCTGAAATGATTGAAATGCCTGCGAGTCCCCGGCCCGGTGGCCCTTCCAGCGCGCCGGGCCTAATTCAGGTTTAGCCTCCGATTTCTTCCCCTATCCGGCGGTATTTGCCCCTGAAAAACAAGAGCGGCTCGCCCTCGCGGACCACAATCTCCTCGACTTCGGCAATGAAGATCGTGTGATCGCCGGCGTCCTGAGCCGACTTCAATCTGCATTCCAGATAGGCCAGAGCCCCATGCAGGATAGGAGTCCCTTGCGGCGTGCGGTCAAAGCCCGCGCCAGCTTCCGCTTCGGCCTGCTCCTGTACGCCGGCTGGCTGCGCGTAGTATTCAGAAATTACGCGCTGATTCTCCGCCAGAATATTGATCCCGAAGCGCTTTCTGGCATGCAGATGAGCATGAGTGCGGGCGCTGTGGTCCACGCATACCAGCAGCAATAAGGGATCCAGTGACACCGAAGCGAATGCGTTGGCGGTCATGCCATGAACTTCGCCATCCAAGTCCACCGTGATGATGGTCACCCCGGTGGCAAAGGCCCCCATCGCCCTTCGAAATTCGACCGGACTGAGACTCATGGCGTACTCGAAGTTAATCGTGGCGACTGCCTACATTATCATGCTGCCGCCTGCCCGAGCGGAGTCCCGGACGGCTGTCCCTGATGTATGATCCGATTCATCAGCAGCCCTGAATTCACCATGGTCACCCGAACTGCCATCCCCGCGTCTGGCCGAGCAAGGCGCTTATCGTGTGCAGCAGAACTTGCCGATCTTCGGCCTGGCTCGCCTATCTCGCGTGATCTGGCGCTGCGCCTGGTGTACTGCACGGATGCTGATCTTCCGGTCTTGCTGAACGCGGCGCGCTTGGCGAAGGAAAACTTTAAACCCGACGTCATCACTTATTCGCGCAAGGTTTTCCTTCCGCTGACGAACCTGTGCCGCGATTACTGCGGATACTGCACTTTCCGGCGCGATCCAGCGGATTCTGGTGCGCACACCATGACTCCGGAGGAAGTACTTGCGGTCGCCCGGGCGGGTGAAAAACTGGGGTGCACCGAGGCGCTTTTCAGCCTCGGCGACAAGCCGGAGTTGTCGTTCCATGAGATGCGCGAGACACTCCGCCATCTTGGATATAAGTCCACGCTGCACTATTTGGAAGCGATGTGTGAACGGGTGCTGCGCGAGACCAGCCTGTTGCCACACCCGAATCCTGGCTTGCTCAGTGCCGAATGGATCTCCCGCCTAGCCGCGGTCTCGCCAAGCATGGGACTCATGCTCGAAACTACCAGGGATGCCCTCCTTGCTCCCGGCGCGGCCCACGATAACGCTCCCGACAAAGTTCCCGCTCGGCGTTTGCGTACGCTCGAAGAAGCGGGAAAGCAACGAGTTCCTTTCACTACGGGCCTGCTGATCGGCATCGGCGAAACTGCCGAAGACCGGGTTGAGACCCTGCTGGCGATTCGCGAGTTGCACAACCGCTATGGCCACATTCAGGAAGTGATTGTGCAAAATTTCCGCGCCAAGCCAAACATCCCCATGGCTCGTGTGCCAGAGCCTGGACGGGGAGAGATGCTACGCGCCGTAGCGGTAGCCCGCTTGATAATGCCGGACGTGAACATTCAGGCGCCTCCGAACCTTAATGCGCCGTATTATGAGGATTTGCTGGACGCCGGCATCAATGATTGGGGAGGAATTTCGCCACTGACCCCGGACTACATCAATCCGGAGAAACCCTGGCCACACCTCGAGCAACTACGGCTGCGCACGGAAGGTAAGGGCTTTCAGCTACGGCAGCGCTTGCCCCTGTATCCGGAGTTTTTGCCAGCCGTCATGTCGAAGAGTGGACTGCTTGCTCAAAAACTTGAAGCGGCCCGTGATCAGGAAGGCCTTTCCCGAGAAAAGAGCGCCGCATGATCTGTGTGCTCACCGGCGGCACGGGCGGCGCAAAGTTTGTCGACGGCCTGCGGCAGGTGATTCCTCCGGAAGAAATCACTTTGATCGTCAATACCGGCGATGATTTGCTGTGGTGGGGACTTTACGTCTCTCCGGATATTGATTCCATCACTTACGTTCTCTCCGGACTTCTCAGCCGCGAACGTGGCTGGGGCGTGAAAGGCGATACTTTCCTTTGCCTGCAAGCGATGGGACAACTGGGCGAGCCCACGTGGTTCCATACTGGCGATCGCGACCTTGCGGCTCACCTGCTGCGCTCGCGACTACTGGCGGAGGGTAAAACCCTGTCCGAAGCCACTTCGACTATCTGCGCTAAGTTGGGCGTGAAAGCGCGCATTCTACCCATGAGCGATTCGCGAGTGGAGACTCGGGTGGATACGCCCGCCGGCGAATTGAGCTTCGAAGAGTACTTCGTGCAGCGCTGGTATCAAGACCCGGTGAATTCGGTGCGCTTCGCCGGAGCTTCCGATGCCGAACCCGCGCCGGGAGTGATCGATGCGATTCTCGGCGCCGATGTGGTGCTGCTCGCCCCCAGTAATCCCATCACCAGTATCGGACCAATCCTTGCGGTACCCGGAGTTCGCGATGCCCTCACCCGGGCTCGCGGCAAAGTCGCTGCCGTCAGCCCGATCGTGGGAAACGCCGCGGTCGCCGGACCCGCCGGCATACTGATGGCTGCCCAAGGGTTACCCTGCTCGGTTGCGGGTGTGGCCAAAGCTTATGAAGATTTTCTCGATCTGCTCATTTGCGATACGCGCGACGCCCGCGATGCGAATGCCCTTCGCGAGAGTGGTTTACAAGTTCAGTGTGCGAAAACGATTATGCGCTCCGCGGAAGAGGAGGCCGCACTCGCGAGAAGCGTTCTCTCCTTTACGGTAAGCGGATTGCTTAGGGGAGAAGCCGACTCTGGCGAGACAGCGGCCGGGGCTGCTGCCGATCAATCGTGATCCTTATTCCCGTCAAAAATCTGTCGTCGGCCAAGCAGCGGCTTGCCGCCGTGCTGGATCAGCCCGCCCGGACGGAATTGGCACGGGTCATGCTGCATGATGTTGTGGCCGCAATCGCTGCATGGCCGCAGCGGCCGGCGTGCGCACTGGTGACTGGCGATTCCTTCGCACTCGACCTGGCGCGGCAATACGATTTCGAAATTATCCCCGACCCTGCTAATCCCGGCGAGACCGGCGCCATTGAGATGGCCACGCGCCTCTGCGTCTCGCTCGGCATCGATAGCACGCTCGTAATCCCGGCAGATATTCCGCTGATTCAAGCGAGCGAACTTGCGAAGGTTCTCGAGCACGCTCCCGAGGAAGGTTCGGTGTTGGCGCCCGCCGCCGACGGGCGTGGAACCAACGCCGCCTTCCGGCGCCCTGCGGATCTGTTCCCGCTTCGCTTCGGCAACGACAGTTTCAAACCCCACCTTGCAACGGCGAAGGCCACGGGAAAACCTTGTGTCGTTCTGCAACTGCCATGCATTGCCGTTGATGTGGACAATCCTGAAGACCTGCAACAGATTCTCGCGCGGCCCGGCGAAACGCGCACCCAACGACTGCTGCGGCAGTGGGCTCGTGACGGAATCCTGTCCTCAGATGAGCCGGAGACGGCGTGAACAAGCCGCGCCGCATTGCTGGGAGAGCGGTTCGCCGTTTGGCCGAGAAGAGAATCGCAAACGGATCGCATCGTGAAGTTCGTCTCATTCCGATCCCTCTCTCCGACGAGATACAACCTGGCGATTCGTTGGCGGACAAATTTTTGCAATCGTTGCATCAAGACAGGCAGAGATTTGAAGCCGGCGATGTTTTGGTTGTCAAACACAAGATTGTTTCCAAGTGCGAAGGACGCTTGGTTGACCTAGCAACGGTTAAGCCTTCTTCCGAATCCACAGCGTGGGCAAAGAAGTATAAGCTCGATGCCCGCATCATCGAACTCGCGATGCGCGAGAGCCGTGCCGTCATCCGGCGGAAGAACGGCGTGCTCATCACAGAAACGCGGCACGGTTTCATCTGCGCCAACAGCGGCGTGGATGTCTCCAACGTCGATGGCGGAGGTTACGCCTTGCTCCTCCCCGCCGAACCTGACCGTTCCGCTCGCGAGCTACATCGCGAACTCAAAAAGCGCACCGGGCTCGCCATCCCGGTTCTGATCAGCGACACATTCGGGCGTCCCTGGCGCGAAGGCCTCGTCGATTTCTGCATCGGCATCGCCGGGATGCAAGCTCTGCACGATGATCGCGGGCGCCGCGATCCGCATGGCTACAGGTTGCAGGCGAGCCTGGAAGCCGTAGCCGACGAGTTCGCTGCCGCCGCCGGACTTGTATGCGGAAAACTCAACCGGATGCCCGCCTGCATCATCCGCGGATTCTCCTACAAACCGGGGAGGGGATGCGCCAACGATCTGCTTCGCCCCGCAGCCAACGACTTGTTTCGCTAAGGCCTCGCCAAACAGGACTCTCTGGTAGTAATTTGGAATTCGAACAGATTTGGAGGAACCGTGGCCCGCCGACTTTCGCCTTTGGAACTCGAACATTTTCCTTCGCTCGATTGGTACGGTCTCGCGCCCCAAGTGGCGCCTGGCGTTCGTTCTTCGCTGGAAAAAATTCTTGCAACGCAAGACGGCAACGCCATCTCGCAAGACGAAGCCTTCACACTCGCGCACTCCGAGGGGGATGATCTGCTGGGCCTGCTGGCAGCGGCAAATCTGTTGCGGGCGGAACTCTGCGGGAATCTGGTGACCTACGTCGTCAATCGGAACATCAACTTCACCAATATTTGTTTTGTGGGATGCAAATTCTGCGCCTTCAGCCGCGGCCCACGCGAGTCCGACACGTACTTCTTAAGTCCGGAACAAGTCGCCCAAAAAGCGACGGAAGCCTCACAACTGGGCGCCACCGAGGTTTGCATTCAAGGTGGACTGCCGCACGGCCTGCCGCCGTTTTACTATCGCGACATTCTGCGCGCGGTGAAGGGCGCAGTGCCCGGCATGCACATTCACGCCTTCTCGCCGATGGAAATCGTCTACGGCGTCGAACGAACTGGCATGCCGCTGGCCGACTACCTCTCGATGCTACGTGATCACGGCCTGGGCACGCTTCCCGGAACTGCCGCCGAAATTCTTGACGATGAAGTCCGGGCTATTCTATCGGCCAACAAGCTCACCACCGCACAGTGGATCGAGGTCATCCGCACTGCCCACCGCTGCGGCATTCGCTCCACCTCGACCATGATGTACGGACATACGGAAACACCGGAGCACTGGGTGCGGCAGATGCGGCTGCTGCGCAGTATTCAAGACGAGACCGGCGGATTTACCGAATTCGTTCCCCTGGGATTCGTTCATCAAAACACGCTGTTGTTTCATCAAGGACTGGCTCGCAGTGGACCCACACTTGGCGAGCATCTTAAAGTCCATGCTCTGGCGCGATTGTTGCTGGCTGGATCCATCAACAATCTTCAGGTTTCGTGGGTAAAGTTGAACCGGGGTCTTTCGCAGCTGTGTTTGCACGCCGGAGCCAACGACTACGGCGGCACGCTGATGGAGGAAAACATTTCGAGAGAAGCAGGAGCTACCGCTGGCCAATACACCAGTCCGCAAGCCTTTCAGTCTTTGATTCTGGAGACTGGCCGTATTCCTGCGGAGCGCAACACAACCTACACGCGCATCAACATTAAATTGCCCGTGGAAACGTTCCCCGCAGAAGAAATATTGGAGCCAGAATTTGCCTGATTCGCGTTCGATCGCCGTCCTGGGCGGAACCGGCCCCGCAGGCATGGGGCTCGCTCTGCGATGGGCGCGTGCAGGAGAAGCGGTCATCATCGGATCGCGGGAGGTGGGGCGTGCCCAAGAAACCGCAGACAAGATCCGGCAGAAAGCTGGAATTCAGGCATCCGTCTCTGGTATGGAGAATAGCGCCGCCTGCGCTGCCGCGGAGATTCTCGTGCTTACGGTCCCCTTCGAAGGCCAGGCTTCTTTACTGAAACAACTCAAGCTTGCGATCCGCGCTGGCAGCATTGTCATCGATGCCTCCGTCGCGCTCGCGGCGGGAGTTGGAGGACGAGCCTCGCGCACGCTCGGCGTCTGGCAAGGCTCGGCGGCACAACAAGCCGCTGAACTCGTTCCCAAAGGAGTGAACGTAGCCGCCGCATTTCACAATTTGTCCGCGGACCTGTTGAATGGAGACGAAGCGCTCGACTGCGACGTCATCGTCTGCAGCGACGATCCCAACGCGCTTCAACTCACGCGCGCGCTCGCCTCGAAACTTCCCGGCGTGCGCGCCCTCGACGGAGGCAAACTGGAGAACGCCCGCATCCTCGAGCAGATCACGGCGCTGCTCATCGGCCTGAACATCCGCCACAAAGGGCACGGCGGCATCCGCATCACCGGCCTGCCGCCGCAAGCGTACGAATAGAAATTTACTACGTGCAACCTAAGCGAATAAATACGCTGGAGGGAAAATAAAAGTCCCACCGGGGCTAAAGCCCGCGCTCTGACTTGGCCTCAGCGGCACGGCTGAGGCCGTGCCCTTTCAAAACCAAGCTTGACGACCAAGCTCGGAAGAACCTAGAACGAATATTTCAAAGAGAACTGAATCAGCCGCGGCGTGCCGACGGTTGACGTGATGGGTGCGGATCCTCCGCCAGTGCCAGCCACGATCGGTGACACGGAAGTCACCGCCGGAAGCGCGAATGACGGATGATTGAACAGGTTGAAGAAGTCCGTCCGGAAGCGCAATTCTTGCCGTTCTCCGAGCTTGACCGTTTTGCCGAGAGTGAAATCAACATTCTTCTGCGGTGGGCCAATAATGCAATTGCGCGGTGTGTTGCCGTAGACCGTCGCATCACTGCTGGTGCCATCGGAGAGAGTTGCGAGTGGATCGGGGGTGTAGGCCAGAGGATTCACCCAGTTGGACAACCGCGATTGAATGCTGCCCGAACTGGGAGCACTCGCACAACTGAAGCCCGAATTGAACGTAGCGGTCGAGGACGGAGTGCTGGCCAGAGCGTACGCAGTGCCTCCCGCCGGGTCATAGATTGTAAATGGCGCTCCCGATTGCAGGATCAGTACGCCACTCGCCTCCCATCCCCCCAGCGCCCCTTTGGTGAAGCCGCTCGCATTCGCGAAGAATGGCAGTTGATACACGGCGCTGGTCACGAAGCGCTGCCGCCGATCGAAGTCGGAGAGCCCACGCGAGGCAACCGCATCCGTCTGATTGTTGACGCGAGTAAGAAATGCCACGGAAGCAGTGGAAACGTCGTCAATGGATTTGGACCAGGTATAGGCACTTTGGAAGTACAGGCCCTTGCCGAAGCGGTGGGCTAAGGTGGCCTGCAGCGCGCTATAGTGCGAGTCGGAGTTGGCAGCGAATTCTTCGAAATCTCCGGGCGCGATACCGAGATAAGGCGCACGAGCCGAGGCGTTCTCCACGGTGGAATCCACGATCGTGCACGAGAGACCCTGGGCCTGCAGATTCGCGCAACCCGCCCCGGCAATGGTAACTGGAGCCTGTGGAGTAGCGAGCGCGGCTTGATCGGGATCGTAAGTGGAACGCAGACGAGTGCCTTTGGTACCGACGAAGCCAAGTTCCATGAACCAGTCTCGCCCTAGTTCGCGCTGAATCGTGAAGTTCCATTGCTGCGTGGTGCCCGCAACCCAATGCAGCGGCACCGCGAGTTGGATCAAGCTATTGACATTGCCACTGAAAGCTGGAGAGCAAGCCTGAGGAGTCGGAAATGAGCAGGGAGTAGCAAATCCCTGCAGTATGGCGGCCGTGGGCACGTAAGTCTGAGTTGGATTAGCGCCCAGTGCCGGGATGCCGTTTGGGAACGCCGCGCTGTGCGCGAACAGATTGGCCAGGCTGTTCGGTCCGGGGTCAAAACCCACGAGAAACGGGTAGGTCGGAGGAACGATGGCGAGGTTGTCTACGGCTCCCAGATCCTCGCGAACGCTGTAAATGCCATAGCCGCCGCGAATCGAGGTGGTGTGGTGGCCGCCGAGGTCATAGGCAAAAGCAATGCGCGGCTCCCAGACCGTAGCGTATTCGTTGCTGAGTCCAGCTGGATTGAGCGTTCCGGAGATACCCGAGAGACCGAATTTATCGATGCACTTAGGGTAGACGTAGGGCTGTCCGGTCGTGTTTGCCAGGTTGGGATCGGTGTTGCCGGTGTGGCAGAGCGTGTCGTAAGGCGCGCCCAGGAACTCGTTTCGGAAACCGAGATTCAAGGTGAGCGTCTTGCTGACGCGGTAATCATCCTGCGCAAACCACGAGTAGCCGGGGATGCGGTAATCGTGGTTGCCCAAGCCGCCGCCGCCTTCGCCCAGGAGCGGGGCACCCGCCATGAAGCTCTGGAAATCCGAGCCGAATCCGGTTGCACCGGAGATGAAGAAAATCAGCCCATTGTCGGCGATCGGCAAGCTGCGACGCATGGCAACGCGGTCAATCTCTCCCCCCCAGCGGAGTTGGTGCGGACCCCGGGTCCAGCTCACGGTGTCGACCCACGTGTAGTTATTGGAAAGCGCGGACTGCAATTGAGTCGGGTATGCCCCAAAGGCGAAACTGCCAAACTGAAACCGGTAGATGTTGGGGTCGCCGGCTTGCCCGTTTACACCAGTTGCAGTGGGCAGGTTGATGCCTACCTCGGCGTTGGTGATCGGCGGCTCGTTATTCAGCTTGTCGCTGATGATGTTTACGCCGAAGCGGAATTCGTTGATCAGATTATTGCTGAATAGATGCGTTTCGGTGATGCTGCCGAAGCGGCTATGCAGTGGAATGTCCAGGGGAAAGTTCAGGTTATTGGGGCCGGGCTGGCCTCCGGTCTGGATCCCGTAGGAATCAGCACCGAAGGGCTGGAAGGTATCGGAATTCGACCAGAAGAAGCGCTCGGACAGGCGGTCTTTCCCGCCGCGGAATTCACGATCCCAGTTCGCGGTGAACTGATTGTCCGTGAACTTGCCGGGATTGCTGATGACCACGGGTCCAGTGTTGAGTTGACCATTGGTAAAGCCCGGGGTGCCGGGTACGGTAGGGAAAAGGTAGCCGGCGCCATCCGAGCCCGGGCCGAACTGTGTTCCCTTGGCCTGGAGCAGAGCCAGCGCAACCGGGTCGATCGAGGTCGCCGTGACTCCGCCGCAATTCGCGCCGCAAAAAAAAGTCTTGAGCAACGTGGCCTCATCGCGCGAGCTGGGCAGGATGGGAACGTTCGGGCTATTGATAAAAGTTCCCGGCGAATCACCGCTGCGCTGCCGCGTGCCCTGAAGGTTGAAATAAAAGTATCCGAGCTTGGCCCCGGGTCCAATGGGGCCACCAATATCGCCACCAAAAATGTTCTGCTTGATGACTACCTTCCCCAGGAAGTAATCGTTCGCGTCGAGCACCGTGTTGCGGAAATACTCCCAAAGATCGCCATGGAGGCGGTTGGTGCCACTCTTGAGCGTGGCGTTGATATTGCCGCCGCCGTTGCGCCCCTGAGTAGCGTCATAGAGACTGGTGCTAACTTTGAATTCCTGGATCGCATCCGGGCTGGGCAAAGGTGTGTAGGTCAATTCGCCGAAAGCGTAATCGGCGACGGTGATGCCGTCGATCAGATAATTGTTGTTGTCTTCTCGGCCGCCGTTCACGTGCATGTAAACTGTGCCGCGGCCGAGTTGCGCGGCGCCATTCAAATCGGACGAAGCGCCTGCGGACAGCGTCAGCAACTGCTGAAAGTTTCGCGTCGCCAGCGGAAGATCGGTGATCGTCTGCGCACCCAGCGATTGGCCGGTGGTGGCATCCGTCGTATTCACTTGTTCCACCTGAGACTGCACTTCCACAAATTCCCTCACCGAGTTCACTTTCACGACCGCGGTCATGCGGGTCGTTTCCGTGATGCGCACCACCACCCCGGGGAACTTCGTGGCGGGAAATCCGGTCGCGTCCACTTCCACCGTGTATGTGCCTACGGGCAGCAGCGTGGCCGTGAACAAGCCGGATGCGTCGCTGGTCATCTGGCGAAGCACCTCCCCCATGGCTTCACTCAAGATGCTTACCTTGGCATTCGCGATAACGGCTCCAGACGCGTCCTGGACCGCGCCACCGATGGCGCCCGTAGCTCCGCCTTGCGCAAACATCCTTGCCGTGAAAACCGCCGTGAATAGAACAACTGCGAGGAACGTACGGAAGGAACTCATCTTGCCTCCAATTGCGCGGTGGTCTGCGGCGCACTCGCCCACCGGAAACAGCACATCGATGAGCGAACGAAATGCGGTGAGATCGTATGCGGATATATCACGATCCTCCGCCGATGTTCAAGGAATACGTTTGGTTTTGGTGCGTCTCTATGAATCGCAGGAATGAAAATCTTGAATGGGGCCCGCGCGCCAAGCGATTTCACCTAGAAGGCGACGACACGCCCGGTGCTTCCGGAACCGTCCCGCAGTGCGCTCGAAAACAGCAACCTCGAATTCAGTCTTCCACCGCCTGCGCCGTCATCTCCGAGGGTTCCCCGCCGGCCACATTCTGGGCCACGATCAAGCGCCGCGCTTCTACGCGAATTTTCGGGAGTTGCAATCCGAACCAGCAGGCTCCCGCCACGGATGCCAGGCCCCCGATCCCCACCGTCAACTGAGCGCCGAGGCGGTCGGCAAGTGCGCCACCCAAAAGCGCACCGATCGGAGCCATCCCCATGAACATCATGGAATACACGGCCATCACTCGCCCGCGCAACGCGTCCGGCACCATCACCTGGATCAAGGTGTTTGAACTAGCCATCTGCAGCATGATGGTGTAACCCACCGGGAGGAGCAGGATTACTGAAACCCAGAAACTATGAGAGATCGAAAACACAATCAGACTTGCTCCAAATCCCGCGCTGCACCATGCCACCCAGCGTCCCAGGCCTCTTACGCCTTGGCGGAAGGCAAGAGTCAGCGCGCCCAGCAGAGCTCCCACGCCGGTAGCGCCCATCAGGACGCCAAGACCTCGGGCGCCGCCGTGCAGAATTTTGTCGGCGAAAATTGGCATCAGCACTACATACGGCATCCCCACCAGACTTACAATTCCGAGCAGCAGCAAAAGTGCGCGAATCGGCGCCGTCCGGTTCACGAAACGGAAACCCTCCAGCATGTTCTCCAGTGGCGATGCGGTCGACACCCGGGCGGGGCTTTGCACCCTCATCAACAGCAGACCGAGAATCACGGCAATATAGCTGACGGCGTTGGCAAAAAAGCACCATCCTTCCCCGATCTTCGCCACCAGAATTCCGGCAATCGCCGGCCCGATCACCCGTGCGCCGTTGAACATGGAAGAGTTCAGCGCGATGGCGTTCATCAGATCATCCCTACCGACCATATCCACCAGAAATGATTGCCGGCCCGGAATGTCGAACGCATTGACCACGCCCAGCAGGCCGGCCAGCACAAACACATGCCAGACTTGAACCCTGTGCAGCAGAGTAAGCACCGCCAGAGCGCAGGCCAGCAGCATCGACGCCACCTGGGTCGCAATGACAATGTGCCGGCGGTTGAAGCGGTCGGCTGTAATTCCGCCCAGGGGGGCGAACAAAAACACGGGGATCTGGCTCGAGAATCCCACCGATCCCAGCAGCAGCGCCGAACCGGTCAAGCGATAAACCAGCCAGGACTGCGCCACGCTCTGCATCCACGTGCCGATGAGCGAGATGAGCTGGCCGCTAAAAAACAACTGAAAATTGCGATGACGCAGGGCACGCAGGCCGATTTGCAACCGCGAACCTTGCGCCGGAGACACCTCGGAATCGCTCCCTGCAGGACGAGCATCGATTTCGCCTCTGGACTCAGCCACGTTCGCCACTTTGGATGAGGATAAGTGCCCTTTGGAATAAATATAACTTGAATGGGGTTGGCATTCTGGCTGCGTGAGTCTCGCACGAACTGGCAGAGCCAGTTGCAAATATCTGCGATACCGCAGGGAGGACGGCCCGATTCCATCGAAGATCCAGGACGCCGGTTAGAGCCAGTGGCATGATGGTAAGGTTGCGACAGGGTTCAAAGGTTGGTCGAACGGCGGCTCCGGGCGAGCGCTGGGCATCATAGACTGCGAATTTTGCTTCCCAGAGAGGCCAGACTGCGCTACAGTTGGAGTTGTTCTCTCCTAGCGATTCCTCAAGGAAGGCACGCGACCATGACACGCCCCCCGGTTGGTGTTGAACGCCGTATTGGACAACGTTTCCCGTTTAACCTTCCAGTGTCACTACGTGACGTCTCGACGGGCGCCCAAGGACTCGGATTTACTCAGGATCTGAGCTCCCGGGGAGCGTTTCTGTTCACCGACATGGCGCTGAGTGAAGGCGCGGAAATCGAACTGACATTGAAAATGCCCTCAGAGATTACTTTGGGGGAGAGTATGCGGGTTCGTTGCCGAGGCCAGGTTTTGCGCATCGCCAAGCCTGCGACAAGGTGGAACGCGCCGGCTGCAAATGAAACCAAGTTGGAAGAAACCAAGATCGGCGTGGCCGTCTGTCTGAAGGGCTACGAATACCTCCCGGAGACCGAGGATAGTTCCGCTGAGTTTCGGAGGATTTCGGCGTTGCATAGCCCCGCCGAGCGCGAGCGAACGATAACGCCTACGCCCGGCATTCCGCGGGCCGCAGCCCATTAGCTTTCCCCGCCTGAGACAGCATGACGGGTTGCCATGAAATCCGTTTTGGCGGAAGGCTCGTTCACCTTCGCTCCATCGGCTCTGCTAAGCTCTTTCCAAATCTCGCCAGTTTGCCTTAGAATACGGTTCACTCGTACGCATCTCGTCGGAGAGTAATCCGTTGTGCGCCTGTCGTCGCTTGATTCTGCTCAGGGGATCGCCACTTTTCCATCGGGGCTTGAATTCTGTGCATGCATGCTCCCAGCGAGTGACTTAGGTCACTTGGCGGAAAGTGCCTTTTTTTTCTAACATGCCTACAGCAAGAGAAATTAGCGAGAACCGCGCAATGCATGGGATCGCCGTAGCCCTCCTCACGGAAGACCGCGAACAGCTGTCGGAATTGCAACGACGTGTAGAGGCTACGCGCCTCGCCCAAGTTGTGTTTAGCAATGTCGGCTTTCCAACCGGACCTACCGACTCTATCCTCCGCCAGATTCAGGATTTGCGCGCCGAAGTGGTCGTAGTCGATATCTCTGAGGAGAATCCTCAACCTGCGATTCGCGCCATTGAACTTCTCCAAGTCAACACGCTGCAGCTCGCGATCTTCGCCAACGGCACTATGCAGCAGCCCGCCACGATTGTGGCCAGCATGCGTGCCGGAGCCGGGGAATACCTGGATGACAAAACGGGCTCAGCAGCTCTTCTGGAAGCCCTGACGCGCTTCAGTTCCAACCGGACTCGCACTCGCGGAGGTGCGGGCAAGGCTCGCATCTTTACTTTTCTGGGGGCCAAAGGCGGCGCCGGGTCCACAACGGCTGCGGTGAATACCGCGGTCGCGCTGCAACAGGCATATGGCAACGTCGTCCTGGTTGATTTTGCCCCCGTCGGTCACGCTCAACTTCATCTCAATTTGCGGCCCAGCTTTGGAGTACCGGACGCCCTGGAAAATCTGCATCGACTCGATGCTTCCCTGCTCGAAGGGCTGATGACAACCTCCAAAGAAGGCTTGCATCTTCTTGCCGGTCCCCAGCAACCGTATCCCTCCATCCCGACTCCGGCGGAGTTAGCGCGGCTGTTCGATCTGTTGGCGAATCACTATCGTTACGTGGTGGTCGATGCCTCCAGCCGGCTTGATTCAACCACGCGTCTGCTCTCGGACCTGTCGAATGCAGTACTTATGGTCGCGCAGACGGACGTGGTATCCCTGTGGAGCGCAGGCCGCATTTATGCCTTCCTGGAGGAGGGAGCGGGCCGCAATCGGCTAAGGATTGTCTTAAGTCGATATAAGAAAATTCCCGGCTTTGACGACGCCGACATCGAGCATTCCACTCGCTGCAAGGTGCTGTGGAAAATTCCGAACGCGTTTCAAGCAATTTCGCCCTGCATTGATCAGGGAACGCCGGTGGTTCTGCAGGAAGGTCAGGAAGTGAGCCGCTCGTTCCGTGCCCTGGCAGCGGCTTTAGCCAATGCCACTCCCACCGCGGAGGGTGGACTCGATCTGGTTTACGACCAGGAGAAAGTTGATCGCAAGAAAAAGGCTCCCGGCCGCTTACTCATAACCCCCGCCCGCGCCGGTCAATAATTCCTGGCGGGTAATGCATCCACCGGAAACCTTTTGAAGGTGACTTCTTGAGAGTGCGTGGTGGTTTTCTTTTGCGCATCGCTGGTATTGTCCGTTAGGGTTCCCTTCAGGACGTAATACCCCTCGTCCCCTGGATTCTTGCCCTCGCCTCGCTCCACCGAGCCTTTGAAGTCGAACCACTTCGCTTGCACCATCTGGGTCGTGAACCTCAGGCTGTTTCCGTCCAGTTTTGCGCTGCGAAAGTAATGGTCGAGAAATCCGCCATTGTCATTTTTTTCTTCGCCATAGCGCGATACGAATCCCGTCACTCGACTTTCGTCCTCCACCGTGATTTGCACAAATTCGCCATCCTTCAGAAAGCTGTACATTCCTGAGTAGTCTCGGCTTCCCTTCTCTTGCGGCGCGTCGGCCGCATCCTTCACTCTTGGGACGTTTGGTTTCGAGTCCTGCGCCGCGGGCGAGATTACCGCGAAGGCGAAGCAAGCTGCGGCCACGAGAATGGTGCGGGCAAGATTCATGAGGTCTCCCATTTGCCTACATCCTACTATCCTCGGCAGAACGCGCTATGGCGGACCTTTCCACTATTCCCGGTCGTCTATTGCATCTAAGATAGAGCGATGCGCGAAGTGCCGGGCATGGTACCTGAAAATACCGAATCCCCAGGCGCGGAGCTGCGCCTCGTGATTGCGCAGGATTCCTGGCCTCGCGTTTTCTTACAGAATCTTCGCGATCTCTTTTACCGGCGCGAAGGCGCTCCGTTACACCTTGAGTCCACGCCGGCGGTTTTCTGGCCCGATGTTTTTGTGGAGCGCAAACTCCCGTGGCGCCGCTTTTTCGAGTCCGTGGGCTATCACGTTCTGGCGCTAGTCATGATCTGGGCGGGATCTCAGCTCTTGGCGTTGCAACCTCAGATCGTGCCGAGACCCACGTTTACCCATGCCGACGTCGTTTACTACACGCCGTCGGAATATTTGCCGCCGCTCGACACGCGCCAGCCGCTGCCCGCTCACGCCCAGAAATCCGACCCTGAATTTTCAGCGCAGCCGATCATTTCCGTCCCCGCCGAGGCCGACAATCATTCCCAGACGATCGTCACTGCGCCCCAGATTCAATTACGGCGCGATGTCGCACTGCCCAACACGGTGGCCTGGTCCGACAAACCGCAGATGCCGATTGCACCGGCCCCGGTGGTTACCCCGTCACAGTTCTCGCGCCTCGCGCCGCAGATGGAACATTCGGTGATCGCCCCCCCGCCGACTCTTCACGACCGTGCATCCCAGACAACTGTGGATGCTCTGCAGCCCGCGGTGATTGCGCCGCCGCCCTCGCTGGACGCCTCTTCGAAACTCCACGCCGGCGCGATCGATATCGGACGCAGCGCCGTGATTGCACCGGCCCCGCAACTTGCGGTGGACGAGCAGCGCACGAGGCCCACTCGTTCCGCAGCGTTGGGCGGACACTCTGCGCAGGTGATCGCGCCGCCCCCTTCTTTGACCCCATCCCGAGGCACGCGCTCCGGCGGAGGCTTGATCGCACTCAGCCTGAATCCAGCCGTGGGCGCGCCACCCGCAACGGTAGTCGGAAATCGCCGGGGGAGCTTCTCAGCGACGCCTGAGGGACGTCGCGGAGCGTCCGGCGCGCCGGGTGCGTCCTCCGGCGGCGACTCTGCTGCAAACGGAAGTGGATCCGGATCGAAAAGCGCCACGGACTTGCCTTCGGGACTGTATGTCGGCAAGACCCCAAACGCGACATCGTCCGTGGCCGGCGAGGTGGCGCCGACGAACTCGAACACAGTGAATCCTAATCTGCTCGCCGGGGCACGGCCACCACGGGTATCTCGGACCGTTCCCGAGAGCACTGCTGGCCTCTCCGACGCCGAGCGCACTGTTTTTGGCGGCCGCAGGGTCTACTCCCTGAGTCTCAACATGCCGAACCTGAACTCCGCCGGCGGCAGTTGGATCATCCACTTCGCGGCGCTGAAAGCGGATTCAACTCCAGCCAATTCTTCTTCCGACACAGCCTCCCCTTCTGAGCTTTCATCGCCAGTGGCGACGCGCAAAGTCGATCCCGCCTATCCACTGGAATTGATGAGGCAGAATGTGAGCGGCACCGTCATTCTCCATGCTGTCATCCTCGCCGATGGTACGGTAGGCAGGGTGCGGGTGCTGCGCAGCATCGATGATCGCCTGGACCAATTTGCCAGCGATGCCATCGGCAAGTGGCAGTTCCAGCCCGCCATGAGAAACGGCGTTCCCGTTGCGGTGGAAGCGACCTTCTGGATTCCGTTTCGGCCGGCGAGAGCGAAATCAGATTACTGAGAACGGCGGGTCGGATCGGCCGCGATGCCGGCAACGATTCGAGCGTTCCGATTCCGTAACAAGTTCGAGGTGGTAGCGAGCGGAGGGGAAAATTGTGGGATGCTGTCGGCAAGGAGTGGTCCATCTGGTCAGAGCCCAAGAGCAAGCGAGAAGCCTACATTCCTGCCGGCATCAAACCGCAAACCAAACCCGACGCCAGGCAATTTATCCTAGATCGCGTCCATTGCACCCCCCAACAGGCCATGGATTTGCTGGGGATGATGCCGGATGGACTGGAGTTCCCGGATCTGGAGTTCGAGGATCTGGAATCGGACTTCAAAAAATCAGCTTGCGTCTTAGATAACAATTTCACCGCAGCACGTGGGATGCCTCCAGTCTAGGCTTTCGCAGCTTTTTTCTTTTCCAGCGCGGCGTAGATTGCGGGGTCGGTACAGACTTCGTAGTAGGTGCGTCCAGTCCAGTTCAAAACAGAAAAATCTTCCGGCTTGACTCGCGGCACGCGACTTTCCCGGACAACAATTTTGCGGTAGATCTCACGGTCGACGGGGACGGTTCCGCTCGAAAGGCGATATTCCCCCTTGTCGGACGAGGCCGAAGGCGGCAACTTTACCGCCAGCGGCACCAGCGAAATCTCCTGCTCCAGTTTGCGAAAGGCGGCTTCGTTCATGCGAATCCCGCCGAGGTTGTAGCTGAGAACGGAGTCTTCTGGATTCGCCTGCTCAGAGCTTGAGTCCGACGCCTGGAAGACATAGACGTGAAAGGGTCCAGCTTGAGATTCCATCAGCTTGCGGGCGTGTTTGTTGCAGGAAGAGAGACGATCGCTCTCGTTGAGAGCTTCGGAGATCATGATCTGGCGCTCGCCGTCCATTAAATACAGCGGCGCGGATTCCTGCAGCGTGATGCCCACGCCCAACTCGAGTTCAGGCATGGCGGAGCGCAGCATCAGCTTGTTGTAGCCGCGCACGATTTCGATGATCTCGCGGGCGAGAACACATGCCCGACTGACCGCAAGTTCGGGCTCGCCGGCACGTTCGAGGATGGCAAGAATGATGGCATCGCCCTCGAGAAATACCTTTTGCGCTCCGTATTTGCCAAGCAGTTTGTTCACCGGATCATAAAAATTCATGCTGAAATAAGAGGCGGGATTGAGACCCTTTTCCATCAGAGTGCGGGTGAGCCTCGTGGAATCGCGCACGTCGGCCTTGAGCACCACGTGGCGCAAGACTGGCGCTTGCTCGGGCTTCTTGGGCTGCTCATCGGGCAGGAGGAACTCATACAGCGTGCCGTTCATGCGGGATAGCTCGCGCAGTTTATCGGTGGCAACCACGTTCACCGAGTCGAGCGCAGCATTCAGGGTTTCGAGGCGACGCAAATCGCGATGGTAATGAAAAAAATCCTGCAGAAACCGGGCTGCAACTTTGGCGCGCTCGGCGCCGCGGCAACTGGCAACCTTGCCCACCGCCGCGTACAGGCTGGCGGGAGAAAGCTTGCCGTGCTCATGAATCATGCGCTCCACGCGGTCGCACTCGGGACGGGAGATCAGGGCATTCTTCAATTGCTGCGGGTTGATGCGAGGGGCGTACTCGCTCAGCAAAGGAACGGTGTGGTATGAGGCGATCACACACTCCATCACTTGCTCGTCTTCGAGCAGACGGACCCATTTTGTGAGGCGCTCTTGCTGGGCTAAGCCTTCCGCGGTGGAATCATCGGGGGTCCCGGTGCCAACCAGGGCGCGAGCGTTTTCCGGCGCACATAGCCAGGAGTCGATGGTTTCAGTCGAGACTTCTTCGCCGTACAGCGAGCGAAGAAAGCCAGACAAGACATCCTGCATACGGGAGTAGCGGTCGAGGTCGCGATCCCAGTTTCCGAGCATGACGTAGTGCTCGGCGCAGAGGTAGTCGTCGCGGCCATCGTCGGAAAATGCCAGTCGGTTCACGAAGAGGCCGTGGCTGCGTAAGGCAGCATTGGCGGAATCTTCAAACTTTGGCTCTCCAAACAAGGACCGCCGGGTGCGCCCCAGGGTTTCCTTCTCGATCGCGCGGAGGGTTTCAAATAATTCCTGGCCGGTTTTGCGAAGAACTATTTTCTTGCGCACCTGGAAAGCGGCCACGCGCTCGCGATACTCCACTGCTTTGCCTTGCCGTACGCCCTCGTAGTTTCTGAGGAGAACGCGACAACGCTCGAGCGCTTGCCCAAACTGAAGAGAAATCTCATTCCGTAAGAACTTCGTGACGGCCAGTCGTGCGAGCAGGTCAATGGAAATCTTTTCTTCCTTCTTCGCTCGATTCAATGCGCCGAGATGGAGTTCCGTCAGTAGAGTCTTCCAGTCGGATGAATCGACCGGGGTGCTAACCGCGCCTCGATTCAGGCGGACAGCATTCCTCATCCAGGAAGGTGCTTGCGTTCTCTGCGGAGCCTCGGCTGCCAGCAAACCTTCCAACTCGCCGTGGCGCGTGATCATGCGCATGATCTGGGCCCGCGCCGCCTCGACGAAGCCAGGACTCAGGGCAACGTCGTGCCGAAGATTATCAACGCCGACGGCCAGCCCCCACAGAGCGATTGCTGGCGTGGCCGCAACCATATTGGGCAGCGCCGGCTTTTCTGGCTCCTTGCCGAGGCGGAAGATAGGGAATCTGGGCATCGTGACTAGCGCGAGATCGTCGGAAACGACTGATTACACGTACACATATCGAGGCTAGCATGAGGTTGCAGAAGGCTGAAGTTACTGAGGTGATCTGCCTGCACGTCGCCTGACCTGATCTCGGTTCGGGCTCGCTCGAGCCAGGCTGGGACGTCGCAAACCGCAGTTTGACGAAGGAGAAGAGTTTGGACGGGGAAGCGTGCCGTGGTAGCCTATCGGCGGCAGGGGCAGACGCGGGTTCGGGCCGTCGGTACCCTGTATGCCCAAAGTTACCCTTCATGGCGGACGAAATCAGGCCCCCTCGACCTCCCGTATCCTCCTCAGCTTCTGGCACTTCTGGGGTTTCAGCGAGTGAGGGAGACGAGCAACTTTCCGCCCCGGACGGGGTTCAATCAGGTATGGGCACGGCTGCCATCGATCGGGGTGTCTTGATGGCCACAGCGGGCTCTAGCCCTGCGAGCAGTTTACAGCCTGCCCCGGTGGGAGCCGAGAACTTTACTGACGCTGAAATCATGCTGCGGGTGAAGGCGGGAGACCAGTCCGCCTTCGACTATCTGGTGCAGAAGTACCGCCGGCCGTTGGTCAGCTTTATGTACCGCATGGCGCGCAACACGGCGGTGGCGGAAGATCTGGCGCAGGAGGTTTTCCTCCGGGTCTACCGTTCTCGCCAGACTTACGAGGCCAGCGCGAAATTCACCACCTGGTTGTATCGCATCGCGACGAACCTGGCAGTAAACCACGCGCGCGACACGCGGCACGAGCGGCCAGAAGTAACCGTGAGTCTGGACGAACCGGACGAGCAAACCGGTACGACTCTGGACCTGCCCGATGCCACGGTTACAGCCGAAGAGTCTTTGGTGCGACGCGAGCGACGATTCGCGATACGGGCGAAGGTGGAGGCCCTGCCCGAGCGCCAGAAGCTGGCGGTGATCATGCACAAATATCAGCAAATGGACTACAAGCAGATTGCCGATGTACTGAAGCTGAGCGAATCGGCGACGAAATCGTTGTTGTTTCGGGCGTACGAAACTCTACGAGAACAGTTAAAACAATTTATCTAGCAATTCTATTTTTTGGCAAGTGAGCAGTGGCGAAAACAATTTAGGGGAGCGCGGTTATGAAGTGCAAAAGAATTCGCGAAGTGATGCCGGACTTAGCGTCCGGATTGATGGAAGTAACGCCGGAGATGAGCGCGCATCTGGCCGACTGCGGTGTCTGCGCGGCAAAGATGGAAGAGTTTCGGCGGACGATGGCTTTGCTGGATGAATGGAAGGCGCCGGAGCCGTCGCCGTATTTCGATGTGCGCTTACGAGCGCGTCTGCGGGAAGAAATCGCCAAGCCCCAGGCTGGCTGGCGGACGTGGTTTCGCCGTCCAGTGCTGGCTGCGGCGCTGACGGTGCTGATGGGAATTGGGGTGGGGCTGTTCTTCACCAAAGGCAGCGGAATTTACCCCGTGAACCCTATCGTGGCGGATTCTCAGGTGCAATCCGATCCCGGGACCGCAGTCGGCGATCTGCAGGCGCTGGAAAAGAATCACGATCTCTATTCCGATTTCGATTTGCTGGATGACCTGGAAGTGCAGCACGATGTGATGGCGAATCCGTAAGAGTGGCCTGGGTGCGGGAAAAAGCGAGCGTCGGAAAGGGCGCGACAGCAGGAACCTGAGGGGAAACAGGAACCTGAGGGGAAAAGAGTGCGGCTGAAGAACTTCATGACGGGATGGATGGCGACGGTAGTGTTATCCGTGGCAACCGTGATGACGTCCCCCTGCCGGGCGCAGCATAACAACTTTCGGCCAACCCAGGGTCGGCAGGCGGCGCAAAATTATCCGCCGGTTCGTCGTGGGCAAGGTCATGCTGGGGACTGGCTACGCCGCTATCAGGGGCTGCCCCCAGGCGAGCGGGAGCGAGCGTTGCAGAACGATCCGGGGTTTCGGCGTTTGCCTCGGGATCGGCAAGAGATGTTACGGCAGCGGCTGCGGCATTTCTCAAGTCTTCCCCCGCAACAACAGCAGCGCATGCTGAATCGTATGGAAACCTGGGAGCATTTGACGCCCGGTCAAAAACAGGAGGCGCGGGGTTTATTCGGCCGGATGCAGCAACTTCGACCCGACCGACGGCGCATGGTGACCACGGCGATTCGCGATCTGCGCGCCATGCCACCCTATCAGCGCGAGCAAGTCATCGATTCCAATCGCTTTCGAGGGGTGTTCTCGCCGGAAGAGCGCGACATTATGCGTGGGGCGACCCGGCTGCCGCTGGCGCCTCCGGAGGGTGGCAGACCCGAGGAATAACTGGCGCGGGAACAGTAGAGTTCTGTTTGGAAAGGGTGCGTCTTCGTCGCGCCGCTGAAGGCCACCAAGAATGCGGGTTTGAGCCCTCGGCCTTGTTCAATGAAAATCGTGGGAGACGGTTTCCGCCTTTGTGACGAACAATGGCAGCACGCGCTCGGCTTTGACTGAGATCACATTGTCCTGATTCTGCAGAATCCCCTCGACTGCAAGAAACCGTTCCGAAGCCAGCAGCAGGCGGTTGCTGTGAAATAAATCGGGAGCGATGATCGCATTCGCAACTCCGGTTTCATCTTCCAGACTGAGAAAAACGAAACCTTTCGCCGTCCCCGGACGTTGGCGCACGATTACGCAGCCTCCGATGCGCAGACGTTTGCCGCTGGGAATATCGCGGAGTTCGCTGGCGCGGCGAATGCCCATGGCATTGAGCCATTCCCGGCGGTAAGCCATGGCATGCGGTCCCACGGTGAGACCGGTACCGCGAAAATCGGCGACCAGTCGCTCTTCGTGGTTCATGGGCTGGAGCGGGGAAGGTACATCGGGTTCCAGCCATTTTTCCAACAACGGCCCCGAACTGCGCACAGCGCGTTCCACCTGCCAGAGAGCGTCGCGGCGGTGAAAGGAATTTTCGATTGACAATTTCCGATTGTCAATTTTGGACCCAGAATCCAATGGAGTAGATTCAATCGGCAATGGGAAATCGGCAGTTGGGAATTTGTCTCCGTGTCTCCGTGGTGGACTTCCGATCCTGTTCAGCGCGCCGATTTCCGCCAGCGTAGTCAGTTCGTCTTTACGTAGCTCTGGAACGCGGCGGGTGAGATCGTGAATCGAAGTGAAAGCAGCACGCCTGCGTTCGTGCACCAGCGCCTGAGCGCCTTCTTCGCGCAATCCGCGGACGTAACGCAAACCCAAACGTAGCGCCGGCGTCTCGCCGGCAGACGCGGGTAAGAGTGCCCGCGCCACACAACCTGGCTCCGGCTGGCCAACGACCGTTCCTAGCCTGCCCTGAGCGGAGCAAAGGGACGAACGACCCACGACTTCACTGACCACTGGCAACTGATCACTGACCACTGTTTCCAAAGTGCACATCCATTCCGAGTGCGTCACATCCACCGGCAATATTTTCAATCCATGACGTTGCGCATCTTTGGTGATCGTCGCTGGAGAATAAAAACCCATAGGCTGGTTGTTGAGCAAGGCGGCGGTAAACGCGGCGAGATAGCGGCACTTCAAATAAGCACTGGCATAAGCAATGAGCGCAAAACTGGCGGCGTGCGATTCCGGAAATCCGTAGAGAGCGAAAGAAGTAATAGAAAGAATGATTTGTTCTTGCGCCTGCGGAGAGATCCCGTTTCGCGTCATGCCGGCGCGCAGTTTGGCCTCGATATCTTTCATGCGGGCTTCCGAACGTTTGAAGCCCATGGCACGGCGCAGATCTTCGGCTTCGCCGCCGGTGAAGTTGGCTGCAATCATGGCCACCCGCAGCAGTTGTTCCTGAAACAAAGGCACTCCCAAGGTGCGCTTGAGCACAGGTTCGAGCGACGGATGCGGATACGAAATTTCTTCGCGTCCCTGGCGGCGCAAAAGAAACGGATTGACCATCTGTCCGACGATCGGCCCCGGCCGGATGATTGCGACCTGCACCACAATGTCATAGAAACGTTTCGGCATCAGGCGCGGCAGACACGACATTTGCGCGCGGCTTTCTATCTGGAACATGCCCACGGTATCGGCCCTCTGCAGCGTGGAATAGACGGCGGGATCATCAGCGGGCAGATGCGCCAGATCGACTTTTTCGTGATAGTGGTTGCGAATCAGTTCCATGGAATCTTTGAGCACGGCCATCATGCCTAATCCGAGCAGGTCCACTTTGATGATGCCCATGTCGGCACAATCTTCTTTGTCCCACTGCACCACCACGCGCCCGGGCATGGACGCGGGCTCGAGCGGCACCACTGAATCAAGTTGTCCCTGGCAAATCACCATGCCGCCGGAGTGCTGGCCGAGATGGCGTGGCATGTCCTGGACAGCAAGACACAATTCGTAATATTTGCGCAGGCGGGGATGTTTGAGATCGAGCCCGGCATCGCGGAAGCGGCGATCAAGCGCGTCGTTTTCGTCGCGGAATTCCCAGGTGGCAACCGCGGCGGAAATCTTGGCGAGCGTTCCGGGATCAAAGCCGAGCGCCTTGCCCATCTCTCGCGCCGCCATGCGATTGCGGTAGGTGATGACATTGGCCGTCATGGCGGCGCCACGCTCGCCATAACGCCGATAGACATACTGAATCACTTTTTCGCGCTCGTCACCGCTGGGCAGGTCGAGATCGATGTCGGGCCACTCGCCGCGTTCTTCGGAGAGAAAACGCTCGAAGAGCAGCTCCATGCTGATGGGATCGACGGCGGTGATGCCCAGCGCATAGCAGACAGCGCTGTTGGCGGCCGATCCGCGGCCCTGCACCAGTATGTTTTGCTCGCGGCAGAAGCGGACCAGATCCCACACGATCAGAAAATATCCAGCCAGTTTAAGTTTTTCGATGAGTGCCAATTCGCGCTCAATTTGGCTACGGGCGCGGCTCTGCAGGTCAGGCTGGGCACGACCATAGTGCTGCCGAAAGCCTTCCCCTGCGCGATCCCGCAGAAAAGAATTCATCGTCTCGCCTGCGGGAACGGGATAACGGGGGAATTCGTAGCCGAGATCGTTGAGCGTGAATTCGAGGCGGGAAGAAAGATCGAGCGTGTTGGTGAGGGCTTGGGGAAGGTCGGCAAAGAGTTGCTGCATCTCTGGCGGCGATTTCAAATGACGCTCGGAGTTGCGCGCCAGCAAACGCCCCGCTGTCGAGAGAGTACGGTGATGGCGGATGGCGGTGAATGCGTCGCAGAGCTCGCGATCTTTCGCAGTGGCATAACAGGTGCCGTTGGTCGCGAGCAAAGGAAGATTCAGCGAGCGCGCGATTGCGATCGCCGCGCGGTTACGAGTTTCTTCTTCCCGATGAAAATGACGCTGCAACTCGATATACACATGGCCGCGGCCGAATAGTGAAATCAGTTGCTCGGTCCGCTGGCGGGCTTCTTCCATACCTCCATGTTGCAAGGCAGTTGCCAGAGGTCCGTCCGCTCCACCGGTCAGGCAAACCAGGCCATTGGAGTGCTCTTCCAGTTCATCTTTCTGAACTGCGCCCTCGCCTTTTTTCGCGCGCAACTTCATTTTGGTAATCAAACGGCACAGATTTTGATAGCCAGCGCGGGAAGAAACGAGCAGAGGAAGGCGGAATGGTTTGCCGATTGCCGATTGCCGATTGCCGATTTTGCGAAGAGAAATTGTTGATTGCTGATTGTGGATGGCTGATGGACTGCCCCCAGAAGAAGAACTTGTTCCACTCGGCAATTGACAATTGGCAATCGGCAATGCATCTGCGTATGTGACTTCCGCTCCAATGTGCGCCTTGATTCCGACCTTTGTCGCTGCCATGTGAAAGCGAGGCGCACCGTAGACGCCGTCCGAATCAAGCAATGCCATGCCGGGAATGTTGAGTCGGGCACACATGGCCGCCAGATCCTCAGGCAAGGAAGATCCTTCGAGAAAGCTGAAGGCAGAGCGGGCATGGAGTTCGATGTAGGACATCAGGAAATCGGTTCCCAGTTGTCAGTTCCCAGTGAAATCTTGTGCGCAGAAAATGTTTTTACTGAGAACTGGCAACGGAGAACTGTTTTAGTCATACGTGCCTTCCACAAACCAGCTTCCGCCGAGCAGATCGTGCACGAGGCGGTAGAGAAAAATCCCCTCTGCATTCTGCAAAGCAACGTCCCACTCATCGCGGGCCCAGGCTTCGCGCTCCCACCAATCACCGGAATTGCGCCATGGGCCTGCCTTCCAGAGCACACTGCCCTGCACTTCTTTTTTCTTTGGGCAAACCACGCGTACAAGTTCCGGGTTGTCCATGGTCACAGTGACCCGGAGGGGCGGACGAAACCTGCGAAGGGCAGCGACGGCGCATTTCCCTTCTGCCGGCTCAGAAGTTTGCCGCGGCTGGTTATTTTTCGCTGCGCTTTCTTGTGTTGCACCGAGCCCGAAGCGTCGCATGCGAAAACCTTCAGCCCGGTGGGTATCCAGCAATTCCAGTGCGCCTACACGCGATTCGCCAACCAGTCCGGCAATGCGCGCCAGCGTGAGTTCCAACTTTTCCGGCTCGGGCGAGGGTGGCAGAAACAGGCCGCCTTGCGCCGATCGCGGCCGCGCCGGTCGCGCCTCAAGATGAATCTTCAGGATGGGCGCACCGGGCGGATACGCATTCAAATCCAGTTGCAGCAGCTTGAGAAAAAGTTTGGGATCCAGCATGGGCAGCGGCAAACAAAGAGTGCGATGAAATTGTTCTGGCCGGGTGGAACAAATTGCCGATTGTTGATTTTCGATTGTCGCCGGTGAGGAAAATTGTTGATTGTTGATTTTTGATTGTGGATTGAAGGAGGAGAAGCTTTCGAGGTCCAGCGTGAGCCGCAATTCCTGCGTGTTCAGCGCACGCGAGGCCAAACGCGCACAGATTTGTTCGAGCAAACGATTGAGCAGAAAGGCGAGAGGCTCTAGCAGTACGATGGGAGATTCCAACTCGACGGCCTCTTCAAAAATTGTGGGCGCTTCCACCGGCACCAGCGTGCGCGAAGCCGCACCCCGCGCCAGTTTCTGCCAGCGCAACCCCTCCTGTCCCAGGCGCTCGCTCAGAGCAACTTCCGGCAGCGCGGCCAGAGCGCGCAGATCGCGTACTCCCCAACGCTCCAACGTTTCAAGCCGACGGGCAGATTCTTCCCGATTCTCTTCTTTCTTTTCTCCTTCCATCCGTTCCGCAAATAAAACCTTCACCGGCAGAGATCCCAGGCACTCGCTTTCTTTTCCTGATGGAATCACAGTCACTCCGGAAAATCCGCGTGCGGCAAACACAGCAGCATCAGGATTTGAAGCTAGGGCAACATTCACATCGAGTCCGAGTTCTGCAGCGCGGCGAAAAAGGTTACGAGCGATTTCTGGCTGCGCGCCAAAAAGAGAGTCCATGCCGGCCAAATCAAGTATCACCGTGTCAGCTGCAGCATCCTCCACGCACGGCGAAAACGATTGCGCGCAATCCAGCATGGCGGCATGCGCCCCGGATTCCTGCCGCAGAGAACGCGGACGCAGCGTCAACTCGGAACAAAGTTCTGCCTGGGCTTTTGTCATGCCGGGCGTAATTCCCAGGCGGGTGGCACTCTCGCTTACAGCGAAAACTTTTTCCATCGGGGGCTTGCCTTCGTAAATGGCCAAAGCCAGCGCGCGTAATTCCGGTTCGGCGCGAGACACGGCAGCCACGGGAAAATTCGGTACGAAGATGCAGGCAAAAGGCATGACATAAATCCATTGAGCGATTGCGTCATTGAGTCATCGGGTGTTTCCTTCATCCCGCCCATGCGGTTTTACTGGCGAAAGTAATCTCGGAGCGAACTGGTTTACGATCCATTCGTGAGCGCACGAGCTCCGCAGTGATTTCAACTTGGGTCAGCAACTGTACGTGGGTAGGTGTTGGGCTGGCTTGATTTTCTGGAGCGCTCGGTTTTAGCGATCCCAGCTTGATCAATAAAGAAGAACAGCTTCCCGCAATCGATTGCCGCTCCATTGCCAGCAGCACGGTTGGGGTATGTTCTACGGTGCGGCGGAAGCGGAACCAGGTAGC
The DNA here is from genome assembly GCA_049515395.1 of Candidatus Sulfotelmatobacter sp. Classification (GTDB taxonomy): domain Bacteria; phylum Acidobacteriota; class Terriglobia; order Terriglobales; family Acidobacteriaceae; genus Sulfotelmatobacter. Next base: position 5,595 of record JBEKUD010000023.1, on the reverse strand, counting down.
CAAGGGGATACGGCGCGCGCTTTGCGGCGATAGATCGCCGAGATCCAGTGCGATCAATCCAAAGCCTCCGCTTTCGAGCAGCAGGTCCGTAACGCGCAGAAGTTGCTCCAGGCGACTTTCGGCCTGAACGGAATTCTCCCCGCATCGCACCCATAGCAGCCGGTCCAATTCCATTCCAGCTGCAGCCACAGACTGTGGATCGAGAGCATCGCTGGCATCGACGACCGCACAACATTCTCCCCGCTGGGTTGCAGCGGCCAGTGCGGATAACATTAAGGTGCTGCGGCCGGAAGACGCTGGACCGCAAATTTCGGTTAGGCAGCCGCGGGGCAGGCCCCCGGTAAGCGCATCCATTTCGGCGATGCCGCTTGTGACCATTTCAGGCGCGGGACGCACCGCCAATCGCGAGGCCGGAGTAACGCTGGCGAGTCTTGCGTCTTTGAAGGCTGCGGAGGCCGCTCGCTGCGGTGGGCGGGGCGCGGTGAAAAGTTGCTCCTGAAAAGGTTCTGGGCAAACTTCGGAGCCATTTTCAGTCTCAAATACAAAAGGGCGGCCTTGGGCCGCCGAAGTGGAAAACACTGCGGAAGACATAAAATTCCTCGGGTAATTTCAGGGAACACCGGAGCCAGGAAGCTCCGCAGGCGTTTTCGCTTTTTATTCGCCTTTTAGAAGTGTGCACCTGGCGAGAAATATTGTCAAGGGCATATGCAATTGATAGTGGCTAACGAAGAAGCTATCGAGCTTCGCTCGACTGGACAGCCGCTGGCGCTGTCCCCACATAAAGCATTCTTCTCCAACGTTATTTGCCGCTGTAGCTGACTCTCCAGATCGAGTTCGACCCATCATCGCTTACTAGCAGCGAACCATCCGCAGACACCGTTATGCCCACCGGGCGACCCCATACGTTGCCATCCGGCAATACAAAGCCCGTAAGAAAATCTTCATACTCGCCGCTGGCATCGCCTTGCTGGTGCAGTGGGACGCGAATCACCTCGTAGCCCACACGCACTGCTTTATTCCACGAGCCATGCTCGGAAGCGAAAATATCTCCCGTATATTCGGCCGGAAACTGCTTGCCTTCATAAAAAGCAAACTCGAGCGAGGCATTGTGCGGTTGCAGCAGCACATCCGGAACGATCACTTTATCTTTCAACTCCGGATGCTTGCCTTTATGCCGGGGATCCTGATGACCGCCCATATACCACCACGGCCAGCCGTAGAAGCCGCCTTCCTGCACGTGCGTGATGTAGTCGGGGACAAGATTATCGCCGAGGCCGTCGCGCTCATTGACCGAGCACCACAGCTCGCCGGTCTGCGGATTCACCGCGAGACCGCCTCCAGCATTGCGAATGCCATAGGCATACACGCTTAATGTGCAGTTCGCGGGATCGCACCAGAGAATGTCGGCCCGATTTTTCTCGCGCGGAGTTGTATCAGGATCATCGATGTTCGATCCCGAGCCTACGGCAACAAACATCTTCGTTCCGTCCTGCGAGAAGACGACGGCACGAGTCCAGTGTCCGCCGGGCCCCGGCAGATCGGCAACGTGTTCGGGCGCTCCGCTCGCCTTTAGATCCCCACTGTGATAGGCAAAACGAACCACTTCGCGCTCGCTGCCCACATATAAATACTGTGGATCGGGCCCTGAAGGATAAAACGCCAATCCATACGGGCGCTTCAATCCGCTGACAAAAATTGCGGACTGCTCTGGTTTGCCGTCGCTGGTAAGCCCGCGAAAAATACGAATACGACCGGGGTCGCTTTCTGTCAGAAAAATATCGCCGTTGGGAGCCGTGCCCAACGTCCGTGGATTGTCGAGACCAGAAGTGTATAACTCTACTTTGAATCCGGCGGGTGCGACCGGCCAGACATTCTCGGGACGCCCCACCAGCTTCGGACCATTTTCCGCGGATTCGGTCGCATATGGTTGGGGCAGATCTTTAGCGGTAATCTTTCGAGTTGTGCCCGGCTTCTCGTAGCGGAAGTCAGTAAATGGGGGCGTGGGTGGGGCGGCTTTTAACTTTGATGTGCTGGTGTCAACCGGCTCCGGTGTGCTTGCCTCTGGCGAATCTTGCGCCTTCGGCATCGACTTCACATAGGTGACAATCTGCCAGCGCTGCTTTTCCGGCACGGCCTCCCAGGACGGCATCCCGTTATCTTTATCGCCACGCGTAATGAACCAGAACACTTCGCCTTGCGTAACCGAATCAAGTTTGCCATCCACCAGGGAAGGCACGTTGCCGGTGCCCCGGCCTTGTTTCCCGTGACATGAAAGACAATCGCTCGCATAGAGCTGCTTGCCCGCTTGCGCGGCCGCAGCCTGGCCGTCATAGGGATTTTTCATCGACTGCGCCGATGCCGGGGCGTTGTGAAACTTGCTATCTACATCCGCTGCCAGAAGTATTGCGGCGGGCAGCAGAATCATCGCAGCCAATGGGCGGCAGGAGGGGGAAAACCAGCGCATGGGTCCTCACAAAGTTTAGTCTTGATTTTTAAGCCTGTTTCTTAAGACCTGGTTCTTAAAACCTGGTTCTTTAAGATCTGGAACTTTGGATGCTTCCCGGGTTCGCCCGGATTGTGCAAGTTTTCGATTCTTCAGTCAGCAATTACCGGGCAATCGACATTTTGTCGGTCGGAGCGCTCAACGTGGTTCCATTCGGGCCCGTTCCAACTCGCGTTGCAAGGGGCGAGGCTATGGCTGGATCGCCCTACATGCAAGCGCATGGGATTACCTTCGTAATTCCGCGACTAAAGTTGTCGTATCGGGTTTGTAAATTCCTTGTAAGGATACAACCATGTCCGTGCGAGACTTGATCACAGTGCAGGAAAGCCGTATAAGCTAAGGTTTCATCACCACCTCAGACGGAGTATTCAATGCGATCATGGAAGTTTCTTCTGCCGCTTCTGGCCTCATCCCTATGCTTCGCCGCCCAACCCGACCGCATCACGGGACCGATCGATTCCAGCCAGATGGTGGCGCTTCGGAACCACGTATCGCCCTTAGCCCAGTCAAGAAATGAACAGGGGCTAATCGAACCGGGCTATCCCCTCAATATCACCATGCTGTTCACCCCAACCGCAGCTCAGCAGGCCGCACTGCAAAAGCTACTGGCGGATCAGCAGAACCCGAAGTCGGCAAAATTCCATCAGTGGCTAAGTCCCGAGCAATATGCCGAGCGCTTCGGTCTCAGCACGAACGACATCGATAAAATCACGGCCTGGCTCGAGTCGCAGGGTTTCAAAGTCGTTCATGTTGCCCGTGGCCGAGACTCGCTAGCGTTCAGCGGCAACGCGGCTCAGGCACAGAGCGTCTTCAGGACCCAGATCCACCGCTACGAAGTAGATGGCAAGACGCATTTCGCGAACTCCACATCCCCCCTGATACCGGCTGCCCTGAGCGGCATCGTCGGTGGTTTCCGGGGGTTGCACAATTTCTTTCCGCATCCCCGACTCAAACGCCGTCCAGACTACACCATTACGATTGACGGCGGGCCCCTTGCTTTCCTTGCTCCCGGCGACCTTGCAACCATCTACGACATCAACCCGCTTTACCAAGCTACCCCGGCGATTGATGGCACGGGCCAGAAAATGGTGGTTGTTGGCCAGACAGATCTCTATCTTGCCGACCTGAACGATTTTCGCAGCGGCTTCGGACTCTCCACCATACCGAGTTCGAGTTCCTCCTGCGCCCCCAGTGCGACGACCGTTGAAATCGGCGTGATCACCGCCCCTTGCGACACTACTAATTTCGAATACATCATCTCGGGTACGGGTAGCGATCCAGGCCTGAGTCCCGGTGACCTGAGTGAATCCGACCTCGACATCGAATGGTCGGGTTCGATTGCTCGTAATGCCCAGATCATCTTCGTGACCTCATCGGGCGGCGTGGACGATAGCGCGAGCTGGGCCATTGATAATCAGCTTGCCCCGGTCATTAGCGAAAGCTATGGACTTTGCGAGGCGCTGAACACCGCTCCTTCTATCACCACTCAAGACTTGATGTACCAGAAGGCTGCGTCGTTGGGTATTTCCTTTTTTGCCGCAGCCGGCGACGCAGGTGCAGCCACCTGCGACGGCGATGCCTCCAGCGCGAACGTTGAGACTGCAGTTCTGGGCCCTTCCGTGAGCTATCCCGCAAGCAGCCCCGAGGTCACCGGGGTAGGAGGCACGGAATTTAACGAGGGCACCGTCGCGAACCCTACTTACTGGGGGCCGCCGCCGACCAATAGCAGCACGAATTACGGCGGTTCGGCCCTGAAATATATTCCCGAACTCGCCTGGAACGATACAACTCAGAGCGTCTCACAAGGCGCACAAGGCTTTGGACTGGATGGCACTGGCGGCGGTCCCAGTAATTGCGTGAACTTTTCGGGAAGCACCACGGTCACGATTGACGGAACCTCGGATACGATCAATATCTGTGACACTCCGCCTGGTGGCGGATTCACCAAGCCTTCGTATCAAACTGGAATTACTCCAAGCGACAGCGTCCGGGACGTACCGGATATTTCGTTCTCGGCGTCGAATTACAACGATTCCTACATCGTGTGTGCGCCTCAATCGGAGGTAGTGGGAGGCACATCCTCAACCAGTACATGCGTCGGCGGAATTAGTACCGCCTTGTCTACCTACTTCTCCGCTTTTGGTGGAACTTCTGCCTCAACGCCAGTAGCGGCGGGCATTGCCGTTCTACTGAATCAGTATCTGGGGAGTGGCGGCTTGGGCAACATCAACCCCCAGCTCTACAAGCTCTATGCATCCAATCCATCGGCGTTTCATGACATCACCACCGGCACCAGCCTGATCACTGGGGACACCTCCGATAACATAGTTCCTTGCACATCCGGCACTCCATCCTTCGAGCCATCGGGCCTGAAATGTCCGACTACAGGGAGCTTGACCTTCGGCTATTCGGTGGCTGGTGGCCACGTCTACAGTTCCGTTACCGGCCTCGGCTCGCTCGACGCAAATGCACTGGCCCTGGCGTGGGAGGCCTCGTTAGCGCCAAATTTTCAATTAACGGCGGGCACCTTTAGCCCCACCTCAGTCCCGGCCGGACAGCAAACCATCACCACCTTGACCATCGCGCCTTTGACTACTGGTTCTACCGGGATGGTAGTGAACTTCACTCCGGCCAGTTGCGCGGGACTGCCAACGGGCGCCACTTGTAGCTTCAATCCTGCGAGCGTCAACTTCGACGGAACGGATCCGGCAACGACTCAACTGACGATCTCCACGCTGGCCAACATGGCGATTCCGACCAGCGCGCAAACTATCACGATCACTCCGACGAACTCGCCGAACACCACTGCTACCGTTCTCCTTACAGTTGGCGCAACCAACCAGACCTTCACCATCTCCTCGACCGCAGCTACTTACTCCGTGGCTCCCGGAGCCACCGCTTCGGTTCCTATTACTGTGACCGGAACGAATGGCTTCGTCATCTCCAGCAGTAATACGACTGCCTTACCGGTGACTTACAGTTGCAGCCAAAGCAGTCTTCCCTCCGAGGTGAGCTGCTCCTTTAGTCCAAGCAGCGGCCAGTCAGTGAGCGCTACCGCGGTGACGCTCAGCATTTTGACCACCGCCCCCACT
>JBEKUD010000022.1:0-50431 GCA_049515395.1 Candidatus Sulfotelmatobacter sp. | reverse complement strand
CCCCGAACATCTCCAACGAATCATCGAAGCCACCAGGCAGTATCAGGCAGCCCATCCCAAGCAGGCAAAGCAACGGAAAGACCGCCAGCATAATGCAAAGAACTAACTGTACGATGTACTAGTAGCGCGTCGTCCATCGGGAAAAGGATCGGCCCGAAGGCCGAACCAAACTCAGTTTTAATTTCCATCGGCTCGCCCTCGATGATGCGCCACTCAGAGTCTTGCGACGATTGCAGCGTCACCGTATACCTATTCGATTGCTCGAGACCAGCCCTACCAATGTTCACGGATGAGAGGACGGCGCGCAGTCTCTTCGGGGGATCATAGGAACGCACTTCGGGTGCTTTGGGGGAGCGGGCTCCACAATCCGTGAAGCCCAGCGCTTCGAGTCAACGGTAAGACTCATCGAGCGTCATAAGAATGGATCCTCCGTTGAATAGCTCGTGCCTGTAATCGTAGTTCACCAGTTGATCTTCCTCTGGCTTTAGACCGGCGGACTCCACCCTTTTGTCCCATTGCTCTTTCATCGCGTCGTAGTCTGCCGTCTCCATCTTTACCCAAGGTTTTCTTTCCTTGGTTTTGTTCTTGGGCTGAGTGGGTGCGTCTTCGATGTCAAGCAACTGATTCAACCGCCGAGGCGTAATGTCGAAGGCGAACTTTACGAAGTCGGCCCAGTCCATTACCCTGCCGTTCACACGGACTTTGACGCTAGTCACGCCTTTGCTTACTTTCCAGACCTTAAGTCTTAGTTGTTCTACTTTGTCGCCTCCATCACCCTCGATCAACTTCAGCAAAGCTGCCGTTGACCTGCATCCGAGTTCTCTCGCTACCCAACTCCGCATCTGCCAAATAACGCAAAGTAGTTTCGAGGGATTCGTGACCAAGCCATGCTTGAATCGTCCGTGCCGGAACACCATTGGCATGATGGAATGTTGCGAAACTTTTTCTGAATCGATGCAAAATCCAATGCTCACAACAAGCCGCATCCTTGCATGAAACCGCCTTGCCATGAAGTATGCCTGTGCAGTGACCGCAGTTCAATCCGGCAGCCAGTGCCCGTTCTTTGAGCATTCTCAAGAAGTGCCCTTGGGGATGGCCTTCTGTGTGAGGGAATATCAGCCAGCCATCAGAATGCATTGCCTTCCTAACCTTCAGTAGTTCCAGGAGTGAATCGGGGATTGGCACCGTGCGTTCTTCCTTGTCTTTTGGTTCCCAGTTCCACTGCTGCTTCTCCAAAACTGCGATGGTCTTCTGACGGAAATCCGCATCGGTATAGCAAGCGTGGGCAGTTTCGTCCTCTCGAAATCCGGTGCCGAGAAAAAATTGCCAAATCTGGAACTCTTCGTCCGTCGAGGCGGCCTTGAGCGCCCGAAGTTCCTCAACAGAGTATGCTTTCACTTTCTTTTCTGTGTATTTGTGGCGTAGCGTGACAGTGACGATGCCCTGAGTCCGCAGGAAGGTAACAACATTCCCCACACGATTTGCGATGGTATGATCGTCCTGTCCTTCTTTCTTGAGCGCCACGACGTAGGCGGTCAAATCATTTTTGTCTATTTGGTCGAGCCACTCTTTAGCGGGGCAAACCTTTCGGAAATCGGTTGTTGCCAATGTATACGCCAGTAGCGTCCGGTGCTTTTTTGTAGCGGCGGTGTTGCTGAGGTAGACGGTGATGGCATCGTCAATGCCGATCCGCTTGGCAGGAGCCGTAGCGGCAGAGTCCTGCACGGTCAACAAGGCGGCTTCCTTGATGGCTCTCGCCGCCAGCGCAGCGGTCAAATTATCAGTGGTCAGGGTCTCCCACTTGCGGGCGTAGCGCAAGCAGAAAACGGTGCCTTCGGGGTAGACCCTTTTCTTGTTAACTGGTATGTAGCGGCGCTTGCCCTTGGCTGAAACTCGGGTGTACAGGCTCACGGTCATAATGTTCTCCTAGAGCCCAATACTGCGAACTCAGAAGAACAGAGAATTTGGTAGCCACCAATGGTAGCCACCTTCGTAAGCTCATGAATCTAAAGGAATGGCGGAGAGGGTGGGATTTGAACCCACGATACCCGTTAAGGTATGTCCGCTTTCGAGGCGGATCGTTTCAACCGCTCACGCACCTCTCCGCAAGGCAATGATCAGTTGCCGGTGGTCAGTTGCCAGTTGAACCAGGATTCCTCGCTTCGCGAGGAATGGCAAGGTCTTCAATGGCCAACTACTAGCGACCAAAGCCTACCGACGGTTCTTAAAGAACGTCTGAAGCATTTCCGCGCTGCGACCAGCAAGTACTCCGCCGCGAACCTCTACCCGATGATTCAGTTGGGCACGATTCAGCACCTGCATCACCGAGAGCACCGCCCCGGCTTTGGGATCGTCCGCCCCGTAGATCAGGCGCCGGATCCGGGCATGCACCATGGCGCCGGCGCACATCGCACACGGTTCGATTGTAACAAACAGGTCGCAGTCTGCCAGACGGTGGTTCCCGACTGCTGCGCCAGCCTCGCGCAAGGCCACGACCTCGGCGTGGGCTGTGGGATCAAAATCGGTGATGTTGCGATTCCATCCGCGCCCAACAACGCGGCCTTCGCACACGACCACCGCTCCAACAGGAACTTCACCTGCCTCCAGTGCGCGCTGCGCCGCCCGCAGAGCCTCCTCCATCCACAGCTCGTCTAAAGATAGCTTGTCGTTGCTGGCTGTCACGAAAGTCCTACGAGGCAGGTTATCACTGAGTCATGCGACCCACCGGGATCGTATTAACCAGGGTGCCTGACGCTCAACTCAAATCAGGCTCAGCACCGAGCGTACCACGTCAGGCACGACGGCCCGAATGATTGCCGGCAGCAGAAGCGTCACCACCGAATAGGCTATCGCGATCAGCGGCAAGGCCAGCAGCATTCGTGTTTTCGGCGTCAGTTTGGCGAGATAGGCTCGCATAGCAACCTCTTGATAAACGTACGAAAGCCTGGCCGCAAAAGTTCCGGAGGAAGTTTCCGCGAAAGTTGTAGATGTGCACAGATCACTGGCCACTGATCACTGTCGAGTGTTATCCTTGCACCGTCATGGGGATGCCTAGCCTGCTGCGCAAAGTGTTTCTGATCGACCTCCTTCAGGGATTGAAGGTCACCTTCCGCTATCAGGACCCCAAAGAAATTTATACCGAGCAATATCCCATGGAACGTCCGCAGGTGGCTGAGCGCTACCGAGGCGCACCTCGGCTCAACGTCAACCCCGATACCGACGAGACCATGTGTATTGCCTGCGACCTTTGCGCACTGGCGTGCCCGGAGAATTTGATCGTGGTCTCCAGCGCGCGCAACGAGCAAACCCGGCGCAAGGAGCTCACCAACTTTACTTACGACCTGAGCCGGTGCATGTTTTGCGGCCTCTGCGAGGACGCCTGTCCCGTCGACGCGCTCGAACTCACACAGGATTTCGAACTCGCCAGCTACAGCCGGGAAGGCTGGATTTGGGATCGCAAGACGCTGGAAAAAGGTCCGCATCCCACTCCGTACAAGAAGTAGTTTTCTTTCCTTCCAAAGCTACCCGGTCCGTTGTCGGGGCTTAAGGCATCAGCCGGATATTCGCGCCGCGGCTCTACCGTCACACTTTTAGGCAGGGATTCCTTAGACCAGCGCATTCTGCGGGCATTCAAAGGGATCAGCGAAGAAATCAATGCTGGAGGGTTAAATGATGTCAGCAAGAGAACTTGCTTTATTGTTCGTGGTTCTGCGATCACGCCGTCACTGAACGCTTCGAGGCGGCTGGTCGTCATCTCGTGATGTGGCATGAGAATCTTTGCAATCTACCACAGAGACACGGAGCCACAGAGAAAGCTGGGCGTTGTTTTGCAAAGGGTCTTGGCCGCTAAACAGCGGGCTGTTGTTGCGTCATACAGTGCATGGTGCCAAGTCCCCAGATCAGGTCCCCGGAATAGATAGGAATTACTTCCCTCGTCGGAAATAGTTCCGCCAGCGTGTTCAGGACGACGCGATCGTTGGGATCGTTGAACACCGGCACCAGCACGATGCCGTTCGCGATATAGAAATTGGCGTAACTCGCGGGCAGCCGTCTCCGCTCGAAGACTGCGGGACCGGGCATGGGAAGCTCGACGATATTGAGCGGCTTGCCGGCCTGATCGCGCGCTGCGCCGAGACGACGCAGGTTGTCGCGCAAAGGTTTGTGATTCACGTCTCGCGGATCCTTCTCGACCATGGTAACCACTGTGTCGGCACCCACAAAGCGCGTAAGGTCGTCCACGTGACCATGTGTGTCGTCGCCGAAGATGCCACGGCCCAGCCAGATCACATGCGGCGCGCCCAGGTATTCGGCGAAAACTCTCTCGTAGTCTTTGCGCGACATGCCGGGATTGCGTTGCTGGACCTTGCTGAGCAAGCATTCCTCGGTGGTGAGCAGCATGCCGCGTCCGTTAACGTCGATGGATCCACCTTCGAGGACAACGCGCGCACCGCAGGATAGCGGACGGACGTCCTTCGCGCCCGTCGCTTCGGCCATCAGGCTGCCGATGTTTTCATCATGACGCCAGTTGGAGTATTTCGCCCAGGCATTGAAGCGGAACTTGATGGCAAGCGCCGAAGCGCCATGTGGGGACAGCCGCCCTTGGCTGTCCGGCCGGGCGAAGCCCGGCTCTTCTTCCGTCACGAATATGCATCCGGAGTCCCGCATCCAGATGCGATTGGTCGGCCAGCCGTGGAAGCGGACATTCTTCGTCAGCGCGTTTGCCCTGTCGAGCAGCTTGCGGACTTGGGATTCGGCTGCGGCGTCCTCAACGATCAGCTCAACTCTCTCGTGCCGCGCGAGATTGCGGATGATCTCGGTATAAACCCAAGGAATCGGCTCAAACTTGCCGGGCCAGTCGTCGTGATCGTGAGGCCACGCGAGCCATGTTGCGGCATGCGGCTCCCACTCGGCAGGCATGCGGTAACCCGGTGCAGCGGGCCCCGTCCCGGGAGTGGATTTTCCAAATGTCTTCCCTGAAAGGCTGCTGTAAGGTTGCCTTGCCATCGCAGTTAGCGACCGTCCAGCAGGCGGCTGGAAATGGGCGCGTAGGCGTCGATGCGGCGGTCTCGCAGAAACGGCCAGTTGCGGCGAATATCTTCGAGAGCCTTCAGGTCAACATCGCCCATCAGAATTTCTTCTTGATCGTGCGAGCCTTCGGCAATCACGCGTCCGAACGGATCGCAGAAAAATGACGCCCCCCAAAATTCCAGTCCGTGGCCGGGCGTCGATTTGCCCCGCACGTTTCCCGTCTCGAAGCCAACCCGATTCACCACTGCAACGTAAACCCCATTGGCGATCGCGTGGGCGCGCTGAATCGTGCGCCAGGCGTCATGCTGCGCCACACCGAACTCGGCTTTCTCCGATGGATGCCAACCAATCGCCGTCGGATAGAACAAGACCGTCGCTCCTTGCAAGGCCGTCAGCCGCGCTCCCTCGGGAAACCACTGATCCCAGCAGACGAGCGTCCCCAGCCGCCCAGCACTGGTATCGAGAGCGCGAAATCCCAAGTCTCCCGGCGTGAAATAAAACTTCTCGTAGTACAGCGGGTCGTCAGGGATGTGCATCTTGCGGTACAAGCCGCGCAGCGAGCCATCGGAATCAAAAATTGCGGCCGTATTGTGATAAATGCCGGGAGCGCGCTTCTCAAACAACGATGCAATCAACACGACCCCGAGCTGGCGGGCAGCGGCAGCGAGCGTATCGCTGCTTGGGCCGGGAATCGGCTCTGCCAGGTCGAACAGAGAATGGTCTTCCCGTTGGCAGAAGTACTGGGTCTGAAACAGTTCGGGCAAGCATACAACTTGCGCGCCCCGTCCCGCAGCGTCACCCACGCGCTCGAGGGCTTTGCCGAGATTCTTTTCCGGCTCCGGTCCGCAGGACATCTGCACCAGCGCTACGCGAAATTTGTCAGGCGGCAAGCGACGAATCCTCCGACGGGATAATAGAATAACAGTTTCCAGTTTCCAGTTTCCGGCTGGCTGGATAACGCGCCAGTGCCTGTGAATCGATAAGGCAACGACTTGCTGTAGAGTTATGGAGAGATCAAAGTTCTGAGAGGTGAAAGCTTGAAGCACGGCAACGATGGCAACTCGCATCAGGGGAGACCGAATCACGCGGGGCATGCCGGCGACGGCGTGGATCGTCGCCTCCACGACCCCATTGAGGACCGGCTGATTCCGCTCGAGCCGCTGGATCTCGGCAAGGTGAAGTCGATCGACGACCTGGTGCGGGCGATGTCGAAAACGGCGTTCACCGGTCGCCAACTGGGCGAGGCCGCCGACGTCCTTGAAGCGATGGCTCGCGATGAAGAATGTTTCGTCGTGATGACGCTCTCGGGCGCCATGACCGTCGCCAAGCAAGGACTGATCGTCACCGAGTTGATCGATCGCGGCATCGTGAACGCAGTGGTTTCCACCGGAGCCTTGATGGCCCACGGGCTGGTCGAAGCAACCGGCCGCGCACAGTTCCGCCACAACCCGGAGGTCTCCGATGAGGAGCTCTACCAGCAAGGTTACAACCGCGTTTACGACACGCTGGAGCCCGAACAAAATCTGGACGACGTGGAAGAAGTGATGTCCGCGGTACTCGAGGGCTGGGATCACAGCGAAGTGATGTGCTCCTACAAGCTGAATCACGCCATCGGGGCCTACTTGGCCAAAAACGCCAAGGACCGGCGCGGCATTCTAAAATCGGCTCACGCGATGGGTGTGCCGGTATTCGTACCCGCATTCAGCGATTCGGAAATGGGTCTGGACACGGCGCTGAACAATCGTCTGCGGGAATCGACCGGACGACACAAGATTCGCTTTGATCCTTTCGAAGACCTCGAGCACTTTGCCGCCACCTTGCTTCGGCAAAAGAAGCTCGGCATTCTTACCATCGGGGGAGGAGTTCCGCGAAACTGGTCGCAGCAGTTCGGTCCCTTCTGCGAGTTGCGGCACCGGCGGCTGGGCGAGAACGTTCCTCTCAAGCGATACCACTACGGGCTGCGGATTTGTCCTGAACCAGTGTATTGGGGCGGACTGTCGGGCAGTCCTTATAGCGAGGCCGTTTCGTGGGGCAAGTTCGTGCCTCCTGCGGAGGGTGGCAGGTTTGGCGAAGTGTTCGTTGACGCTACCGTGGGGTTGCCGTTGATCGTTGCTGCCGTACTCGAGCGGTTGGATAAGAAAGGAAAATCCTCTGGACACGCTCGGCGCGCATCGCATAGCGCTCCCGTGGGTCGGTGATCCTGGTCGATAACTACCGGTCGGTGATTACTTGGCCTTTTTGCCCCGCTTCGAACTTCGTCCACGGGCCGGCTTTCAGGTCGCGCAACAGCGGCTTTTGCCACGCATATTCCGGATGCTGTTCCAGGAAGGCAGCCGCCACAAAGTCCGCGCCGCATGGATGTCCGGCCCGTGCCAGGAAACTCATCGTCGCCGCCAGCTTGCTGTCGGTAGCTTTTCCCTGCACCGCGCCGCCGGGATTGTAAGCCTCCCATCCCCACTCCTTCACTCCCCGTGGCGAGGCATCGACATGTCCGCACAGCGACCTTTCGTTGGGCTGAATCTTTTCCGCATTGGAAGCAGTCTTGTCGAAGCTGTCGGAATGATCCGCCAGAAATTCCTCCGCCATCTCCACATCAATGGTTCCCTTGGCGCGTTGCACCATCTCATCCGCCCGCGTATGACGCGCATTCATCGACGAAGACATATCGCTCGCGTCGAACCCGCTGGTCTCCTCACGAATCAGCTTCGGATCGCGTGGAAAATTTGAGCTCACAAAGTATCCGTCTTTCGTTCTCCACATCGGAGTGTTCCTCAAGCCGAGTTCAAGATAGGCGATCTCGCCCGTCTTCCGGTCGCCGATCAGCCAGTCATTCGCGTATCCGCCGTTGTTCCCTTCCTTGATAATGCGCACGTAGTCGTCAATGCTCTCGGCATACTGCAGCGCCTTGCGCGACCGCATGAATTCCGGCTTCCCTTTCGGATCCCAGCCTTCAAACTGCGCCATCGTCGTTTCCGTAATCATGATCCCCGCCGCATTCACGCCGAAATCATCGTCGCTGGTGATCACGCCCGGAAAGCCGTCCATCAGAATGCGCTGCCCGTGCTGCGGCAAAATATCGAAGATCACCACCCAGCGCTCGCCCGCCAGATAGCTCGTCCAATTGTTATGGGCGATAACAATCTGGTGATCCTCGGTATAAGCGCCGGTGGCGATAAAGGCGCTGCAGTTTCCAGGAGCCTTCAACTTCGGCGCTCTGGCCTGCTTCTCACGCCGGTTCAGCCACGGCACATAATAGTCCGGAACTTCCTCAAAGGCATTGAGCGCAACAATGTCGTACACATCCAGGTCGACCCCGCGTGCCTTCACGCCGTTGGCAATACCTTGCAATTCCTGCTGATATTCCGCATCAATGTGTCGCCAGAGCATCTCCCGTGCTGTCTTGCGAAAAAATTCCCAGTCACGCTGGGTCTGGTGCGTGTCGAAAAGCTTGATGGCCTCGAGCGCATCTGCGATCTCGGGAGCAAGCAGATAGCCGTGCTGGTAGCCGATGTCGGACGGCGAGCCTTCCAGATGAACGTACGTCCAACCACCCTGCTGGAAGCGATAGCTCTTTTCCAGACGCGCGTCCGAAGCTCCCGCGCCGGTCGTTCTCGCCTGTACTGCCACGCCATTGGGTAGTGCGGCTACGATCAAACTGAAAAGAACAATGGTGTAGCGGATCAGCGGCGCAACGGCACAATCCTCGAACATCGACTGTCTCCCTAATTTCCGCGCGTCTTTCAAGCGATGGCTATTGTATCCGAATCTCAAACACAAAAAAGCGGCGCATTGGGCCGAGTAGAGGAGAGCCCGATGCGCTGTAGGTTTTCCTTGGCAGTATCCGCCGTTTCCAGCTTCGTGCCCGTTTAGGTAGACCCTGGCTTGTCGGGGATCTCCCCCTCACTGACCCCACCGTGCAGGTTTCCCGCAGCGGGTTCGTCCAGCGGACTCACCACCCCAGAGCCAAGGACAGCGATCCATGTTCCCCAGGGCAGATCGTCGGCCGAGTTACGGGGACATAGCGATCGAATTCTGAGTCTCGGCTATGGTTCCCTCACCCGATACGTTCGCTCGGGCACCCTCTTCCCTCCGGTGGGTACCGTGGCCGCCCCTTGCGGGAGCCCTGCAGTTCCCCACCTTCACAGGTACTATGAGGTTCTACGACTGCTCAGCATCCGTCCCTTCGCCTCCAGTTTCCCTTGGCGGTCGGTACCTCCCATGGTAAGGAGGAGATGAGGAGCTCTCTTCGGTTCCTGGACAATCCCCTTGGAAGCGTGCCCCGAGCTACAGGACTCCGGCGACCCCAGCACGACCTCGCCATAACGGTCGCTGCCAGATGCTGCCTTCCGCCTGGGGTGAAAGCGTCGGCATAGGAACGATGAGAGATTTCGGAGCTGATCTTCGCAGCCTGCTTCCTTGCTGTGTACGCTTCGCACCCACCAGTCACCCGGTGAATGGCAACACTCGCTACTGGCCTGTCTGCTCGACTTTAGCCAGACGGGACTTGCACCCGCTGGATTGCAGTAAGAGGTTTCACCTACTCATCGGTTCCTCCTCCTCCAAGCTTTTCCGAGCGCGACGCCCCGCTTCTCTCCCTCTGCTGGCTTCATAAAAATAATCATCCTCCTACCAATTCTTGCTTGGTCTTTACTGCATGGGATGATGGAAAACGAGGCCACGATGCCCGCGCATGCCGCTGAGTGCGCGCCCGTTAGCGGTGGTTGAAATGAACCAGGAGGTTGAAATTAACCAATTAGTTAGATGTCTGTACGCTGCTCGGTATGACGCTGTAGATACCAGCACGGCGGATACCCAGCGCGTGGGAACAGAGAGTTCACGCAGCTTTGCGCTTGCGGAGGATCGAAGAGGAATTCAGTCTTGCCGTTTTTCTGCCGCACGGCCTCGTAACTATTCACCGTGACCTGCCCGAAGCCCCGGTTCGCCGCCACTCGATATCGGAATACGCCGTAATCAATCGCGTAGGCGATTGCGACCAAGCCGGCCACCGTCCACATCGTTAGGCCCGCCAATCGCTTGACGAAATGCCGGATTCTTCCGCTTAGCAGTTGGCTCACGGGCTATGATTATAAGCGTGCTCCGCCGAGTCGGCTTACGTTTGGCGGCGGAATTAGTTGTCGTTGCAACGAAAGCCCGGGCTCTCGTTGACAACTCCCTCCCCCCACAGGCAAACTACCGCATCAGCCGCATGCGGCCTGCGGCGATCCCCTATGGGCAATTCAGAACACAAGTGCGGATCTAACTCGTAATCATCGCCATGGAGCAACAGCTCTCCTATACGCTCGATTCCACGCTGGAAACGGTGGACCATGCGGAAGAAAGCGCCACCCGCATTGCCACGGAATTGGGCTTTGGAGAGGAGGAAATTATGCAGATTTCCATGGCAGTTCGTGAAGGCGCGGTAAACGCCGTACTGCATGGCAACAAATATGCCCCCGACAAGAAAGTTGTCCTGGCCTTCGAGCGAACGGCGGACGATCTAGTTATCACCATTCGCGATCAGGGCAAAGGCATTGACTTGAGCGGGATTCCCAATCCGCTGGCCCCGGAAAATCTGCTCAAGACTTCAGGCCGTGGCATTTTTCTTATGCGTTCTTTCATGGACGTGGTGGAAATCCGCCCGTCCCAGTCAGGTACAGAAGTGAAATTGATCAAGCACGTCCACGGTCCATCCGTGGGCAACAAGGAGCGTTCTCAGTGAGCATGAAACTTAGCACTCGGCAAGTGGACGGAGTTACCATTGTGGACTGCAGCGGACGAATCACACTCGGCGAGGGTAGCGTTACCTTGCGCGACACCGTACGGGAGCTGCTTTCCAAAGGTAACAAGAAGATTGTCCTGAACCTCGCAGAAGTCAACTACATTGACAGCTCTGGCATCGGCGAATTGGTCAGCGCCTTCACCACCTCCAAAAACCAGGGTGGAGAACTCAAACTGCTTCACCTCACCAAGAAGGTGCACGACCTGCTTCAAATCACCAAGCTTTACACCGTCTTCGATGTGAAAGACGACGAAACCGCCGCCGTCAAAGGCTTCAAGTAAACCGTCGCCATTCGGCCTCAACGTGAAAGTAAACCGGGACCGGTATGTCCGGTCCCTTAATCTTCTTCCCTAGTCCGTCCAGATTCATTCCGGGAAGCGGCCAGCTTTCTTTCTTCCGCAAAACGCTCGCGCTTTTGAATTCTTTACCCCTAGAATCATTTTGGCGTATCCACGGGAGTGTCTTCGATATGCCGCCCGTCTTCTGCGCCGGCGGGACAACCACAGCTCATGTAGAAACAGTCGCCCCTTCGGCAGGCTCAGGGCTGGCTCCCGGCTGCCCGGTCAGGCGAAGTCTGGCCATGCTTCTAGTTGGCTATCTTGCCACCCGCACCGCTCGGCGGGGCGCATCCGATTGCCTCCTCATTCGCGAAGCCCGCCCGCATGTCGGTGAAACCGAAGGCATCACTGGAAAAGGCCTGTACCTAAAAGCTGGCGCCCAAGGGGTTCATTTCATCGACTTCTGCGAGGAGCGAGCGGCTTGCCGGTTCTCGGTGGTCGTCTTCCCGTCCGAATGAACGATGTCGGCGATGTCCGCCGCCTCGCGGGCCGCGTAATCGAAATCCATGGCCCGGCCAAACTTTATGACGGACGAGCCGAGATCATCCTGAATCGCGTCAGCCAACTCACCGGGCGGCTCAACCCTGATTCCCCCATGCCCAAAGACTGCGACGTGGAGAAGCAAGGCCACTACAGCGCCGGGCCGCATGCGCCCCACCAAGAAGCCCGCGAACACCAAAGCCATGTCAATCCCAACCAAACTTTCGGCAATGAGGCAGACGTCGAAAACGACGTCCCGCAGTGAACCTGCCCCCGAAGCCTTCCGCCTGTGTCATTCTGCGCCTCCTGCGTCAAGAGTGTTTCTTAAGCAGGATGGATTCAAACGGAGCCCTCACACCATTCCCTTCCTCAACTCTTCCAGCGGATACCTCGTCCCCCGCCAAATGATCCCGTCATTCCACAGAGTGTGAAACATCGAACGCAGCAGCGTGTAGATAAAGAGAAATGTGCTCACCGGATGCAACAGGAAGTAATACGCCGGAACGTCGAAACGCAAGGACATTCCCACATACATGGAAAACATGGAAGCGAGAGCAACGATATACGGCAGGCGTTCCCATCCATGTGCCAGCCACACGCCGAGAAACGGCATCAGGTTCAGGAAGGCCAATCCAAATGCGGAGATCAAAGTACGCGGCCATTGAAACGACAGAACGGCAAAGAAATTCTTGGTCAGATTATTAACGACTCCCATCGCGCCATTCGCCCAGCGTATCGAAATCAAATCGCCTCCAAAAACGTTGCGTTGGGCGAAACCGGCGTTCTTCACCACCTTGCCCAGCTTCATATCGTCGAGCACCTCCATCCGCAACGCTTCGTAAGTCCCCACCGACTCGTATACGCTGCGCCGAATCAAGTTAAACGCCCCCACTCCCATGTGATCCCGAGATTTCGGATCGGCCACCTTCCACGGCCGATGACCGAACACAAACATGGTTTGAAAAAACGCGATCATCATGTACTCGCCCGGCTGCTTCATGATCATCTGCGGAAACAACACAACGTGATCCGCCTTCTCTGCCTCTGCGTAAGCCATCGCTCGCCGGAGCGAGTCCGCCTTGAAGAAAACATCCGCGTCGGTAAACAGCAACCACTCTCCAGTCGCCGCATTCGTCGCCGACCACATGGCATGCGTCTTCCCCAACCACCCCGCCGGCAACTCACGATGATGAATCACTTTCAGAACGGGGTAGCCCCCTTCTCGCTCAGGGTGCCCTATTTTCCGCGTCTTTTGCGAGAAGCCTGCCCTGAGCGGAGCCGAAGGGTGGAGCTTTTGACTGCGAGCCATCCATTCCATAATCTCCCCGGTCCGATCCTTCGACCGGTCATTCACCGCAATGACTTCATAATTGTCGTAGTCGAGTTCCAGCAGGCGGGTCAGCGATTGCCCAATGTCTTCTTCTTCGTTTCGTGCGGGGACAATAATCGAAACCCGTGGATTCCCCGATGCCGTAACCGGATTGCGGTCCCACTCTGATCGTGAAACATCGGCAACACTGGGCATGCCGATCGCAGCATCCACAATTCGTGAGAACCACGCCAGAGCGAGCACGATGCCGGCAATGCAATAAAAATAATGCATTCGCGCCTAAATCTTTCCTGTGGGCACGCCATCGCTCCGCATCGGCGCAAATTTCATTCCGTAAAAAAGTATGGCGGACGAAGCGATCATGGCGATCACGGGCAATAGGAACGCGGCTTGCAGTGTGCGCTTGTCGGCCACGTACCCCATCAGCGTCGGCGATGGCACATCCCCCAGCAGGTGAAACACAAAAATATTCACCGCAAGTGCGGTCGCGCGAATGTGAGCTCCCACGGAGTTAATCACCGCCGCATTTAGCGGTGAAGTGTTCAGCAGCAAAAAGAAGGCGGCCAGCGCGATCGCCGGCAACATCACTGTCCCGCGCCTGAACAATGCCACAATCATGAACGGCACACCCAAGGCCATACTCGCCGCAGAAACAAAATAATAGGATCCCTTCATGCGCGGCAGCAGATAATCCCCCAGCCACCCTCCCGCCAGCGACGCCAGAATCCCATCCACCACGATGATGATCCCAAACATAAAGTTCGCTGACTCCAGCGAATACCCTCGCGCCCGCGACAAAAACGTCGGCATCCACACCTGGATGCCGCCCAGGGCAAACGTCATCATCGCCATTCCCAGAGTTGCCGTCCAGAACGCGGGATTGCGCGCCAACCCGAACAGCGTCCCTCGCTCAGGACTCTCCGCCTCCGTGTCGAACTGCCCCCGCTTGGGCTCTTGCAAGAAGAGCACGGCCAGCGCGAGCAGAAATCCCGGCACCGCCGCAACATAAAAAGGAAATCTCCATCCATAATGTGGGCTGAGTTTTCCGCCCAGCAGATAGCCCGCTGCCGTTCCCACCGGAATCGCCAAATAAAAAACTCCTAGGGTGCGCCCGCGCTTCTCTTCCGGGAACAAATCGGCAACAAACGTCGGAGCAATGGTGACGAACGTCGCCTCCCCGATCCCCACGAGCGTGTGACGAATCAGCAACTCGGTATAGGTATGGGTAACGGCGGTAAGTAAGGTCAGACCGCTCCAGAAGATCGCACCGCCCACAATGATTCTCTTGCGCGAGTAGCGGTCCGCCAGCGGACCCACAAAAGGCGCCGCCACCATGTAGAACAGCAGGAATGCGCTGGTAAGATACCCAACCTGCGTGTTGCTCAGCCGAAATTCGCTTTGCACCAGTGGCTGCAACGCGAATAGCACGGAACGGTCTACATAGTTCAGTAGGTTCAGCGCCGTAAGAAGGATCAACGCCGTGCGCGGATAGAGTTTCGTCGTAGCCACAGGTCGAGCGAATATAACATGGGAGAAATGGACAATCCGGCGCGGTCATAATAACGACGAACTTTATTAACGGAGGTCGTTATTATTGAAGCGTGATCCAGACCTTGGCCAACCAGCGCACGGCGGAAATCTGGACGACAGGCAAGACGGGCGGATCTCCACCGGCCAGCTGTTACCAGGCGGGAATTGGCAGTGCTAGACACTGCCATGGCCTTGAAGGATTTGAAATCTCCACCCGGCGACCGACTGGAGAAACTGCGCGGCGACCGGCAGGGACCATACAGTATCCGCATCAGCGACCAGTACCGAATCGGTTTTGCATGGCGGAAGGGGGATGCTTGCGAGGTCGAAATCGCCGACTATCCAACTGCGTACGTCATCGTCGTTGAATCCAAATGAGGTCACCCTGGGGGACACGACGCGATTCCAAGAAAAGGCGCGCCGCACTGGAGAGTTCACCCTGGTGGAATCCTCGGGAGGAGTTTCGAAAGCCACTGGGCATGTCCGCTTACGAGTTGGTCAAGCGACTGCACGTCCCCGTGCCTCGCGTCAACGACATCGTCGTCAAGCGCCGCGGTATCAGCGCCGATACGGCCGTCCGACTGTCGCGCTTCTTCGGAACCAGGGAGCAGTTTTGGCTGAATCTGCAGGGCGCCTACGAAGTCAGTAGTGTATTGGCCGAGGAAACCACCGCGATTGAGCGCATCGAGCCACGGGCGCTGTCCGCCTCCCGGTAAACCATGGCATCCTCGATCTGACGAACCGTTAGCGCCGCTCTCGTCCTTTCTCTCGTGGCCATCTGGCTACCACCGTCGTCGAAATCCCGCCTCGCGGTCGGAATTCGCCCTTCACCTCGGCCCAGACCGGCTTCGCCCACCGCACCACATCTTCCAATACCTGATTTACTACGTTCTCCTGAAAAATTCCCAGGTTACGATATGACTGCAGATACTCTTTGTACGATTTCAGTTCCAGACATTTTTTATCCGGCTGGTAGCGCAGTGTAATCACGCCGAAATCAGGCAGGCCTGTCTTTGGACACACCGATGTAAACTCCGGATCGTCGATCACAATCTCGTATCCCGGAAACTGATTCGGCCAGGTTTCAATCTCCGGGAACTTAGCATCCAGCCCGGCGGCAGCGTGCTCTCGCGTATAGCGGCCCTGTTTTGGCATAAAGTTATTGTAGCGTTTGGGCGCCGCCCAGCGCCGCAGACTGGCGCGACCGAAGACGCAATTTTCCCTGCGTTGCCCGCTCCCTCGTATCGGCCGATACAAGCATCCGCGAAGCATCGTCAGCATCTAACCAAGCAACGGCTCGGGAGCGGCGGAATTTGTTAGCAGCCGCCCCGGTGGTAAATTAATGCTTGCAGTTGTCCTTGCGGCACTCTGAAAGATAACCGCTTGGCAGCAACCAACAATTCGAATGGACGGCCGGCTTCGCGCAGGCCTCGCACTTGGCTGGCAGTCGGTGTCCTTGCCGCCTTGGCCCTTATCCCTGTTTTCAGAAGTCCCGCTCCCTTGAGGGTTCGCACCGCTCAAGTGGAACGCGGATCCATCCGCAGCCTAATCTCTACCAATGGCAAGGTCGAGCCGATTCAGAATTTCGAGGCCCATTCGCCCATTGCCACGACGGTAAAGCATCTTCTCGTGAAAGAAGGAGATCACGTTCATCAAGGCCAACTGCTCTTGCAACTCGATGCTCGCGATCTAATCAGCCAGGCGGCGCGCGCCCAAGCTCAGATGAAGACTGCTCAGGCCGATCAAGCGGACCTTTCCACCGGTGGCACTCGTGAAGAAGTCCTCACGCTCGATGCCCAATTGATCAAGGCACGTGCTGCCCGGAACGATGCCCGGCGCAATCTGGAGGCTTTCCGCCGCCTTCAAGAGCAGGGCGCGGCCTCCCCGGGTGAAGTCCAGCAAGCGGAAGAAGCCTTGCAACGTGCCCAAGCGGACACCACTCTCCTGGAGCAAAAACAGAAGGAGCGCTACTCCAAACCCGAGGTCGCACGAGTGCAAGCCCAAGGTGCTGAAGCACAGGCCGCCTATGACGCTGCCGCGGAGGCTCTGGCGAAATCGAGCGTTCGCGCTCCTTTCGATGGCGTCGTCTACGCACTTCCCGTTAAACAAGGCTCCTATGTCCAGACCGGAGACTTGCTGCTGCAAGTCGGAGATCTGTCTAAAATGCTAGTCCGCAGCTTCGTCGACGAACCTGAGATTGGCCGCCTCTCCGCCGGACAAAAAATCGAAGTCACATGGGATGCCGTGCCTGGGCGCGTCTGGAACGGCACGGTCAGCACCATTCCTTCCACTGTAAAGCTCCATGGATCCCGCAATGTAGGCGAGGTTACCTGCACCGTCGATAATCACGATCTGCGTCTGCTGCCGAACGTGAATGTTGGAGTTACCCTGATCTCCGCCGAACACAGCGACGTCCTCACTCTTCCCCGCGAAGCCGTCCGCATGGACGATACGAAGCCTTACGTCTACCAAGTGGTGAATGGAGAACTCAAGCGACGCGATGTGGAAGTCTCTCTACAAAATCTTACCGAAGTTGAAATCACCGCCGGACTTCAGGAACATTCCCAGGTAGCTCGGTCCTCCACCGATGCCAAGCCTCTCGCCGACGGCGCCCACGTCAAAGTGGTTCACTAGCCAATGCAGTTTGTCGAAGGAGTGCATTCTGACCCCAAGCAGGCGCTTTTTGCGCAGCGAAGGGCCTGTCTCGAGTTTGTCGAGGGGTTTGTCCAGGGAATCTGGGCGAGCCCTGCGAAGTACCGTGCTTTTTGCGGCATAACAATCGCGCGTCTGGCGCCCTCTCTCCTTACCTCCTTCTCCCTGCTCGCGATGCTGTCATTGCCTCTCGCCGCTGCCGAAACTCCCCAAGAACTGCTCGCCGCCGGCCGGGTCGATCAGGCCCTCCAGGCCCTCCAGAGGCAAATCCAAACTACTTCCACCGCCGAGACCTACAATCTGCTCTGTCGTGCGCATTTCGAACTCGATGCTTGGGATGCCGGAATTCCCGCCTGCGAAAAAGCCGTTTCGCTGGCGCCTGACACTGGCCTCTACCATCTCTGGCTGGGGCGCATCTACGGCGAGAATGCAGATCGCACAAACTTCCTGAAAGCCGCTGGCCTCGCTAAAAAGGTTCATACGGAATTCGAGCGAGCGGTCGCCCTGGATCCCACAAGTTGGGAGGCCCGCACCGATCTCGCCGAGTTCTATCTGGAAGCCCCCGCCATCGTCGGAGGCGGCGAAGACAAGGCCCGCTCCCAAGCCGACGCACTCTTCGCGCTGAATCCCGGAATGGCACATTGGGTGAGAGCTCGCCTGGCACAAAAAAACAAAGACATGGTGACGGCCGAGCAGGAGTATCGTGCCGCCATTGATGCTTCTCACGGAGGCGCCCGTGCCTGGGTCAATCTCGCCGGATTCTATCGCCACACTAATCGCCTCGAGGACATGGAACGCGCCCTGCTCACCATGGAATCCCGGCCAATCGATCGTCCCGCCGCATTAATGGATGCTGCCGGCATGCTATTTCGCACCGGCCGCGCCGATCCGATGGCCATGCGCTTAGTGCGCCGCTATCTCGCTTCCGCCACAGTCGAGGAATGGCCCGCATTCAAGGCCCACAATCTTCTTGGCGAATTGCTCGAAAAGCAAGGCGACTTCAAAGCCGCCGCAGAGGAGTACCGCAGCGCGTTGTCAATGGCCCACACTTTCAACCGCGCCCGGGAGGGCTTGCAGCGGGTCGGCCGCTAGGGCGAGCGCATCTCTCCTCGATGTTTTTGGATGGCTATTCTGAACGTTTCAGCCGGCGCAAACACGCTGTTAGAATCAGGTGCACAGTTTCTTCCGGCAAGGCGTGAACTCAAGCTTCGACTGGTTTTTCTGTGACCACAGGAAGGTTGGCTTGCTGCCAGGCGTCGAAGCCTCCCATCACATTAATCACATTTCGAAAGCCTGCTCTCTGCAATAAACTGCATGCGATCATGCTGCGATACCCGCCCTTGCAATGCACGGCGATCGGCAAATTGCGATCAATTTCCGGCGGCGCCACTTTGAAGTTATCCAGCGGCCACCAGATTGCGCCCTCGATATGCCCCGCTTCCCACTCCGGCTCGCGGCGGACATCGAGCACTTGCAGGGGCTGTTTCCGCAATTGGCCAGCAAGCAATTCAGCATCGATCTGGGGAATCGTTGACAACGCCAGCCCAGCTTCTCTCCAAGCTCCAATTCCACCTTTTAAGTATCCTCGAGCGTCTTCGAGACCGACACGCGCCAGGCGCATTCGCGCTTCCGAACCATCCTGTTCCGACTGCGCAATCAACACCGGACGCGCCCTCAAACCGAGAAGCGTCCCCGCCCACGATGCGAATTGTCCCGACAACGCAATGTTCACCGAACCCGGCACGTGACCCGCAGCGAACTGCTCGCTCGGGCGAACGTCCAGAGCAATTCCGCCTTCCGCCAATGTCTCTGTTAATTCTGCAGGGTCGATTGCGGACAACATCGGCAGATCCGCCAGTGCCGCGGCCCCGGTCCTGTTGATTTCCGCGTCCTGCAAGAAATATTCAGGACGAGCCGGCAAGTTGCTGGTCAACTGTTTGATGAATTCTTCCCGGCTCCTGATCTGCAACGCATAATTCGTGAGCCGCTCCGTTCCAATCGTCGAAACCCTTTCGGCTCGCATGTTGCGCCCACACAAGGAACCAGCTCCATGCGCTGGGTAAACCAGAACATTGTCCGCCAATTTGAGAATTTTGTTGTGCAGGTTGTCGTATAGCATTCCAGCCAAATGCGCAGGGCTGTATTGTCTGGAAAGATCGGGACGTCCAACGTCTCCGAGGAACAATGTGTCACCGGTGAGAACCCCCCAAGGCTCCGCGGACTTTTCTTGATCGGCGATCACAAGACAGATGCTCTCGGGGGTGTGTCCTGGCGTCTCATAAGCCGTGACTAAGATTTTTCCAACTTGCAGACGAAATCCTTCCTGTACGGCCACGTGAGGAAATGTCGCGCCTGCTTGCGCTCCGATATAGATCTGCGCTCCGGTCCTCGCAGCCAGCTCCCGGTGACCCGAGACAAAATCTGCATGCAGATGAGTTTCGAAAATGTGGCGGATCGAGGCCTGATTTGCCTCAGCGGCCTTCAGGTAGATCTCCACGTCGCGCTGCGGATCGACCACGATGGCTTCGCCCTCCGACGCGATCATATAAGACGCGTGGGCCAAGCAGCCCAGGTAAAACTGTTCAAAGTACATCACTCCCCCACAACTCACTGGATCTGTAGATCTTTTCTCAAGGTGAATGCATATGCCGACTGTGCGGGGAGATGAACTTCCCTCTCGTCTCCCTCGGCGCGTTTTGCCAGGCCGCCAAAAAATTTTTTTACTGCCCCCTTTGCCTTGATTTGCGAACCAAAGCTACGCGCGGCGGTCACGATCGGTTGATCGACATTATTGATATTGACCGAAATCAATCTGATTACTAAAGTCGCCTCGCCCGCCAAATGGCCTGCTGGTCTTGCATTTACGACAGAGCCCGTCACATTCGCCCCGGCCGAAATTGCCGCCTGCCCGTCCACCATCACATCTTTATCCAGGGTCGCTGTGAAAGTTTGGCCGGGCTGGCTCGTCTTCGACCCAAGATCTTCTGTAAGCCTCACGGCCAGAGCCGTTCCCACGGGCACGACGATCGGCTGCGGCGCTGCCGCTGGCTCCGGAGGAGCGGGCGCTGGGGTCTCCGCCTGCGGCGCGTTGTTATTCGCGGATGGCGCAGTCGGATTGTTCGCCGGAGGAGGAGCGGGATTGGTCGGCACCGCCGCGCTGTTCTCGTTTGAAGGCAGCGACTCTTTGTGCTTACAGCCAGGCAAAGCCAGCAGCACATAGATTACGATCGCGAACGATGCCCCGTTCCGTGCCTTCCGAAGCGGGGCAGACCTAGACTTCAGGCAGATATCGGCTGAAACGTTCATTCAGACCCCCGGCTATGTCAACCGAAAGCAGCCCGAAAGTCAATGGCTCTTAGGAGCCGAAATTTCAGCCCTCCATCGTAGATACATCTCCCGCGTCCACCCCTGCTTCTTTCGCTTTCAGAAAACGCCGCAGGATCTTCCCAGACCTGGTCTTGGGCAAAGACGCGACAAATTCCAACGAC
Source organism: Candidatus Sulfotelmatobacter sp. (assembly GCA_049515395.1). GTDB lineage: Bacteria > Acidobacteriota > Terriglobia > Terriglobales > Acidobacteriaceae > Sulfotelmatobacter. The sequence continues at coordinate 29,806 of JBEKUD010000022.1, read as the reverse complement.
GATGGGGTTGCGATGGGGCCCAGTTCTCTTCGCACGTGTTCGATTAGAACGGCAGCCAGAGCATCCGAAGCCACATGATCGCCGCGGACTTGCACGAATACTTTGATGGTCTCGCCTTTCATTACATCAGGCACTCCGATCGCTGCCGCTTCGGCGACCGCCGGATGCGATACCAAAGCACTTTCGACCTCTGCAGTACCGATGCGGTGCCCGGCGACGTTGAGCACATCGTCGTAGCGGCCCAGCACAGCAATGTATCCGTCTTTATCTTTCATGGCGACGTCGCCCGTCACATAACAGCCGGGGATTACCTCCCAGTCTCGCTCGTAGCGTGCCGGGTCGCCCCAGACGGTGCGCAGCATGTGGGGAAACGGACGCTTGAGCACCAAACGGCCGCCGACTCCCGGCAGCGCGGACTTGCCGTTCTCATCGAGAACATCGGCTTCGGCTCCTGGCACAGCAACTCCCACTTTTCCCGGACGCATCGCCATGGTCGGAGGGGTGCCCAGCGCTGGTCCACCCAGTTCGGTTTGCCACCAGTTATCGATGACGTATCCCCATTTTCCGTCGCCGGCCAGATGAGTCTGCGCCCAGCGCCAGGCTTCAGGATTCAACGGCTCCCCGGCGCATGCAATCACACGCAACGTGGTCAGGTCATGCGCAGCCGGATAACTCTCTCCGTAGCGCATAAACATTCTCAGTGCCGTGGGCGCCGTAAACATCTTGGTCACGCCATAGCGTTCCACGATCTCCCATGCGATTCCCGGATTTGGATAATCGATTGCACCTTCGCGGAAGAGCGTGGTCACGCCCGCGCACAGCGGAGCATAGACAATGTAGGAATGTCCGACGACCCAGCCGATATCCGAAGTGCACCAGAAAATGTCGCGTTCGCCCACGTCAAAATAATTCGATAGATGATAGGTCGTTCCCACCATATAACCGCCGTGCACGTGAACCACGCCTTTCGGCTTCCCTGTGGAACCGGATGTATAGAGCAAGAAGAGAGGATCCTCAGCTTCCATCTCTTCGGCCGGGCAGTCAGGAGAAAATTTCATCAGATCGTTGAAGTCGACCTCGCGAGGACCGGCGAGTTCGGTCTTGCTCCGGAGATAGACCACAACCTTCTCGACGAAGTCCAATTTCTCAACGGCCTCGTCCACGATGGCCTTGAGGGCTACCGTCTTCCCGCGGCGGAATCCTACATCGCCCACGATTACAACCTTGGCCTGCGCGTCGACAACCCGGTCTTGCAGGGCGGCATGCCCTAAACCTGCATAGACCACCGAATGGATAGCGCCAATCCGCGCGCACGCGAGCATGGCTACCGCACCTTCGATCGTCAGCGGCATATAAATGACTACGCGGTCACCCTTCACCACGCCGAGCGATTTCAGACCGTTCGCAAATCGGCAAACGCTGCGGTGCAGTTGTCCGTAGGTGACAATCCTTTCGCTCCCATCTTCACCCAGCCAAATGAAAGCCGCGCGGTTGCACCGCTCGGAGTTGGCATGACGGTCGAGGGCGTTGATGGTGATGTTCGTCTTGGCGCCCGTGAACCACTTGTGATGTACCCCGTCCCATTCCAAAACGCGGTCCCACTTCCTCGACCATGCGAATTGGCTTGCGTAATCTGCCCAGAAGACTTCAGGATACTTCAGAGCGCGCGCACATTCTCCCTTCCAGTTCTTCTGGAGGGCATTGCGGCTCACAATTTCCGGCACCGCATATTCTTGATCGAGGGCTAAGAGATTGGAAATGTTTTCTGGCTTTTCGACGCTTAGAACGCTCATGCAAACCTCCGAGAGAGAGGGAAACGTGGAATTGGACGTCGTGAAGTTTGCTCCGGGTACCTAGAGTCGGCAGTGATGCAGGTCACAATACGCTGTGTTTTTGACACACACGGCCCCAACTTCAAAACCACTGTTAAAGGGACGAGGCTGCGGTCCGCCGTTATCGGACTAATCCCGTAGGAACGCGCAATGAGAAGTTAGTCCTCGCGATTTTTCCATTGCATCGCATTGCCCACGCGCCGTACTCGGTCACCAAGCCGCAAGACATTGTCGTACTTCCCAAATCTTAGTTGGTTCACCCGGCGATCGAACTGACCGAACCCTAACTTTGGAGCAGCTGGCCACTTCGATATCTACTCCGCTCCAATGCTCCCATCCGAAGCGCTACTTCCGTTCTCCGGTCACTTCCGAAGTTGCAACATTGGACGATTCAAATCACCAAAAACAGTGACGGGGATCACAGCGTTTTTTGAAACGACAACGTACGGTTGCGCTCCATGTGCCCGGTCATGTCCGAGCCGGGCCAGAGGCCACCGCCTATGTGGACGATGAATCCGCTGCCCCTGAGCATTCGTTCGGCCACTCCCTTCATCGTGAACTCAGAAGCCCCGCCCTCTACGCTTCTCGATCGCGATCACGATTTCTATTTACAACTGAGAGTTGTTGTGGTAGGGTTCCGGCCCTTAGGGCTGACCCGAACCTTTTTCAGAAAGCTTGAGCCCCAAGCTGGTCGGTCGCGTATCGCCATCCCAGGTCGGAACATTGCCTCAACGCAGCCAATTCAGTCAGCTAGAAGCGGTTTTTTGCTTGCCTATTCCTCGATGAAAGGCTCCCGGTTGGGAGGACAACACAGTTTATGATTTTGAAAAAATGGCTTTGCAGTTCACTACTCGTTGCGGTATCGATCGCGCCGGTTTTCGCCGGAACCAACGATGCTGCCGACGCGAAAACCGTCCCCTCAGCCAACGCGGCGAATGCCGATGCATCGGCAAGTCCGAACCCCAATCCAAGCCCCACTCCCGCCGCTGGAAATGCAAATGTCACAGCTTTGCTCGGCGTGCTGGTAATGAAAGGCGTTTTGGCGCCGAACGAGGCCAATGCGATCCGAAATGCCGCCCCAACGGCCCAATTGGAAGCGCTGGTGGAAGCACTCGCGCGCAAAGGAGTAGTGAGCGCAGCGGATTTGTCTGCGGCGGCGAGTCCGGCAGCGCAACCTGCAGCGCCTGCCGCGGCGCCGGTTGCGGCCCGGGAAACTGTGTCGTCGTCTCTGGCGGGTCCGGAAGCCTCGCCGCAGCAACCCCAAACCACGCCGCAGCCACCTTACCCGTCGCGGATAGCGGGCGAATTACCGCCTCCTCAACCTGGAGTCGTGCCGGCGATCACGCCGGTCCGGGTATTCCCGGTCGACCCACCCAAGACCGGAGGTCTGGCTGGGATTAAGGCTGGGCCGATCACGCTTGCTCCTTACGGCTTCATCAAGGCAACGTTCGTCCATGACAGCAGCGATCCCGATGGCGACGACTTTCCGTTTCCCGGCATATGGCTAAATGCAGGGCCTAACTCGACGTTCAACACCGGTCCGACGAAGGACCCCGAGATCCACATCAAAGCGCGGTCTACGCGCTTTGGTCTCAACCTGGAATGGCCGGACATTTCGAAGAACCTGACGCTGACCGGCAAGATAGAGGGCGACTTCGAAGGCAACTTCAGTGAAGTCGACAACCGCGACGTTTCGTCGATCCGCAGCAATGAACCGCAACTGCGTTTGGCCTACGTTCGGATGGATTACCACGCCAACGAGGACTTGGACGTTTTCTTTGTAGGTGGACAGGACTGGACGCTTTTCGGATCTGGCGCAATGGAAAATATCCTGGAAACCACATTTAATGGTGCATTTTGGGGCAACACTTACACCCGTTCGCCACAATTGCGGGGCGGCTTCTCATGGCTCCTGAGCAAGGAGCACAATGTCAGGTTCGAGCCTCAATTTGGAGTCATGATGCCGAGCACCGGTGAAATCCTGAAGCTCGGGAACGCGGCCGGCAACGGGCTTGCCGCTCAACTCGGGCAGGGCGAGCGCGAGGGCGCCGACGCCGACCGTCCGGAGTGGGAAGGCAGACTGGCCTTGAGTTTCCAGCTCGACAAAGCCCCGGGTGTGGCCCCGGCGCAAATAGCGCTGGCTGGATTTCATTCCAGGCGCACGTCGATCGTTCCCAACTCGTCGTACTGTCTCCCCCCGGCGACTTGCGGCGCAGACACAACTGTTATTCCAGCAAGCTATGAGGCTGCCTTCCCGAACGGCTTTCAAGCGTCCAGCACAATGTGGGGCGGCCAAATCGTGGCGCAGTTGCCCACGAGATGGGCTACCTTGGTAGCGAGTGTGTATAAGGGCGGCGACATGCGCTTCTACTTCGGTGGCCAAATTAACAGTTTCTTCACCGACGTATCCGGGCTGACGAATGTCGTAGGGCCCTTCGAAACTGCCGATGGCGGTCCGCTGGCTGCTCAGGGTGGCACCGTCCTCGGAACCAACGCGGCGGGCAATGTCGTGGTTGCTCCGCAGAAGCCCATCCAGGGCTTTGGCGGATTCGTCCAGCTCGGCTTGCCGCTTTCCCGGTGGTTCCATGCCGACCCGCATGGCCACAACGCGGGCTGGCAGCTGCAGTTCCTTGTCGGCAAGGACCAGGTGGTGGATAACGACCAGAACCGCGCCAACGGCATTGGCTGCCTCTCCGCGGACGGACTCACCAAGTGCAATGGGGGACTCCCGATGTCGATGGGCAAGGCGGCGGTGGCAACCCTGTACTACAAATTCAACAACTGGTGCCAGTTCGGCTTCGAACAGTCGGTCTACGCCACGCGTGGATTCGACCACATCTTGCTATACACAATTGCTGGACAGGCATCCAACGAATGGCAGGATCACCGCACCGAATTCGGGCCGATCTTTACGTTCTAGACCGACCCCCCATCCCCCAGCGGGCCCAAGCCGGGTCCGCCGGGGTTCCTAGCTGGGATCGCTGAAACGTCCGGTGCAGATTGAGGGCACTGGCTACCAAAGAACGGGGGGACGGCCTCCATTCGGGCGATGGCCCGTGGGTGGTCCGTCCTCCAGGACTTCCTCCAGCTGGGAAAGCCATTGTGCTGGACACGCCAGGGGGAGCAAAATGTAGCGGAACTGCGCGACTGGCTTGCGGAATCGTTCGGGAAAACTAAGGTATGCGACAGATGCATGCGCAGTTGTTTGGAGGAGTTGGTTTGATGAGTATGCGTAGAATCGCAGCTTTGCAGGCGGGTCTCTTGCTGGCGGCCGTGTTAGCGAACGCCGCCTCGCAGAAAGACACGGTACGGATCACTGTTCTGGATTCTGTAACTCGATCGTCGACCCCTGACAACAACAACGGTGTCCCCCAAAATTGCGAACAACTCACTTTCGACGCGTATTGCCGTTCCACTAGAAGCGTGCCACTGGTCAGTACCTTGCTCGTGCGAGAAGACGATGAGCCGCCGTTCCGTATCAGTTGCACCATCGTATCGAAATACTCCAGATGCATTCCGCTGCCCAAGGGAGAAAGTTTTGACGCCAAAAGAGAGAAACGCGGCATTACCGTGTACTACGTGGATGACAAGGGCAAGTCGCGAAAGCAGTCGTACACGCTGGTAGCTACGGACGGAAAAGCTGGTCCGCCGGCGAGTGCGGCCGCAGTTACGACTCAGCCGGTCCCGGAAGCAGTCCCCCCCCCGCAAAGTTCTCCGGCGCCTGCCGCGGCCCCACCCGCTGTTGCGGCGCAGCAGGTTTCTCCGGAGAAAGGTTTGGAGAAAGTAAGGTGTAATTTCAGCTCGACACCCGCCGGCGCGGATATCACTGTGGACGGCAAGTACCTGGGCAACACGCCATCCGAAATTCCGCTTAGTACCGGGACGCATGTCGTCATCTTGTCGATGCCGGGGTTTGCCGAGTGGAAGCGGGAGCTTACTGTGGAGCCAGATTCAGTAGTGAATGTGACGGCCAGCTTGGAAAAGACTAAGCCCTGAGCCGGATGGCTGTTGCAGGACAAATTTAAGCTTCTGCATGAGGTTGAACCGCTGTATGATATCGCTCGAAATTTGTGTTCCATTTGATGAGCCAGTACGCACGGCCGTGCGGGAGTCTTGGTGGTTGTGGCGAAAGTCCGCTCCCGGTTCTCATTTCACTTTCTGTAAAGGAGAAAAACTGTGGCTAACGAAAATGTTGGCATAAGTCGTTGGTGGCGTGTGGTCGGCGGGATGTCCATGAACCTGGCACTGGGCACGCTGTATGCCTGGAGTGTGTTCGTGGCCCCACTGGAGAAAGAATTCGGCTGGAAGCGGGCTCAAACTTCCAATGTGTTTACCATCGCAGTGGTCGTGTTCGCACTAACATTTATCGTGGCGGGACGATTGCAAGACAAGTTCGGCCCATTCTGGGTTTCCCTGACTGGCGGCGTTCTGGTCAGCCTGGGCTTTTTCCTGTGCGCCTTCACTCACAGCTTGAACTATTTGTATGTGTGCTTCGGGGTGATCGGTGGGCTCGGAAACGGATTTGGTTATGCCACACCCATACCTGTGATGGCCAAATGGTTCCCTGACAAACGCGGCTTGGCCGTAGGGCTGGCGGTGGGAGGATATGGCGGAGGGTCGGCCATCTTTGGGCCGTTAGCCAACCTGAAGCTTATTCCCGCTTACGGCGTACACACCACGTTCATGATCCTGGGGGGGATTTTCCTGGTCATGACGGTTTTCGGCGCCTTCCTGCTGCATAATCCGCCGGCCGGCTACAAACCAGCCGGTTGGGTGCCCGCGTCAGCTGCCAAGGCTGCCGCGACCACCTATGAGTTCAGTCCGGGCGAGGTGCTGCGCACGCCCGCGTTCTACTTCATGTGGATTGCCTACGCACTTGGCGCTTCGGCGGGATTGATGGTGATCAGCCAACTGGTTCCATTTGGCAAGAGCGTGGGCATTCCGAGTGCATCGCTGATCACGATGAGCTTGGTCGTGGCCGCAGTTGGCAATGCCTCGGGCCGCATCCTATCCGGCTGGATGTCGGATGCACTCGGTCGGCTGAACGTGCTGCGGCTCATGATCGCCATCTCGATGGTTGCCATGCCCATTCTCTATCAGGTCGGAGGCAATGTGACGTTGCTGTACATAGCAGTATTCGTCGTGTATTGGTGCTACGGAACGCAGCTTTCGGTGAATGGCTCGACTGCCGCGGATTTCTGGGGTACCAAGAATGCCGGCATCAACTACGGAATGCTGTTCACCGCATGGGGCGTAGCCGGCATCATTGGTCCGCGGATTGCCGGGGTCCTGTTCGACAAGTACAAGAACTACCAGATGGCGTTCTACACGGCGGCGGTGCTGGCGGGAGTTGCCCTGCTCAGCGAACTGGCAGCCCGACGCCCGGCCGTGCCGGAAGGAGCGCTGACAGGAAAAAAGGTGCAGGCCGTAGCCTAGCTCCAGAAGCTCCTGCAGTGACATACAGAATGTTCCATCATACTGGGCTTGAACGGAGCGCCAGGGCGCGCTCCGTCAAACTCAAGAAGCATTGGCGAAGAACTGTAAGGATTGCATCACAAATTCAGAAATCTAAGGGGTGACTGATATGGCTCGGATTCTTCAGACACAGAATGTAGCAGTCGAGACCAGCGAGGCTCAGATCGCAGTTCATTGGCGGGAGGAAGAATACTATTATCCTTCCGCGAAGTTTATCGGCCAGGCGAATCTGACCGATCCCAGCATCATCGAGCGCTTTAGCGAGAAGAATTTCCCGGAATGCTTCCGCGAGTACGCCGATCTTTTGAGTTGGGACCAGTACTGGCACACCACGCTCGACACTAGCGATCCGCCGTTCTGGAAGTGGTTCGTGGGCGGCAAGATCAACGCCTCGTACAACTGCGTCGATCGTCACCTTGCCAAGTACAAGAACAAAGCGGCGCTGATCTTCGTGCCGGAACCGGAAGACGAGACGCCCGTTTCAGTTACTTACCGCGAACTTTATGTGAGAGTGAATGAATTTGCGGCGCTGCTGCGGGATTTCTGCGGTCTGAAGAGCGGAGATCGCGTCACCATTCACATGCCGATGGTCCCCGAGTTGCCCGTCACTATGCTGGCATGCGCGCGCCTGGGCGTGATTCACTCGGTTGTGTTTGGAGGCTTCAGCGGCGAGGCTTGTGGAATGCGTGCCGCCGATTCGCAAAGCCACGTCTTGATCACGATGGATGGTTACTATCGCAATGGCAAGCTGCTCGACCACAAAGCGGCCGCCGAGATCGCTCTGAGTACTGCCAAGCACGAAGGCCAAACCGTGGACAAGGTCCTAGTCTGGAGGCGACACGCGGGTCAGAATGCGTCCGCTACGCCATTTGTGAAAGGGCGCGATTTCTTCGTAGACGAAGTGCTCCCGAAATACAAAGGCGAACTGGTGGATCCCGTCCCCATGGATGCGGAGGCGCCGCTGTTTCTTATGTACACCAGCGGCAGCACCGGAAAGCCCAAAGGCTGCCAACACCGCACTGGCGGTTACCTCGCCTATGTGACCGGCACCTCCAAGTACATCCAAGACATTCATCCCGAGGATGTTTACTGGTGCATGGCCGACATTGGCTGGATCACCGGCCACTCCTATATCGTTTATGGTCCGCTGGCCCTGGCCGCTACCAGTGTCCTCTATGAGGGTGTCCCTACCTACCCGGACGCCGGCCGGGTATGGAGAATCGCCGAGCGCCTGGACGTCAACATCTTCCACACTTCGCCCACGGCCATTCGCATGTTGCGCAAGGCCGGTCACGACGAACCCTCCAAGTACAACTACCACTTCAAGCACATGACCACGGTGGGAGAACCCATCGAGCCAGAGGTTTGGCGCTGGTATCACGACATGGTGGGCAAAGGCGAGGCAGTGATTGTGGACACCTGGTGGCAAACCGAAAACGGAGGATTCCTGTGCAGCACGAAACCGGCTCTGGATCCGATGAAGCCGGGAAGCGCCGGCCCAGGCGTGCCTGGAATCTATCCCACGATTTATGACGAAAACAACGAACAAGTCGCAGCGGGATCAGGGAAGGCGGGGAACATCTGCATCCGCAATCCCTGGCCAGGGATCATGCAAACCATTTGGGGTGATCATGATCGCTTCGTGACCCAGTACTACGCAAAATACTGCAAGGACCGCAGCAGCAAGAAATGGCAGGACTGGCCATATTTTGCATCGGATGGAGCCGTGCTGGCCGCCGACGGCTATTTCCGCATTCTCGGCAGAGTCGATGATGTCATCAATGTGGCCGGCCACCGCCTGGGCACAAAGGAAATCGAGTCTGCCTGCCTGACCGTTCCCGAGGTGGCGGAAGCGGCGGTGGTGCCGGTGGCGGACGAGATCAAGGGCCGCGTGCCCGAAGTCTATATCGCCCTAAAGCCTGGCGTGCAAGCCAGTCCGGCGGTTGTGGACAAGGTCAACACGGCCATTGAAACCATCATTGGCAAGATTGCCCGTCCGAAGCATATCCACATCGTTCCAGATATGCCCAAGACCCGTTCCGGAAAGCTCATGCGCCGTGTGCTCGCCGCCCTCTCCAACAACATGAAAACTGGAGACATCACGACCTTGGCCAATCCTGACGTGGTGGAAAGCATCCGGGTACTGGTCCAGGGCAAAGAGGTGGTGGCGCTGGCTGATGGCCCGGAGGACCTGAAAAAATTCGGAACGGAAGAATAAATCTGGCCGCAGGGGCGAACCTCGGGAAGAATTCCCCAGGTTCGCCCCTGTCTTTTCAACCCGAGGCAGCGGCGGAATTCTGATGCCTAATCCCCTCATTCCTGGATCGGGCATAGATCGTAGCTTTCTGTGTACCTAGAACACTCCGTACATGACTCCATGCGACCCGAATTAAGTTGTGGCGAAATGTGCGCGAAGATCGTCGGCGATCCGCTCTGGTGAGCGATCAACTGCCGCTTCCCAGTGCAACCGCTCCATATGCATTGCGTCGCTCCGGTAATAAGGGAGCATCGCCGTGCGAGTGATCATCGACAGATGTACGCACCAACCCCGCGAGTTCTTCAAAGGCCCCGAATAGAGCGCCAAGTTGAAGCTGTTGTACCCAGTTAATTCGTACCACTGCAAGACGCGTGAGATACCCGCTGAAAGTGCATTCACGTCATCTTCCGTGAGGTCGAGAAAGGTTTCACAGCCCGAAACAACCGCCTGCACCTCATTGAAGCCGATTGGAGCAAAAGCAGTAATCCACCGGGTACGGCCAACCCGAGCCACGAATCGCAGCCCTCGGGCCTCTTCGGTTTCCGCCAGGTCTTCCCAGTACGCCCGGCCATGGGCAGTCCAATAAGCGATACTGGCCTCACGCTGTAATCGCATGAGAGTTGTCGGGTGAGGATCGATATATACCTGCGCATGCGGATGTGGCAGCGATCCGCCGGACGGATACAAGTAATTTATGTTGTAGGCGCAGTTCTCGGCTCTCAGATCGAAAGCATGCACCTTGCGGACGTAATCCACGGCAACCGAGAGGTTGTCAAACAGTATTTGAGGAGTGAACCCGTTCAATGCAAGCCAATGCCGCTGCGAGAAAACCGCGACGGCAGCATACTGAGAGTAAGGAACGAGGTTAGGAAACAACACCGACTCTCCCCGCTCGAGGCGTCCGCCGTGGTGAATTGGCTCCAACACATTGGGAGTGACTCTGCTGATTCGGTCTGGGCAGAACGGGCAGCCGGAGTCGGGAGTTTGGAGAAGAGCTAGTGCGCCCTCATCAGCCTTCGAGAGTATGACACCTTCGGCAATACGAGAGGACGTCCCCAGCAGCGGGTCAAACCGGACTTCCAGAGACTTCATTACCTCCGATCCATCGGGCGAGAGAAAACGTGCTGTAATTTGCTCCGAGTGGAACCGGATTGGGCGGGTCTCATCTTCCTCTCTGTTTACGGCGAAAGCCGGGTCCAAGGACTACCTCCTCGACTCTGAAGTACTTTGCGGGCCTGGCAGAGTGTGACAGAATGTTCGGTAGTGTCCTAACACTATTAGGACGCTACCGAATGTTCTCACATCTCGCAGTAGATCGCCCTTTTCTGGAGGCTCTCGGTAGTGTATGAAATCTGCGTTGGTGGTAGCCTAGCCTCGGCGACGGCCCCTTGCGTCTTCGTTTTCTTCTCGGCGACAGTTCGCACACAGGAAAAACCGCTCCAGTCACATGACCCGGCCCTTCGCTCCCGTCCTTAGGTTTCTTTATCGTAATAGCTGAGACTCCCGACTGAAGGTGCCGGCCACATAGGAAAGATAGCCGCCGGTTGCGGTGTTGGCAGCCTTTCAACAAGGCCATTGAAACCATGATTGGCAAGATTGCCCGCCCGCGCCGCGTGCTTATCGTTCCGGACATGCCCAAAACACGATCCGGCAAACTCATGCGTCGTGTTCTCGCAGCCCTGTCCAACAAGATGAACACTGGAGACATCACAACCTTGGCCAATCCTGACGTGGTAGAAAAGGTCCGGGAAATGGTGCAGGGCAAAGAAGCGGTGGCATTGGCAGATGGACCCGAAGATTTAAAGAAATTTGGAACGGAGGATTGAACTACTCTAACTCAGGAGCAAACCTTGGAAACGATTCCCCGGTTTGCTCCTTATTTTTTTTCCTTCTGTGAAGACGCTCTCCCTCAGGCGTCTCAGCGTTTTCCCTAGGACTCACAAGCAATCACGAAATCACGCTTTCGAGACTGCTTCCCGCTCCACACGCGGCTCTAGTTAGCGTCGACACATCCGCGGCGACGCGAGCCTTTGTGCCTTCGGGGGCAGCCCTCAAGTACTGCACAGGCCATGCCATCACCTGCCCCAGCTCTCGCGCCGCTCGCAATGGCCAATACGGATCCCGCAGCATTTCTCGCGCGATGATGACCGCGTCCGCCTGCCCCGTCGCGAGAATGTGCTCGGCCTGAGTCGGAGACGTAAGCATCCCAACCGCGCCCGTCATGATGTTGCTTTCCCTGCGGATCCGTTCCGCAAAGGGCGTCTGATAGCCTGGAGCGACTGGGATCTTGGCTTGCGCCACGTTGCCGCCCGAAGAGCAATCGATCAGGTCGATCCCTGACTGCTTCAACTGCCGTGCAAGTTCCACCGATTGCTCAATGTCCCAACCACCATCGACCCAATCCGTGGCCGAAATCCTAACGAACAGGGGTGCGCGCTCCGGCCACACACGCCGAACCGCAGCCACAATCTCGCGCAGTATTCGCGTGCGATTCTCAAACGAGCCTCCATAAGAATCCGTTCGACGATTGCTGAGCGGTGACAGAAACTCATGAATCAAATATCCGTGCGCGGCATGGATCTCAAGCACTCGAAAACCGGCCTCCCAAGCGCGACGCGCAGACTCGGCAAAAGCCACAGCAATCTCGTGAATGCCATCGCGGGTAAGGGCTCGCGGCATCGGGTAGTGATCGGCAAAAGCCAAAGGGGTGGGCGCCACCACGTTTTTCCAGCCGCCCTCGGCTTCTGAAATTGCGCCGTTCCCATCCCATGGCCGGTAAGTACTCGCTTTTCGCCCCGCATGCGCCAGCTGCATTCCGGCGATGCTGCCCTGCCCGTGAATAAAACGCGTAATTCTGGAGAGAGGCTCAATGTGACCGTCGCTCCAGATGCCCAGATCCTGCGGACTGATTCGGCCCTCCGGAACTACTGCCGTTGCTTCCGTGAGCACGAGTCCAGCCCCCCCAACCGCGCGGCTCCCGAGATGCACAAAGTGCCAGTCGTTGGCATACCCTTCGGTGCTGGAGTACTCGCACATCGGCGAGACGAATACGCGATTCAAAAACTTGATGTCTCGAATGGAGAACGAATCAAAAAGATGCGCCATAGAGTCTTAATACCTTCCTTTGAAAGACGAGCGGGCGGTTCAATCGCTAAGTCACGACAGATTGGATGAGTTGCACGGCCGAAGGGTGCGAGAGTCTCTGAAAGACAAGCTTGGTATACGGCATTGCAACTTTTGGCATCTTTATGTGTTAGCAGGTATAGTGGCATTAAACTCAATTCATTTGCTCGGAGCGATTTTATTGAACAAATCTCGAAAAAAATCGAGGGGCATCTTTGTACCCTTGATCTCAGGGAAGCGAGCGAGTATCGCGCACCGCAGGAGGCTTGTGAAATTCATAAGATTCAGGAAACGGTTTCCAAGCGCGGCCATTTGCGCGCTTGCGTTAGTGCTCGGCGTGAGTTCGTCACTTGCGATTCCGATCTGGGCGCAAGATCCGTCGCAACAGGAAGCTCCGCCGCCTCCACCTCAAGATCAGACACAGGAACAAGCTCCGCCGCCGCCGGATCAGGCGCAGCAAGAAGCTCCTCCCCTTCCTGCCCAGAACGAGCCACAAACGGCCCCCTTGTCACCGCAACAACTGCAGGAGTTGGTCTCTCCTATCGCTTTGTACCCAGACGCCCTGATAGCCCAGATTCTTGCCGCGTCCGCTTATCCGACGCAAATCGTGGAGGTGGAACGATTCCTGCAACAGAATCCCAACTTGAAGGGTAAGGAATTGGGCGACGCAGTCAATCAGCAGGACTGGGATCCGAGCGTGAAGGCTCTCACACAGTTCCCTTCCGTCCTTGCAAATTTGGACAAGAATCTTTCCTGGACCTCTGAACTGGGCGACGCCAATTACAACCAGCAGGCCGATGTAATGCAGGCCATCCAAGACATGCGCAGAAAAGCGCAGGAAGCCGGACATCTCAAATCGACGCCGCAGCAAACGGTGACTGACCAAGGTTCCGACGTTGACATCGCTCCGGCGAACCCAGATGTGGTCTACGTTCCAGATTACGATCCCCAACTTGTTTATGGCTACCCGGTTGGATTGTGGCCGGGATTTTATCCCTGGTGGGGCGGGGGCGGACCGTATCTTTCTTTCGGCGTCGGATTCGGTATTGGACCATTCTTCGGATTCGGCTGGGGCTGGCCGGCCTGGGGCTTCAACTGGCGCGGAGGGTTCCTGCGTTACGGCGGCGGCCCGTATGCCTTTCATAGCCACGCTTTTTACGATCGCAATGCCTATTTTCACGGCAATTACAGAGGATTCGCGCCGTATGGGCGTGGCGATCGTGCCGCTCGCGGATTCGTGGGCGGAGCACGTGGCGCTGGCGGTGCTGGAGCCAGAGGTTACACAGGCGCGCGAGGGCTTAGTGGCACACGCTCGGGCGCACTTAGTGGCATGAGCCGCGGCGGAGAAGCGCGGGGCTTCTCCTCACGAGGAAGATCCAGCTTTGGCGGGGGGGGTGGAATGCATGCCGGTGGCGGTGGTGGAAGGCGGTGAATGATCCGTCAGCGGATCGCGCGAACGCCCGCAGAGATTTGGCGCCAGAAAGGACGCGGAAATGATGGCGGAGATAATTTGTTCTCATAGATCTAACCGGAGTGGCATCGGCCTTCTGTCAGCTCTCAGCGCTTTCGTAACGGTAATGTTTTTTTCTAACGTTGCTGCAGGTCAATCGTCTACTCAACAATCGCCTGCCGTTGAACGTAAGTCGAGCGTCCGTACACCGAGCGGCCCGCAAGCCGGGCAGGAAACGTTTTCCTCGGCGGCAAAAGCAAGTATGAGCTTAGTGAGCGCTCTCCAGAATAACAATCAGCAAGCGTTACTGAAAATTCTAGGCCCCGATGCGAAAGAGATTGTTTCCTCCGGGGATGAGAGCGAAGACGCAAGTGACAGGGCTCAGTTCGTACAGAAGTACGAGCGCATGCACCGTCTCGTCACGGAACCCGATGGCACAACCACCTTGTACATAGGCGCGGAAAACTGGCCAACACCAATTCCACTCCTGCATAAAGGCGAAGCCTGGTACTTCGATACCGCAGCAGGAAAACAGGAAATTCTGTATCGAAGAATTGGTAAGAACGAACTGGCAGTGATCCAGGTGTGCCGCGAGCTTGTCGACGCAGAAAGGGAATATTACGCGCAACCGCACGATGGCGACAGCGACAAACAATACGCTCAAAAATTCTCCAGCGATCCTGGGAAGCAAAATGGGCTTTACTGGGAAGCGAGCTCCCAGGCGTCCGCCAGCCCGATCGGTCCACTGGTGGCTGCGGCTGCGACTGAAGACAATAAGGAAGCTACCGATCAAAATCCACAACCATTCCAGGGTTACTACTTCAAGATTTTGAAAGCTCAGGGCCCGAAGGCACCCGGCGGATCACGCAGTTACATTGTGGAGGGTAAGCTGAAACGTGGCTTCGCGTTTCTCGCGTATCCGGCGGAGTATCGCTCCTCCGGAGTCATGACATTCATCGTCGATCAGGACGGAATCGTCTATGAGAAGAATCTAGGACCCAGGACCGTGGAAATTGCGAAGACCGTGGCGCGATACGATCGGGATTCAAGCTGGCGTAAAGCGGATTGACGGAAAGGCGGACCTACCGAAATCCGTTGCAGTGTGCTTCAGACGACCTGCCACACGCTGTCTAGCACGGTGCCGTCCACCCACTTGACGATCGCGACGGTGCGGTCACCACGCCGCGTCACTTGCGGCTTGCCTCCACAAATCCGCTCCACTTCTGACTTAATCTCTGGCAGCGGGCGGATGGGAAGTTTCGAGCCCTTGACTGCCTCCATCAAATCTTGGCGGAGCGGATTGATCGCGATGCCGCGCTCGGTCACGACAACGTCGATCAATTCTCCCGGCCCGCAAAGTGTGGTCACTTCGTCGACAATGACCGGAATACGCTCCCGGAACGAAGGCACCGCCAGAATGGTGCATCCGGCCGTCAGGCAGTTCTGCCATCCGCCGATGCCGTGCAGCAGGCGACCGTCGGAATGGGTCACAACGTTAGCGTTGAAGTTCACACCGACTTCGGTCGCGCCGAGCACGACGGCATCCACCATGGATGCGAAATTTCCTTTGCCATGGTAGTTGTACGAAGTGAATGGAGAAGTGGCGACATGGCATGCGTTGCCTGCCATCGATTGCACGCCGCTGAGGTCAAATGTCTGCCCATCGAGAATGTAATCGGTAAGACCCTCTTCCAGCAGTTCCACCAGATACTTGGTCGAGCCACCGCGCACAAATCGCGCCTTCACGCCCGCGTCTTTCATCATGTTCTTGAGATAGCTGACAAAAGCCAGCGCAATTCCGCCCGCTCCGGCCTGAAAGGAGAAGCCGTTGCGCATGATGCCAGCTTCGCGCAAGAAAAGCGCTACCAGCTCGGCGATGCGCAGGCGGTCGGGGGAGCGCGTGATTTGCGTTGTGCCGGAGACAATCTTGGCGGGATCGCCGATGGAGTCGACGCGAACCACGCAATCGACGTTGTTGCCTTGAATCTGCCAGGGAACACAGGGGAACGGAACCGGGTTGTCGGTCACGGCGATGACGTGATCGGCATAGATGGAATCGGCCAATGCGAACCCGAGCGAGCCGCAGGCGGATTTGCCCTGTGAGCCATCACAGTTGCCGAAGGGGTCTGCAGTCGGTGCGGCGATCACGGCAATATCGATGTGAACCTCGCCGTCCTGAATCGCCTGCCAGCGCCCACCGTGTGAGCGCAGAACGCCCATGCCACGCATCTTCCCTTGCGTGCAGTAATCGCCAAGCGGTCCGTTCATGCTGCCTTCGATATGGTCGATCACGCCGGACTTCATCAGTTCGATGGCGCCGTTCTGTGAAGGAAACGACGCACTGGGAAACCACATAAGACCTTTGGCGCCAATCCTTGCCGCGGCTTCCAGCGCCATCAGCGCAACACGATCGCCATCCCGCAGGTGATGGTGCGAGGAAATCACCATACCGTCGCGAAGACCGCATTGGCGAAGAGCGGTTTCAAGATCCGCAACGCGCTTGTCCCCGTTCGCGGGAAAATCGGCGGCGGTCCGGATAGGCGGTGCAGCTTTGCTTCCATGAGGCTGGTATTTGCCGACGCCCATGTAGGGGACCTGCCGGCGGCCGTTCGCAGTCTCTGGGACCATGCGGCCGGCGGCGTTGCGGACGAATTCCGCCTTTTCAAGAGTGGCCATGAGAACTCGTAACCTGCACCACTTGATCATTCATGTAGCAGCCCCATTGCTTCTGCCTGCGCCATCAGCTTCAAGGCTCGCTGCACGACTGGAGGGTCGATCATCTTCGACCCGAGGCTTACCACGCCCAGACCTTTTCTCTGAGCTTCGTTGTACGCCGCCACAATTTTTCGCGCTCGCTCAAGCTCTGGCTTCGTTGGTGCGAAGGCCTGGTGAATCACCGCAATCTGCAGCGGATGCACGCACCCCATGCCCTCAAAGCCCATGGCACGAGAATTCATCGCCCACACGCGCAAAGCATCCAGATCGCCGAAATCGCCAAAGACCGAATCGATCGCCTGCACTCCGGCGGCGTGGGCGGCATTCACAACTCGCTGCCGCGCGAACAGGGATTCAGCGCCGGTCGAGGTTTTCACCACGCCCAGGTCCGCCGTGTAGTCTTCCAACCCAATGGTCAATGCCACTATTTCCTCGCTCGCGGTTGCTATCTCGTAGGCCTTCTCGATTCCGAGTGCCGACTCCAGAATCGGCATCAGCCAGATCGGACGCGTGATGCCGGAATTGGCGTTGATGTCCGCGATTTTCCGACTGGCATCGATTACCTGGTCTGGCTTCTCGACCTTCGGAATGAGAATCAAGTCAGGGGATTCGGGAACAATTTCCTCAAGGTCTTTCAGCCCCAGCGGGAGCTGGTTGATGCGCACCATGCGCTCGCATTGCAGAAAGTCAACTGCACGCAGAGCGTTGCGCACCAGCAATCGCGCCGCATCCTTCTCGTTGGGGTGAACGGAATCCTCAAGATCAAGAATGACGGCATCCGCTCCATGCAGCGCGGCATTGATGAAATACTTAGGCGCGCTGCCAGGAATATAAAGTCGTGACCGCCTTACACGATCGCGGGGAGATAGTGCTGCAGGCAAAAGACGGTTGGGAAGCACGCGGGTACCTTCGCCCAGTCCCGCACGCCGGACTGCGGCTTCCATACGCGCGGCAATCACGAACGGCAGCGCCCCTTCGTCTCGAATGGTCACTTGCGCGTGTTGCACGCCAAGAGCTTCGAGCACTTCTTCCGCCTGCCGGCGGATCGCATCCCCGTAGTACGGTTTGACACGCGTTTCGAGGTCGATGGCGATGCCGCCACGCTCGCGCGGCTCAATCCCCACATACACATCCGAGCGAATCTCCGGGCCGAAGTGACCCGCTTCGCCCACGCGCTTCGCCGCGGTTTCGATCCCGACACTCATGCAAGTCCTCTAAAGCGCTTGCCATTGCCCGCGGCTGCGTATTCCGGTTCCGGGTGCAAGGTGACGTGTGGCTCCATCTTTGCGAGAACCGCATCCGTGATCTGCATGGTGCTGGCCGCTCCCTGACTGATCGCCTTTGTGCCGCCCGTAATGCGCATCATGTCATAGGTGCGCACTTTGCCCTCCATCACTACGGCGGCAATGGCATCGCGGATCTTGCCAGCCTTCTTGGTCTCTCCCACATGCTCCAGCAACATGACCGCCGAGAGGAACATGGCAATCGGATTCACGATCGGCGGATCCAGTTCCGCGTACTTCGGTGCCGACCCATGCGTGGGCTCGAAGACCGCCACTTCGTCCCCTATATTTCCGGACGCGGCAAAACCCAGACCGCCGATCAATCCCGCGAACGCGTCGGAGATTACATCTCCAAACAGGTTCGACGCCACCACTACGCCGTAGTCTTCCGGATTCTTCGTCAACCACATGGTTTGCGCATCGATATTGGTGGACCACAGCGGAATCCCGGGATATTCCCTGGCAACGGCCTTTGCTTCGTCCTCCATCATTCCGGAAGTCTCGCGCAGTACGTTCGGTTTCTCACAAATCGTCACCGATTCGTATCCATACTTCCTCGCCCACTCGAATGCAGCCTTGCAAATCTTGCGAGCGGCCGGGCGAGTGATGATGCGGACCGAAAGGGCCAAGTCAGAACCCGGCGTTTCAGAGAACGGTTTGAACTTGGAGTGCATGGCCAGCGCGGATCGCACTGGCTCGGGGGGATTGGTCCATTCCACCCCTGCGTAGAGCCCTTCCGTGTTCTGCCGGAAGACAACCACATTCACCAAAGGCTCCTCGAATCCGCCAGCCGGCTTCTGCCGAATGAAATTCAGCGGGTTGCCCGGAAAGGAAATACAAGGCCTGATGCAGGTGTCGAGATGGAATTGCTGGCGCATGGTCACGATCGGACTGAAGTAGGAGTAGCCCTTACCTTTGAGCTCAGGCTTGAGATCGGCCTCCGCTTCTTTCTTCGGCTTGGAAGTGATGGCGCCAAAGAGCGCGAGCTTATGCCGCTCCAGCAGTTCGACGGTGCGTTCAGGCAGGGCGTTGCCCTCTCTGCGCCAGCATTCCCAGCCGATATCGGCGTGCATGTACTGCGCGTCAAAGCCGACCGCTTTCAGAAGTCGCAGAGCTTCCGGCAGAACCTGATTGCCAATTCCGTCTCCCGGCATTGTGACCACCGTGTATTTCGCCATAATTAGGTCCCCTCTCTAAGTAAGTCCCAGCCTCTTCGCGACCAGGTTCTCCGCGCCTCCCGCAATCACCAGCGATTGCGGAACACTGCCCAGTGGTGGGAAGGCAAACTCCACGCCGTTCCATGCGACCGTGCTTGCGGTGAAATCAATCTCAACATCTTCTTCCCCGATGATCGTTTTTTCCTGGCCTGCGATCTCATGGGCAAACTGCTCCCGTAATCGTTTGATAAACGCCGGAACCTCTACGCACAGAAACCCGTTGTTGTAGGCATTCCGCAGGTAGGTCTGCGAAAAACTGCCCGCGATCACCAGTGGGATTTCTTTTGCCTTGAGGCTGGTAACCGCCTGCTCGCGGCTCGACCCGGTGCCGAAGTTAAAGCCGCTGACGATGACGTCTCCCGCGCGAGTGCGCGCGGCAAACTGTGGGTCGTAGTTTTCCATGACCACCCCAGCCATCATCTCCGGCGTCATGTCGTCGCGGTAGGTGTAGTCCTTGCCATAGATGGCGTCCGTGTTCAGGTTGTCCTGCGGCAGAAAGACGAGGCGGCCCTTTAAGCGCTCCGGGAAACCTGTAAGGATCTCCACTTTTTCGGAGGAATTTTTTCCGCTCCCTGCGAATTCGGTGATCCTGCGTGTCGGTCTAAAATCGGCAAACGAATATGGCCCCGCGATGTATCCCGCCACTGCGGATGCAGCGACTACTTGCGGGCTGGCCAGGTAGCACTGCGCCTCGCGCGCACCCATGCGGCCCTTGAAATTGCGGTTCGTCGCAGAGATTCCCACCTCACCCTTCTCCAGAATCCCCACGCCCAGGCCGATGCACGGCCCACATCCTGGCGGCAGCGGATTCGCCCCCGCGTCGAGCAACGTCTGCCAAACGCCGCTTCTTTCCGATTCCTGCTGCACCCATGCGCTTGCCGCCCCTACATAGAACTTAACCCCAGGCGCAACTTTCTTTCCCTCCAACACACGGGCCGCCGAGTCCAAGTCCTCCGCCCTTGAATTCACACAAGAAATCAAGTAGGCCTTCTGAATCGCGATCTTCCTCTTTTCAATAGCAACGAGCGATTGCATCACCTGTACCGTGTCCGGCCCGGAGACATGAGGCGTTACTTCGCCCAAGTCGAGCGTGATGCACGCTGAGTAGCAGGCATTGGGGTCGGGACGCTGCGGATTTGCAGCCCAGCGGCCAATGTCTTGTTCCGTGAAGCGCTCAATGCCGTGCTCCTTCAATCGCCGATGCACGCCCTGTAAATATTCAATGGTGACCGCATCCGCTGCGAACCAGCCGCCCAGCGGCCCCCACTCGGTGCTCATGTTCGACATGGACAATCGAGCGTCCATCGACAAACTGGCCACCCCGGCGCCCGTGAATTCGACCGCCGCGTTCAGCGCTTCGTCGTGGTTGTAGAGCCCGCACAAGCTGATGATCACGTCTTTGCCAGTGACACCTTCGCGCAGCCTGCCCTCCAACACAACCTGGATCGACCGCGGAATCTGCCACCAAAATTCGCCGGTCGCCCATACCGCGGCCGCATCGGTGCGCACGATGGGCGTCCCGACCGCGCCGAGCGCCCCGTACATGTTTGAATGCGAGTCCGAAGCAACGACGAACGATCCTGGAACAACGTAACCGCGTTCCACCATGATCTGGTGCCCGATGCCCGAACCTGCAGGATAGAAATCGACACCGTGTTCTCTGGCAAAGGCTTCAATCGCGCGATATTTCCTCAAGTTGGACTCGTCTTTATTCTGAATGTCGTGATCGAGCGCGAAAACAAGCTGTTTGGGATCACAAATTTTCTTGGCGCCAATCGCTTTGAATTTGCTCATCACCGCCGAGGTGTTGTCGTGCGTCATCACGTGATCGGGCCGGATGGACAAGAAGTCACCGGCACGTAAAGGCCGCTTTGGTCCTTCCGCCAGGTGTGCCTGCGCAATTTTCTCAACCATGGTCTGGGCCATAATGAACTCCGAACAGATTTGTGAACGACTGAACCGGTGCAAACAGACCTACACCAATGCGGGTTTCCGCCGATTCTTTCCATTCACCCGCGTTCTCACTTTGCCTTTGATCCTGACACTCCTCATCTGGCGCTGGACGTCTGCTTTCATCAGCCCCATCAGCTTGCGGACCGAGTCGCTGTCTTCCAGATTCCAGATCGCCTCTTTAACTTTTTTCTGCGCGCCGGTCGAGAGCACGCCATCCGCAAGCGCGCCGAATTTCTCTTCCACTTCCCGGTCGGTCAGCGGATTTCGCCGATCGCCCTTGGGAAAGTCAAGCTGTTTGCTGAACTTGCGTCCGTTCGTAGTTGTGATATTGACGATTACCCTCTGTAATGCCGGGAAAACTTTTTCGATCTCTGGATCGGCAACCACTTCCACTTTTTTCAGTTGTTCCCGGATCGCCGGATCCATGATTTTGTCCATGGTGAACTGCAGCGGTGTCACCTGCCGCTCCACCAGAGCAGCCGCAATCACATAGGGCAGCGAGTGGTCCGCGGTCTCTTTGGTGTGCGGGTCGTATTTGCTGGGATCGGAAAGGATATCGGCGGCTCGCGCCAGCGACCGAATTTGGATCTTCTCCACCTGCTCCGGATGCAGATCGTTCGTCTTGACCAGATCGAGCACAGCCGAGATCGGGGTGTGGGTCAGTGCTTCGGTAGGAAATGCCTTCATCCCGCATTGCGTGATACGCCATGATTCGCCCAAACCATCAGTCAGCAGATTTAACTTCCATTCCGGCCCGAATACGTGAGTCAATCCTTCCTTGCCGTCCACGACATGCTCGGGGCCGGAGTATCCTTTCTCCGCCAGCAGCGCCGCAAATACTCCGCTCTGCGTGGCCATCGGATCGACTGTGTTTTTCATCATGGTCAGTTTGCCCGCGGTAACTGCCCCCAATGTGCAGTGGCGGCTGGCGGAGATGCCGATGGCATGCTGGATCTGCTCCCACGAAAGATGTAGCGCGCGACCCGCAACGATGGGCGAAACAAATGCAGTCAGCGTCGCATGATGCCATCCTCGCTCGCGGATACCCGGAAACGCCGCTTCGCAAAGACGCATCTCGAACTCATGTCCCAGGGCCAGGCCGACGATCAACTCCTTGCCGCCGCTGCCGGCACGCTCACAGCATGCCATCGCGGCAGGAAACATATCGGAAGGATGCGAAGGATCCTGCTTCCAGTAAATGTCGTTGTAATCCATGCAGCGGATCATCAGCGCGTTGGCCAGAGCGGCCGAAACGGGATCGATCCGCGCCCCCGATCCAATGATCGTGGAGAAGCCATGTCCCGCGATCTCGCCAAGAACCTCCAGAGCGATTTTCACGTCGTGCTGCTGGTATCCGCCTAAGGCGCAGCCGATGGAATCCAGCAGGAAACGTTTGGCCTGGTAAATCGCGTCCTGCGACAGATCTTTGTATTGCAGACCTGCAGCCCAGCGGGCCATTTTGGCAGTGACGGTTTCTTTTGGTGCAGCACTCGGGTTTGTCGCGGGCAAGGAATTCTCCTTAGGGTTTTACCTTGATATTCTTGGGATTCTTGAAGGGCAGGAACGCCATAAAGTCGGCGTGATGCACGATGAAAGCCTCAGTGGAACGCTTCACCAGATCGCCTTCCCCGGCATGCGCTGCAATGATGTGACAAACGGCGTCGGGAACATTGCACTCCAGCGCCAGCGCAACTCCAGTGAAAGGATGCCGCAACGCCTCGCCGCGCTCGCTCTGCCGGCTCTTGCCATCGGGTCCTTTTTCGTATTCCAGCAGTTTGCCCACGTCGGCCAGAATCGCTCCGGC
Source organism: Candidatus Sulfotelmatobacter sp. (assembly GCA_049515395.1). Taxonomy (GTDB): domain Bacteria; phylum Acidobacteriota; class Terriglobia; order Terriglobales; family Acidobacteriaceae; genus Sulfotelmatobacter. The sequence continues at coordinate 6,697 of JBEKUD010000022.1, read as the reverse complement.
AGTCACCGTGTCCGGATCAATGGGCAAAGCACGCCCCATCAACTCCCGCATCGCGGTAGCACTCGCGCGCGCGATGTGTACCACGCAACGTTTGTGCTCCATGAAAGTGATGGGACAGTTTGGAACCAGCAGTGTGAAAGGAATCTGATTCAGATCTTCGGGCTGCAGAGAACTTCTCTCCAGGGCGTTGATCCAGACTTGCGTCACTTGCTCGCGCAGTTCGACATTTTCAATCCAGGCGATCTCTGGCCACAAATGTTTGACGATTTCGCGCACTTCGCTCCTGTCTGAACGTTTCAGCTTAACGCTTGCCCGAAAAGGAAGCGACGACCTGCATCACAAGCTTCTGTGATGAAACTTACGGACAAAAATGCCGTTCGCTGCTCTTCTTAGGTAAGTGGAATTGAATCTCGCCGCTCCCGTAATTACGCGGCGATCTGCTCGCCATCATGCTGCCTGTTGGCGATGGCGCGACGAAAGATGGCGCGACGAACAAAGTTTCGCATCGGGAGTGAGTGCTGATTAGCGAGTGTCGAATGGCGGTTGCCGAGTAAAGAGTGGTGATTCGGAACCAGCGCGTCAAGTGCAAGGGAGGCTCAACGTGGCCGCACAATATTATTACTGTACCGGGTGTCACAACAAGGTTTCCACTTCCCTCAGGCTGTTCGATGCCTTGTACGACTTTTCCAAGGCGCCGCCGCAGGACTGTCCAGTCTGTGGGGGAGCACGTGAGTTGCACGTGTCCCTCGATTTCCAACTGGGTTTTGGCGATGGCGACTTTAAGGTGGTCCACGCGTTTCTTCCCGACAAGTTAGATTCATGGCTCGGTGAGGAGGAAGAGGAAGTAACTTACTATCCCTTCCTGGTTGTGCTGCAAGGTGGCAGCGAGAGCAAGCAGTTCTACTGGATGCCTTACTGGCACGTGGTCGGAAAGGACGCTCGCTTCGGGCAACACGCGATTTGCCTGGACCACTCCCAGTTCGACAGTCTTGTGACACAGGCCGAGAAGAATCTGTTCGCCGTGGTGTAGACCTTGCAAGAAATAGCTCACGGCACCGGGTGAAGAGTTCCAGGCTGAGCTTCGCACGAATTAAACAAGAGGAGCCGGACAACGGTATTCCTAACACTGTGCTCGAAGGCCTTGCAGCACAGGTGTCGTCCCCTTGTTCAGCGCCTAGAGCGAGCATCGCAGTCGTGGCGCATTTGTAGTCACCGTATGACTGAAATGCCTGAATATCAGGCAAGGATCGGAACTCTTCCCATGGCAAGGAACGCGATGAAGAAAAACATTACCCAGGCTATTGCAGGATGATCGGATGATCGGATGATCGGTGGCGAGCACGTCTTGTTCGCAACTCGAAGGATTTGAGGGTCGACTCAGAACACGGCGGTGGAAGGCATGGTCATGTTTCCTCGGAGATCGCCGGAATCCGGACTGGAGCTAGAACTCCCCGGAGTGATCGGCAGGAGTACGTCATCCGCTAACCTATCCACCGGGAAATCGCTCCTAGCTCCTCTGCCTCGCCTTTCTTGCCAGGCACTCGACTTGTAAACATCGGTCCATCCCTCCTCTTTGTCTAGTTATAGTCATCTTGCTGCGCCCGCCAATCCAGATAAGCCTGGGCGGGCCGCCAGGAAGATCTATCCGCGGCGAAAATAGAGGAAGGTACGACAGGGGTGTGTTGGCAAACGCGGCGGTTGTCATGGTCCTCCCCGCGTTACAAAAAGTGCTCGCCCATGAGTTAGAACGAAAGTGTCGTTTCCGCGATCGGCTCCCACGTTGCTCATTCTGCACCTCTTGCCTCGGGATCTCTGCAAAATGATCTTTCGCGGGATGTCGAGATGTAAATCACAGTTCTAGCTGTATCGGGATCGCGAGATGGCGTCAATGACTTGTCGATCGCGTGACACGGACTCGATACTGCCCTTCCAACTTCGACTGCAAGTTCCACGAATATCCGAACATCTCCGACCTTGCTACTACCCGCACTGGTAACTAGCAGCTAGGTTGGAACTCGGCGGCACTAATCTTCAGCTTTTTCATTTTCGAGTAAAGGGTCGTGCGTTTCATTCCCAGCCTATTGGCCGCACCGGATGCGCCGCCTATTACTCCGCCCGCCTCTTTCAGGGCTTGAAGGATCAGCTCACGCTCACTCTCCTGGGACATCCAGCCAAAGGATGGCTTTGTGTCTCTTACCAGTTCGCCAAGCGGAACTCTCAGGACGGTTGAGTTCGTCAAAATCACGCAGCGCTGAATCAGGTTTTGCAATTCTCTGATGTTTCCCGGCCAGCTCCAATTCACGAGGGCGCTCATTGCTTCGCTAGGGATACTCGTAATCGACTTATTCGCTTTACTTGCATATCTGGCCACGAAGTAACGCGTGAGGGCGGGAATGTCACTTTTTCTATCCCGCAGAGGGGGAACGTGAATCGGAAAGACATTGAGCCGATAGAATAGGTCCTCGCGGAACCGACCTTCTGCGATTCCCCGCTGCAACTCCTGATTTGTTGCAGCGATCAGCCGCACGTCAACTTTCACTGTCCGGTTACTGCCGAGCCTTTCGAATTCCATGTCCTGTAGTACCCGTAACAACTTTGGCTGAATTACACTTGGGAGATCCCCTACCTCATCCAATAACAGGGTTCCTCCGTCAGCTAGTTCCAAACGACCCACGCGCCGGTTGGCCGCCCCAGTGAAAGCCCCCTTTTCGTGTCCGAATAGCTCACTTTCCAATAACTCTGTCGGAATCGCAGTGCAGTTGACGCTGACAAACTTGCTATCGCCCCGAGAACTGATCCGATGAATCGCCCGCGCAACCAGCTCCTTTCCGGTACCTGTCTCTCCCAGCAGAAGCACAGTCGCGTCTGTGGCCGCCACCGTCCTCACCTGTCTCAGCATTTCTTGGAGAGGGGCGCTATTCCCCACGATTTCATGGAAAGCTTCGTCCGGAGTCGCCTGATCGCCCCGATCGAAATCCTGCAGCGCTCGCTCGGGCCCTGACGTTATGACCGGGGTGATTTGGACAGAATCTGTCTGCGCTATCATCCCATCGGTTGAGGGTGCGTCCAGGAATTGAGCGATTATCGCAGCCCCACGGCGCAACGACTCGATCATTGCATTCGCCCGGGGGATGACATCCAAACTGCCGAAACCAATGGCTCCCAGCTTGTGGCGGCTTGTTGTCAGGGGAAAGACATAGTAAGTACGAACGCCGAGTTGGCGAAGTACACTTAAGGAAACGGGCAAGTTCGATTCGGTGTCCGAGTCTTGGACAAGCACGGATCGTTGATTTTTCCAGGCCCACCCGCTGGCACAAGAGTGAACGGAAATGAGTTCAGATCTCTTCTTCGCGTCGCCCGCCCTCCAAATCTCCATATGCATGCTTTCCGTAATGGAGTCGTAAAGACCCAATGTGACAACGTCAAAATTCAAGGCATTTCGAATCTGGAGTGCCACGGCAGGGAAAAGAGCATCTGTTGTGGGGCGGCTGAGCGCTAACAGTGCCAGGTCGAGTAGATTGCAATACTGCCCGGCTGTCAGATCTGAGTGATAAGTGGAATCGCGCGCAAGTGTTTGCTCCATACTCTCCGCACCCAACTGTTTAGCGCTTCGCATTCGGAACGCGTTTCACAGGGACCGATCTTGACACCAACTTGCGTTAGCGGTATTACTGAATAAACATACGTCACGTTGGGCATGATGATCCAGTCACTGCGGGGGAACATCATGGAGAGCCGTGTTGCAGGAATGGGGTATGTGCGGCGTGCCCTCCGTGACCCCAAGTTTTCGCGTTCGTGTCAGACGTACTGAGGGGGCTTCTGAACGTATTGTTGTGAGGCATCAGTGAAGTCGCCTCTACCGCAAAACGAAAGCTCTCGTCTCGAAAAGCTTCGCAGCTTTCGAATGATGGGAACAGCTCGCGAGGCAGCGTTCGACGAGATTGGCCAACTGGCCGCTCTCATCTGCGATGCTCCAGTCGCCGTAGTCGCCTTCGTCGATGAGCAAAAGGTATGGTTTAAGGCGAAAGTCGGCCTGGAGTTGGATGAGACTCCGCGAGATGGTTCGTTCTGTACCTACACGATCTTGCAATCTGATCTCCTGATTGTCCCGGATCCGCTCTCTGACGAAAGGTTCATAAGCAGTTTCTTGGTGAAGCAGGTTGGTATTCGATTCTACGCAGGTACACCGTTAATTACCGATGATGCCCTCGCGCTGGGCGCACTGGCCGTGATGGATCGGGTGCCGCACCTTTTGACGTTTCAGCAGAGCGATTCCCTACGCCTACTCGCTCGACGGACGATGCGCGAGCTGGCGCTACCGCGCACAGAAGAAATTCAATCGCCGCACGGGCGGCCTCACCTCATATCCCCCCGCCCGAGTTGCGTTACCATCTTGATCGTCGAAGACAACAACAACCTTCGAAGTCTTCTGCACAGGACCCTCGAAAGCAACGGATTGTCGGTCTTTTCTGCCGCCGATGGTGAAGAGGCAATCCGCTTTTGCCAACAACACGATGGCAGAATAGACCTTGTGGTGAGTGATATTGTTCTGCCCCAGCTCAACGGACTTGAGGTTTCAGAGCGAATTCGTGCGGAGCGCCCCGAGACGAAGTTTTTGTTTATCACGGGCTTTGGTGATCAATTTCCCGAATTGGGCGAACTGATCAAAAACGGTGCAGACATCCTTGAGAAGCCCTTTCTTCCTTCGGAACTCCTGCAAAGAGTGGAAGATACGCTCAACCGGGGTGAGGCGGCCACAGGCACCGAAGGGCCGTTTTAATCTCGTGTCCGCCAAGTTCGTCGATCTAAACGTAAACCACGTGCATATTTCGCCGCCTCTGGCCACAGAGCGCTGACCGCGTTTGAGACCTTCGGCAAAAGACTTTGACTTAACCGGGGACTGGAGTGTGCGAATCGTCCGCCTGTCATCCGCTTGACTGGGGCGTGTTCTGCGTCAGGGACGACTGACGAATCGATGACGGTGACACTTATTCGACACTCGTCAGGCCAAGTCACGATGAAGAGGAACGGAATAACTCCTCTATTTCCAACACAGCAATGGCAACGATATCGCATGGAAGCTCCCGTGCTGAAGGACAATCATTGTTGTAGCGTAAAGGGGTTATGTGGTAAATGCGCGGGAAGTCGGCCGAGGACTATCCGAGAGTCCAAGGTTCTCCTCCCCAAGGGGCTTTCCGCAGCGAGGAAACAAAACCAAAACGGGGGTATTGGCGACGGCACTGAATGGACACTCCAAGACAAAGGAGAATCCCTATGTTTACTAGCACGTTAGAGTGCGAAGCAAAAGTTGGGAAAAAAGAAGAACTTCGCGAACGCAATCAGCAAATCGTCAAGATGACAAGACCTCTTATCACTGGCTCCCGGGTCGTCGAGGATTTCACAGTAGAAATCACCACTAGTCGCGAGATCGCGGCGAGCAGGGCGGCCTGACCGTGCCCGCTATGCCCTTCCACGTGCCGGGCGCTACACGTTTTTGCGGGTCTGGGAAAGCACGTTTCCGCGTCGCGCTGCGTGGGTTGTTGGACTTACGAGTCAGCGATGAAGGCCAGCGCTGACGACGTACCGTCAGCTGCAGCTTCCAATCGCAGACACGTCAGCTTGAGTGCATGAGTAATGGATGACAGATTCAGCGTCGAGGAAAGCGCGCAGTTGCTCCATGCGATTTACCCCAACTATCCGGATATTCGTGGGATGAAGCGCGTGCCAGAGGTCGAAGTATTCTTGCAGACCTTGCGCGCCGAAGGTAAGACGAGCGCGACAGAGGCTCTCCGTCGCACGGGATGAGCAATGTTGCTCAAGAATCCGGAATTCCCGAGTTGGTAGGCACCACGAACGTCTCGCACCGTTCCCCCCTTGACGAGCGCGTCAATATCCTTCAAGCTTCAGCGCTATGACTGAAAAAGTTTAATTAAGGGTCTTCCGGGAGGTCCGTCGTCGCCTGCTGCAACTGCGGAGTTTTTGTCGGTTGGTGTTTCCGTTCTTTCCAGAACCTTCGTAGTTGATGTATTGTGCCGATGCTGTTTCGGCGATCAAATCAAGACTCTCGCGGAGCCAGCAGGCTAGCGCAGAAGTGTTCGCGAGAATAGTGGCAACCCAACAGCCCAAAGGGATCAGCCCTTTCAAGCAGCAGCGGTTAATTCCCGCAAGATCTATTCTATGACGCTCAGCGCATTTCGGCAATTAGCGTTCTGCAAGGGTAACGGTTCACGCATCATCCGTACGCTTGCGTACAGACATACCCAGCGATGTCTCTTAAACTCTCGCTAGTACTCTTTGTCACGAGGAGAGACACACCCTAATGGCTCCGACCCGGGTTACCCCATTTGCCGGTGTTCCATTCCGAACGGACTGGAAACGACTCTACCAATGCGCGATTCTTGAACTCGACCCAACTAGGTTGCCACAGAGGATAACCGATGCACGTCATGCGATTCTGGATCGCGCTAAAGAAATAACGACTAAAGCGAGAGGCGAGGAATCCCACGCTCTTAGCGATGCGTTGCGATCGTTGTGGGTGCTTGATGAAGTCTTGCTCCAGGTAATCCTCTGTCGAAAGATCGTAAAGATGTCGCAAGATCCCCGAAAGGAGTCAAGGGTTAGCGAGTACTTCATGGCTTAGCCTCATTTCGGATCCTCGCGCCCGATTTCCCTATGTCCTAACTGCCGACACGGTTAG